>DATDMD010000161.1:0-50853 GCA_036518975.1 Baekduia sp.
GCCCAGGCCGGTCGCGGCCACGGCACGAGCACGAGCAGGGCGCCGAGCGTCCCGGCGTGCAGGGCGACCTCGAGGGCCTTGCGGAGGTCGTCGTCCAGCTCGGCCGCGGGCCAGCCCAGCAGCTGCGGGACGAGCGCGACGTGCGCCGAGGACGAGACGGGGACCAGCTCGGCGGGACCGTGCAGCGCGCCGAGCACCACGGCGTGGGCGAGGGGCAGCGCCGGCGGATCAGGCGACATCGGTCGCCGCGACGCGGCGGCGGCCGCGCCACCAGCGCAGCGCGAGGTACGCGACGCCGGCCACGATCAGGACGGCGACGCCGTAGTCGACGTAGTGCAGCCGGTCCTTCCAGTCGCTCCAGTTGTCGCGCGCGGCCTTGCCGACGAGCGTCAGCATCAGGACCCAGGGGATGGAGCCGGCGAGCGTCAGCACGCTGAAGCGCACGAACGGCATCCGGGCGGCGCCGGCGGGCAGCGAGATGAACGTGCGCACGACCGGCAGCATCCGGCTGAAGAACACGGCCCACGAACCCCAGCGCTCGAACCAGCGCTCGGTGATCGCGAGGTGCTCGGGCTTGACGTGGAAGACCTTGTGGCGCTCCAGCAGCTCGAGCCGGCCGTAATAGCCGACCGCGTAGGCGATCCAGGAGCCGATCAGGTTCGCGATCGAGCCGACCGCCACGGCGGCGAACAGCGAGTACTTGCCCTCGCTGACGTTGAACCCGGCGAAGAGCATCGTGGCCTCCGACGGGATCGGGATGCACGCGCTCTCGGGCACCATCAGGAGGAAGATCCCGGGCAGGCCGAGGTCGCCGACGACCCTGGTGGCGAAGTCCGCGAGCTTGTCGGTCACGGAGGCGAGGACCAGCGCGGCGGCGTAGAGCGGCATCGCGGACAGCCTAGGGACTTTGACCTGAGCTTCACCTGAATGCGGGGCGGAGGCCGTGCCGGCAGCAAGCCTCGACTTCCGGCCGTGGCGGTGTCGCACGCACCGTTTAGCCTTCCTTCGCGTGCCCGTACCCCTCTTCGATCCGACCACGCCGCAGGCCCCGCTGCGCGCGGACATCCGCGCGGCCGTCCATCGCGTCCTCGACGGCGGCCACTTCATCCTCGGCCCGGAGGTCTCGGCGTTCGAGACCGAGTTCGCCGCCTACCTCGGCGCCGGCCACGCGATCGGCGTCGCGAACGGCACCGAGGCGATCACGATCGCGCTGCGCGCGCTGGGCGTCGGCCCGGGCGACGAGGTCGTCGTGCCGTCGTTCACGTTCTGGGCCAGCGCCGAGGCGATCCCGGCCACCGGCGCGACGCCGGTCTTCTGCGACGTCGACCCGGCGACGCTGTGCGTCACGGCCGAGACGGTGAAGGCCGTGCTGACGCCGAAGACCAAGGCGGTCATCGCGGTCCACCTGTTCGGCAACGTCGCGCCGATCGCGGAGATCGAGGCGCTCGGCGTCCCGGTCCTGGAGGACGCGGCGCAGGCCGCGGGCTCGACGTCGGCGGCCGGCCGGCCGGGCGCGCTCGGCACGATCGCGACGTTCTCCTTCTACCCGTCGAAGAACCTCGGCGCGATGGGCGACGGCGGCGCGATCACCTGCCGCGACGCCGAGCTGGCCGAGCGCGTGCGGACGCTGCGCTTCCACGGGTCCAAGGACAAGACCGACTACGTGGAGATCGGCTACAACAGCCGCCTCGACGAGCTCCAGGCAGCGATCCTGCGCGTTCAGCTGCCGCACCTGGACAAGTGGGCGGAGGCGCGGGCGACCGCCGGCGACGCCTACGCCGCGGCCCTGGAGGGTGTGGTCGAGCTCCAGCGCGCCGCTCCTGGCGCCCGGCCGGCCTGGCACCTGTATGTCATCCGCCACCCCGAGTCCGACGCGCTGGCCCGCGCGCTGACCGAGGCCGGCATCGGGGCGCGGCCCTACTACCGCACGCCGGTCCACGCCCAGCCGCCGATGGCGCGGTGGGCACCCCGCGTCCCGCTGCCCGCCACCGCCGAGGCCGCCCGCACGCACCTGGCGATCCCGATGTCGGCGGCGCTGGGCGCCGAGCAGGTCGCCGAGGTCGTCGAGGCCGTGAAGGGCGCGGTGCTCGCCGCGCGCTAGAGGTCTCGCGGTAGCGTCCGCGCCTTGCGCGCCTGGTTCGACCTCACCAACTCGCCGCACGTCCTCGTCCTGCGCCCGCTGATCGCGGCGCTGCAGGCCGACGGGGCGGAGGTCGCGGTGACCGCCCGCGACTTCGCCCAGACGGTCGCGCTGTGCGAGCGGTTCGGGATCGACTGCGACGTCATCGGCCGCCACCGCGGCGCGAAGCTCGGGGCCAAGGCGATTGGGTTGGCCGATCGCTCGCTCGCGTTGTGGAAGTACGGGCGCGGGCGGAGGTTCGACATCGCGATCGGCCACGGCTCCAACGACATCTCGGTCGCGGCGACCGCGCTGCGCGTGCCGCGGAGCACGATGTTCGACTACGAGTGGGCCAAGGTCCAGCACACGGTCAACTGCCGGCTGTGCCAGGCGGTCGTCGTGCCGGAGGCGATCCCGGACGAGCGCCTGTACCCGTACGGCGCCCGGGGCAAGATCCATCACTACGCGGGGCTCAAGGAGGAGTACTACCTCGCGGACTTCGAGGCGGACCCGGCGGTGCTGGACGAGCTGGGCGTCGACGTGCGCGAGCCTCTTGCCGTCGTCCGCACGCCGCCGAGCGTGTCGCTCTACCACCGCTTCGAGAACGACCTCTTCGGCGACGTCCTGCTGGCGCTCCGCGACCAGGCCCAAGTTGTCGTCCTTCCTCGAGTCGACGCACAACGCGCCGAGCTGGCGAAGGCCGGCGGCTTCATCGTGCCCGAGCGCGCGATCGACGCGCAGTCGCTGATCGCCTACGGCGACGTGGTGGTGTCGGCGGGCGGGACGATGAACCGCGAGGCGGTCGCGCTCGGGACGCCGGTTTGGACGACGTTCGAGGGGCGGCTGGGGGCGGTCGACGAGTGGCTGATCCGGGAGGGGCGGATGGCCAAGCTGACGTCGGCGTCGGAGGTCGTGGTCGTCAAGCGCTCGGGTGGTGCTGTGCCGGGGGTGGACCGGGTGCGGCGGGATCCGCGGGAGCTCTTGGCGCTGGCGCTGGCGCCTTTGGGTCTGTAGTGCTGGGGGGTGCTCCGGGCCGGCGTTGTTGGTGAGCAGCGCGGGCGTTGGTCGTGCTGCGTGGCGTGGTCTGCTTCGCACCTAGGGCGTGAGGCAGTTGCGGCGCCGCTCCGCGCTGTCGGCGTGCCTCGGCCGCCCTGGGGCAGGCGTTTCGGGAGCGCATCGCGGGACGGCGCGAGGTCGTTCGTATCGCGTAGCCCTATATGGGCCACTGCCTACGAATGACCCGCCCGTGGGGAGGTCAACGGCGTCTTTGGGTCCTATACGAACCCAAAACCACCGTTGACCCTCGCGGTCCCGGCGATTCGGCCCCGAACTCGCCCCGGAAGCACCACAAAGGACGAGCCACACCGACAGCGCGGAGCACCACCTCAACTGCCTCGCCCTAGATGCGAAGCAAACCCCGCGCCGCAGCACGGACCAACGCCTGCGCTGCTCACCCCAAGCGCACGCGCCGCGGCGAGCAACTCCGCCGCGCCGCCCGCCCCCTACGCCGCCTGCGGCCCCCGCCGCATCGCCGGGCAGATGCGGGCGCATCGCCCCCTACGCCGCCTGCGGCCCCCGGCGCATCGCCGGGCAGATGCGGGCGCATCGCCCCCTACGCCGCCTGCGGCCCCCGCCGCATCGCCGGGCGATGCGCGATCAGCTCGATGCGCTTCAGGATCGCCTCCGACGCCTCCTGGCAGGCGATCGCCTGGCCGATTCCGACCTCGGGTGCGGTGCGGCGGTCGACGTAGCGGAGGAACGCCGCCGCCTGCGCGACGGCCGCGTCCTCGGCGGGAAGGGCGATGCGTTGGGCGATCGACTCGTGGCGGCCCATCGTCGCCGTCGACCTCACGGCCTCGATCACGCGGGTCTCGAGGTCGGCGCGGATCTCGGCCTGCGTCGTCGTCACCCACAGATGCCGGACGCGTGCGCCGCCGGCGCGGGAGGCCACCAGCGAGGCGACCATGTCGTCCTCCATCACCAGCAGCGCCTGCGCGTGGTCGACCGGACCGCCGCGGCGGACGCGGCGCCCCGCGGCCTGCGTCGCGGCGATCGGCTCACCGCGCAGGGCCATCACGAACTGCAGGTCCTGCACCATCAGCTCGCTGACGACGTCGACGTCAGCATGTGGCCCGCCGAGTCCGGGATCCATCCGGTCGGCGTGGACGGCGACCAGCGTCTGGTCGGCGACCAGCGCGCGCAGCTCCCGCACCACCGGGTCGTAGTGCTCGTCGAACGCCACCTGCGCGACGGGACGGCGCGGCGCGCGGACGATCGCGCTCAGCAGCCCGTGCGCGGCCTCGACGTCGGGCGCGAGCGGCGGCTCGATCAGCACGTCCAGCCCGGCCTCCAGCGCGGCGCGCGCCAGGCGCGGACGGGTCGCGACGCGGCCGGCGACGATCGCGACGTGCGCCTCCTGGAACGCCGGCTCGAGCGCCTCCAGCCACGGCACCCCGAGCGTCATCGACAGCTGCTTGGCGGCCTCGGGCTCCGGGTCGTAGACACCGGCGACCAGGCAGCGATCGGCCAGGGCGCGAAACGCGCGCGCGTGGCGCTCGCCGGCCGGGCCGGCGCCGAGGACGATCGCTCTCACCATCTCCCCCGGGTGATCGGAACGCGATCCTGAGGCTTGAGACCGGCGCGCTCCCTACAATGCGCCGGATGCGCCGACGGATTCGCTCGGCTGCGCTTCCCCTCCACCGTCACTCGCTGCCGCAGCTCGGCATCGACGCGGCGCTGGTTGCGCTGGCCTACCTCCTCGCCTTCCGTCTCCGCTTCGACGGCGGGATCCCGAGCGACTACGCCGACCTCCTCGCGGCGACGCTGCCCTACGTCGTCGCGGCCTCGCTGCTCATCTTCACGATGTTCGGCCTCTACGAGAAGTTCTGGCGCTACGCCGGCCAGCGCGACTACGTCGGGATCTTCCAGGCCGTCATCGTCGCGACGCTGTTCGTCCCGGCCTTCAACGCGCTCACGCACCCGGTGATCGTCCGGTCCGGCTCGCACGGCGAGGTCACGCTCTCGGTCCCGACCGGCGTCCTGGGCTCGTTCTTCCTGCTCTCGCTGGTGCTCATCGGCGGGTCGCGCTTCGTCGCCCGCACGGTCTACGAGCGGCCGCTCAGCGGCTTCAGGCCCCGCCCCGGCGCCCGCCGCGTCCTGATCGTCGGCGCCGGCGACGGCGGCCGCCTCGTCCTGCGCGAGATCCTGCGCAACCCGGACCTCGGCCTCAGCCCCGTCGGCTTCGTCGACGACGACCCGACCAAGTACAGGATGCGCGTCGAGGGCGTCCGCGTCCTGGGCCGCACCGCCGAGCTGCCGAGGATCCTCGACGAGGCCGAGCCCGACGAGGTCACGATCGCGATCCCCTCGGCGCCCGGCACGCTGCGCGCCGCCGTCGTCTCCGCCTGCCGCGCGCGCGGCATCCAGGTCAGGACGCTCCCGACGGTCTTCGAGCTGCTCAAGACCGGCGGCGGCAACGTCGTGCGCCAGGCGCGCCCGGTCGAGGTCGAGGACATCCTGGGCCGCGAGCCGATCCGGATGGAGCTCGACCGCGTCGGCCGCTACCTCCAGAACGAGGTCGTGATGGTCACCGGCGCTGGCGGGTCGATCGGCTCGGAGCTCTGCCGCCAGATCTCGCGCGTCGCGCCGCGCAAGCTGATCCTGCTCGACCACGCCGAGGACAACCTCTTCCGCATCCAGCGCGAGCTGGAGGACGACCGCCACGTCCACCCGTCGTCGCTGGCCGTCGTGCTCGCCGACTGCAAGGAGGGCGAGCGGATGCGCGAGGTCTTCGCCGAGCACCGGCCGACCGTCGTCTTCCACGCCGCCGCCTACAAGCACGTCGGGCTCATGGAGCTCAACCCGGTCGAGGCCGTGCGCAACAACGCGCTCGCCACGCGCCTGCTCGCCCGCGTCGCCGGCGAGCACGACGTGCGCCGCTTCGTCCAGGTCTCCACCGACAAGGCCGTCACGCCGGCGACCGTCATGGGCGCCTCCAAGGCGCTCGCCGAGTTCGCCGTCGAGGCCGCGCAGGACCGCTGGCCGAACACGAGGTTCGCGATCGTCCGCTTCGGCAACGTCCTCGGCTCCTCGGGCTCGGTCGTCCCGATCTTCCGCCGCCAGATCGGGCTCGGCGGCCCCGTCACCGTCACCGACAAGCGCATGACGCGCTACTTCATGACGATCCCGGAGGCCGTGCAGCTCGTCATCCGCGCCGGCTCGCTGGGCGCCGGCGGCGAGATCTTCGTGCTCGAGATGGGCGAGCCCGTCTCGATCTGGCACCTCGCCGAGACCATGATCGAGCTGAGCGGCCTGCGCCCCGGCGAGGACATCGTGATCGAGGAGGTCGGGCGCCGCCCGGGGGAGAAGCTCTTCGAGGAGCTGTTCAACCCCTACGAGCGCACGCAGCCCACGCCGGCCGAGAAGATCCTGCGCGCGGAGCGCGATCGGCTGGACCCGCAGGTGGTCGAGACGATGTTCGACGAGGTCGGGCTTCTCGTGCTCGAGGGCGACGCCGCCGCGCTCGCCGCGAAGGTCGCCGAGTTCTCGGAGCTGCGCGAGATCGCACCTGTCAGCAGCCTGAACACCGACGTGCAGGACGAGGCCGGTGGCGGGGCGGACCGCGCCGTTCTCTAGCATGGCGCCCTGCATGTCGTCCATCCTGGCCCTCTCGGTCACCGACAAGATCGAGCAGTACGGGGCGTACGCCGGCTTCGCGTCGGTGCTCGGCCTCGCCATCCTGTCGCTGCTGTACTTCGCGCAAGCGCGTGAGCTGAAGCGCCTGCGCGAGTGGGCGGGCCGCGCACCCGAGCGCGCGCTCGACCTGCAGGACCGCGCGGTCGCCGCCGCCCAGCAGCGCGTCGTCGCGCAGCCGCAACGGCCGGCGCAGCCGGTCGTGCCGCGCCCCGCCGCCGCGACCCCCGCGGGCCAGGCCCAGGGCGTCCCGGCCCCGGCGGCTGCCGCTGCCGCCGCCGCGACCGCCGCCGGCGCCGCCACCGCGACGCCTCCCGGCGCGCCGCCCAGGCCCGTCGTGCCCGGCGCGCCCCAGCAGCCGACCACCGTCCAGCCCGCCGCCGCCAACGGCGCCGCCGCGTCGCCGCCGGCCGCCAGGCCGGGCGAGCCGCTGCGCGTCGGCAACGGCCCCGCCGCCGCCATCCCGCCGGGCACCACGCGCACGAACTACGGCCCCGACGACGAGGACGACCCGCCGCGCTCGCGCAAGGCCCTCTTCGGCGCGCTCGCCGCGCTCGTCGTGGTCGTGGGCGTCCTCGTCGTCCTGCTCACCGGCGTGCTCGGCGGATCGGACAGCGGCACGCAGCAGCCGAACACGATCGCCAATCCGGGCGCGTCGTCGACCACGAAGTCCGCGAGCGGCGCGTCGAAGAAGAAGACCTCCAAGACCGCCACCGCCGCGCCCGCCCCCGGCACCTACGAGGTCGCGGTCCTCAACGGCACGACGGTCCCCGGCCTCGCCCGCGGCGTCGCCACCCGGCTCCAGAACACCAAGTTCAAGATCGGAACCGTGACCAACGCCGCGACGCAGACCCGGTCGGCCACCCTCGTGGAGTTCGCGCCCGGCCACCGTGCCGAGGCCGACGCGGTGGCGAAGGCCATCGACGTGCAGTCCGACTCGATCCAGCCGCTCTCAGCCGGGTCGAAGACGATCGCGGGCGACAAGGCGACGGTCGTCGTGACGGTCGGCGCCGACCAGAACACGTCGCCCCAGGCCTCGACGACCACGCCGTAGGCGCCGGTCGTAGAGCTTGAGCAAGTGGCCGGCTTCCTCGACCTCCCGGAACGCACCCTCAAGCCGCGCGAGCGCGGGCTCACCCACGTGTTGGACAAGGGCCTGACGTGCGCGGAGGTCGACGGCCTGATGGAGGTCGCCGGCGACGCGGTCGACATCGTCAAGCTCGGCTGGGGCACGGCGCTGGTCACCCAGAACCTCGAGGCCAAGCTCGCGCGCTACGCGCACCACGGCGTCCCGGTCGTCCTCGGCGGCACGCTGACCGAGATCGCACTGCGCGACGGCCGCCTCGACGGGCTGATCGCCTGGTGCAAGGAGCTGGGGATCGCGCACGTCGAGGTCTCCGACGGCACGATCGCCCTGGACTCCGAGCGCAAGCGGGAGATCGTGGCGCGGCTCGCGCGCGACTTCACGGTCTTCTCCGAGGTGGGCTCCAAGGACGACGAGCGGATCATGGCCCCGTACCGCTGGGTCGAGGAGATCGAGGCCGAGCTGGCCGCCGGCGCCTGGAAGGTGATCGCCGAGGCGCGCGAGTCCGGGACCGCCGGCATCTTCCGCCCCGACGGCGAGGTCCGCATGGGCCTGATCGACGAGATCGCCCACGCGGTCGACCCGTCCTCCCTGATCTTCGAGGCGCCGCGCAAGGAGCAGCAGGTCTGGTTCCTCAAGCGCTTCGGCCGCGAGGTCAACCTCGGCAACATCGCGCCGGGCGACGTGCTGTCGCTCGAGACGCTGCGGCTCGGCCTGCGCAGCGACACGATGGAGACCTCCTGATGAGCGCGCACGGCGTCTTCCTCGCCCGCCACGGTGAGACCGACTACAACGCCCAGCGCCGCTTCCAGGGCCACCTGCCGGTCCCGCTGAACGCCCGCGGCCGCGAGCAGGCCCACGAGCTGGCGCGCGCCGCCGCCGCCCAGGGGGAGTGGGCGACGCTGATCTGCTCGCCGCTGGCCCGCGCCCACGAGACCGCCGAGATCGTCGGCGCCGCGATCGGCCACCACCCGATCCCGGACGCGCGCTTCGCCGAGACCGACTGCGGCGACTGGACCGACCGCCTCTTCGACGACGTGCAACGCGATGAGCCGGAGCTGTTCGCCGCCTATATGCGCGCCGACCCGGAGTTCGCGTTCCCGGGCGGCGAGTCGTTCGCCCAGCAGCAGCTGCGCGTCCTGGAGGGGATCGACGCCGCGAAGCTCGGGCCCCGCCCGGCGCTCGTCGTCTGCCACCGCGGCTCGATGCGCCTCGCGCTCGCCGCGCTGCACGACGACGACGCGCACCGCTCCGCGGCGATCCCCAACGCGTCGCTGGTGGAGCTTCCGTGACCGCCACCAGACGGGCGCCCGTGGTCATCTTCGGAGTGCTCGTCGCCGCGACCTTCGCGGCGTTCTTCGTCGCGCAGCGGCTCAAGAACGCGCCGAGCGTCGTCCAGCGGCTCCAGCTCTCGACCGGCTCGACCGTCAAGGGCGACCTGCCGGTCATCTCGCCCAACGGCGACGGCCGGCGCGAGCGCGCGCACATCACGTTCCGCCTCAAGAAGGCCGACGACGTGACCGTCCACATCATCAACGCCGACGGCGACGTCGTCCGGACGCTGATGGACCGCCACCTCGCCGCCTACCAGCAGATCGTGCCGTCGCTGAGCTGGGACGGCCGCGACGACGACGGCCAGCTCGTCCCCGACGGGCGCTACCGGATCAGCATCACGCTCAGCCACCTGGGCCGCACCGTCATCTCGCAGCGCACGATCCTCAAGGACACGACGCCGCCGCGGCCGAAGGTGCTCTCGATCGGGCCCGAGAAGCAGTACGGCCCCGAGCTGCTGCCCGAGCCGGACGGCCAGCCCGCCGTGGTCCACTTCCTGCCCGCCCAGCGCAAGGCCAAGGTGATGGTCTTCAAGACCGCGCCGGGCGCGCCGCGGATGGTCCGGACGGCCGACCTCGCGGCGGGCGCCACGTCGTGGCCGTGGGACGGCACGACGCAGGACGGCCGGCGCGCGTCGCCGGGCACCTACCTCGTCGTCCTGCAGTGGCGCGACCCGGCCGGCAACATCGGCTCGTCGGCGCCGCTGGACCGCGCCGGCCTGCCGGTCCTCAACCGCGGCAAGCTGCCCGGCCACGGCGGGATCACCGTCCGCTACCTCGGCGCGCAGACGCCGGTGACGGCGATCACCGCGCGCGAGCCGGTCGAGATCAAGGTCGACGCGCGCCAGCAGCGCTACTCGTGGGACGTCCACCGCGTCGGCGACAGCGCGGTGCGCGCGCACTCCGCCAACCCCAAGACGACGCCCAACGTGCGCTTCCAGGCGCCCGGCGGCGCCTCCGGCCTGTACGTCTTCACGGCGCACACCGCGACGCGCTCGACGCGCGTCGTCTTCCCGGTCCAGGCGCGCCAGTCGGTGGCCGGCACCGCGGCCCAGCCCAAGGGCGTGCTCGTCGTCCTGCCCTACACGACGTGGCAGGGCCGCAACCCCGCCGACGACGACGGTGACGGCGCGCCGAACACGCTCGACCTCGGCGGCCCGGTCCGGCCGGTGCGGATCATGGCCGGCGACGGCCTGCCGCAGGGCTTCACGGAGCAGGAGGGGCCGATGATGCAGTGGCTGGTCCGCAACGGCAAGCGCTTTGACATCACCACCGATTTCGCTCTCGCGAGCGGTCACGGACCCGCGCTGGCCGGCCACCACGGCGTCCTCATCCCCGGCGACGCGCGCTGGCTGCCGGCCAAGGTCCGCGTCGCGCTGCGGGCGTTCGCCAAGGCCGGCGGGACGGTCGTCTCGACCGGCACCGACTCGCTGCGCCGCTCGGTCACGCTCGACGCCAAGGGCCGCCTGGCGGACCCGTCGACCGAGAAGCCGACCGACCTGTTCGGCGCCCGGATCGGCCCGCTGCAGACCAAGACCACCGACTTGACCGTGTTCGACCAGGACACGGGGCTCGACCTGTTCAAGAGCTCGGGCGGCGTGTTCAAGGCCGTCCCGGCGTGGGAGCCGACCGAGGACCAGGACCACGAGCTCTCGACCGCGGTGACCGACCAGCAGTACGGTGCCAAGACCGTCGTCGTGGCGGCGCGCTTCGGGAAGGGGCTGGTCATCCGGCCCGGCTTCCCGTCGTTCGCGCAGCGCCTCGCCGCCAACTCCGACCCCGCCACCAGCGCGCTGATGGCCCGGATGTGGACGCTCCTGTCCCACTGATCATCGCCGCCCTGCTCGCCGCGGGCGCCATGCTGCTGCCGCGCGCCCGCTGGCGCGCGTGGTCGACGCTGGGCGCGCTCGTGGTCGCGCCGGCGCTGCTGATCGCCGACATCTGGGACACCGACCAGGTGCGGCCGCTGCGCGACCACCCGTCGCTGGCGGTGGCCGCCGCGGTGGTGGGCCTCGGCCTCCTGGCCGGCCTCGCCGTGCTCTTCGACCGCCGGCCGGCGCTGTTCCCGCTGGCCGCCGCGGCGGCGATCCCGTTCCGCGTGCCGATCGCCAGCGGCGGGTCGACGGCGAACCTGCTGGTGCCGCTGTACCTCGTGGTCGGCGCGGGCGCGCTCGCCTACGCGATCCCCCGCGTCTTCGAAGAGCGCGTCGACGAGCGCGAGCGCCAGGCCACGCTCGTCGAGTGGCTGCTGGCGCTGTCGATCGTGTTGTACGCCCTGCAGGCGTCCTACAGCGACGACTTCGACAAGGCGCTGGAGAACGTCGTCTTCTTCTACGTGCCGTTCGCGCTGCTGTTCGCGCTGCTGGCCCGGATCACGTGGTCGCGCAAGCTCGCCGTCCAGGTCCTCACGGTCCTGTCGGTGCTCGCGCTGGTGTTCGCGTGCATCGGCTTCGTGGAGTACGCGACGCGGCACCTGTTCCTGAACCCCAAGGTCATCGCGTCGAACCAGTTCGAGTCGTACTTCCGCGTCAACTCGCTCTTCTTCGACCCCAACATCTACGGGCGCTTCCTGGCGATCGTGATGATCGGGCTGGCCGCGGTCCTGATCTGGACGACGCGGCCACGCGACATCTGGACCGTGACGGTCGTGCTCGCGGTCCTGATGGCCGGCCTGGTCCTGACGCTGTCGCAGTCGAGCTTCGCCGCGCTGCTGCTGGGCCTGCTGGTCCTGGCCGGCGCGCGCTGGTCGCCGCGCTGGGCGGCCGGCGTCGGCGCGTCGGCGCTGGTCGTCGGCGCGCTGTTCGTGCTCGTCGCGCCGTCGTCGGTGCGGCTGGACCTCAGCTCGTCCAAGGGCGCCGACACCGCGACGAGCGGCCGCTATGACCTGCTCAAGGGCGGCGTGAACCTGTTCGCCGACAAGCCGTTGAAGGGCTACGGGTCGGGCGGGTTCTCGCGCGCGTACCGGCGGGCGGAGAAGGGGTCGGCCGAGCGCGCGGTCTCCGCGTCGCACACGATTCCGATCACGGTCGCCGCCGAGCAGGGCATCGGCGGCCTGTTGGTGTACATCGCGTTGTTGGTGGCGTCGTTCAGCGTGCTGCTGCGCGGCGTGCGCGGCGACCCCGTCCGCGCGGCGATCGCCGCGGCGTTCGCCGGGCTCGTGCTGCACACCTGGAGCTATGCCTCGTTCCTCGAAGACCCGTTGACGTGGGCCCTGCTCGGAGCCGGGCTGGCGCTGTCGCTGGTCCCGCGCCGCCGCCGGCGGCCGGAGCCGGAAGCCGACGCCGCGCCCGCCGCCGTCTCGCCCGCATGAGCGCCCGCCGCACGGAGCTGGTGGTCGTCGCGGCGGCCGCGGTCGCCGCGGTCCTCTTCTGGGCGCTCGTCCCGACCTATCCGAACTACGACGCCTACTACGCGCTGGACTGGGGCCGGGAGATCTTCCACGGCCACCTGCCGACGTTCCAGGCCTACCAGGCGCCGACCGAGCATCCGCTGTACCTCGCGATCGGCGCCGTGCTCGGGCTGTTCGGCGACCACGCCGACCGCCTGCTGGTGCTGTTCACGTGCCTCTGCCACGTGGCCTTCACCTACGCCGTCTACCGGCTGGGGACCGCGATCTGGGACCGCCGCGCCGGGCTCATGGCCGCGCTGCTGGCCGGGTCGTCGTTCGCGCTGCTGCTCTACGCCGCGCGCGGCTACGTCGACGAGCCGTTCCTGGCGCTCATCCTGTGGGCGGCGGCGCTGGAGGCCGAGCGCAGCGTGCGGGGCGACCGCGGCGGCACGGCGCCGGTGTGGGTCCTGCTCGTGCTCGCGGGCCTGCTGCGGCCCGACGCGTGGCTGCTCGGCGGCGCCTACTGGCTGTGGCTGGCCTGGCCGGAGCGTCGCTTGGACTGGCGGACGCTGCCGCTCGTCCTGCTCGCGCCGGCGATCTGGTGCGCGGTCGACCTCGTCGTCACCGGCGACCCGCTGTACTCGCTGCACGCGACCTCCGACCTCGCCGACGAGCTCAACCGCAGCCGGTCGTTCTCCGAGGTCCCGGGCGACTTCGTGTCGTTCCTCGTGGACACCGCGCGCCTGCCGGTCGCCGTCGCCGCCGTGGCGGGGATCGTCTGGTCATGGCGGCGGCGCGACTACCGCGCCGCGTACGTCCCGATCGCGCTCTTCCTCGCCGGCGCGTTCACGTTCTTCGCGACGTCGATCGCCGGGCTGTCGGTGCTGCCGCGCTACCTCACGGTCCCGGCGGTCGCGCTGTGCCTGCCCGCGGGCTACCTCCTGACGCGCACGCGGGCGCTGTTCGCGGTGGCCGTCGTCGCCGGCCTGGCGTTCGTCATCGTGCGCGCCGACGCGTTCGACAAGCTCGCCACCGAGCTGCGCTTCATCCGCTCCACGCACGACGACCTCGTCGCGGTGCTCCACACGCCCACGGTCGTCGAGGGCCGCAAATGCGGGCCGGTGACGCTGCCGAACTACCGCCTCGTGCCCGACACGCGCTGGATCCTCGACGCGACCCAGAAGCAGGTCGGCTCGCGCTCGGCGGTGCAGCGCCAGCACGGCGTCGCGCTCCTGCTCGTCGGCGACAAGCTGCTGCGCCGCTACGGCTTCGCCGACGGCGCGAGCCCGAGGACCAACGTGCCGCCGCCGGGCTTCGTCCGCGGCGACATGCGCGGCGGCTTCACGGCGTACATCAGCTGTCCCTGAGGGGCACGCCGCTACGTGATCCCGAGCGCCCGCAGGCGGCGCCACAGCGGCGCGTTCTGGTGGTCGGCGGTCTGCTCCAGCGCCCACTCGCGCAGCGCGAGGTCGGGCGCGCAGCGGCGGCCCGCCTGCGCCAGCAGCGCCTGCGCGAACGCCTCGGCGTCGGGCGCGGTGGTCACCGCGGCGCTCCACGTCTTAACGCCGGCCAGGTCGGGCGCGACGGTCCGGCGCCCGAGCCGCGCGTACTTGAGGACGCGGTAGGGCAGCCCGGCGTCGTTGAACGGCTCGACCTTGAACGGCACGATCCCGACGTCGGCGCAGAGGATCAGCCGCGCGGCCTCCTCGTCGCTGCGCGCGCCGAGCCAGACGAAGCCCGGGTGCGCGCGGCACCAGGCGTAGTCCGGGTCGTCCTTGGACTCCTTGTCGTGCCACGCGCCGACGAGCAGCAGCGTGAGCCGGGAGCCGAGCCGCTCGCCGACCGCACGCAGCAGCGCCCAGTCGGTGCGCCAGCCGAGGTGCCCGAGCGAGACCGCGACGACGTGGTCGCTCGGGTCCGGCGCCGGGAAGCCGTCGGCGGCCAGCGGGACGAGCACGGCGTTGTCGCGGCCGGCCTCCTCCTCCAGGCGCAGCAGCTCGTCGCTGGCGACGAAGGTCAACGACGACAGCCGCGCGGCGGCCTCGTGCAGCTCGCCCAATCGCTCGCGCAGGTGCGGGCCGGCGTCGTAGGCGTGCTCGTAGCGGTCCCAGCGGCCGTACCAGAGCTCGCAGTCGGGCTCGCGCGCGATGATCGCCCGCGCCAGCAGCACCTGGACGGGGTGGAAGATGACGATGACCTTGGGCCGGTCGCCGTTGCGGCGCAGGACCTTGAGCAGCCGCTTGGCCACGCGGTTGGCCATCCGCTCGCCGAGCGCGTGCGGGACGCGGGCCAGCGCGCCGTACGGGATCCGTGGCGGGTCGACCGCGACGACGGCCTGGGCGCGCATCAGGTCCTGGGCCTGATCGCGCAGGATGAAGCCGTCCAGCGGGCGCGGGAGAAGCAGGAGGCAGAGGGGGCGCAGCTCGGT
This sequence comes from Baekduia sp., assembly GCA_036518975.1. GTDB lineage: Bacteria > Actinomycetota > Thermoleophilia > Solirubrobacterales > Solirubrobacteraceae > Baekduia. The sequence continues at coordinate 14,983 of DATDMD010000161.1, forward strand.
CGGCATGGCGGAGCAGCGCAGCGTAGCCAGCGCGCCCCCGATAGCGTGCCGTCGCGATGGCCGGGCTGTTGCGGCGACTTCTCGCGAGCACGTTCGCCTACCAGGCCCCGAGCATCCTCTCGAGCCTGCTGGCGCTCGTCACGCTGCGCCTGTACACGGGCCATCTGTCGACGGCCGACTACGGCTACGCCGAGAACCTGCTGACGGCGATCATCTTCACGTCGATCCTGCTGCGGTTCGGGATCGGCGAGGCGTTCCTGCGGTTCTGGTTCGACGACGACGACCACGCGCGCCGGCTCGACCTCGCCCGGACGGTCACGTCGTGGACGCTGTACGCGTCGACGGTCGTCTGCCTGATCGCGCTCGCGTTCGCCGGCCCGCTGTCGGAGCTGATCCTCGCCCACCACGACGCGGGCCTGATGGCGATCGGCATCTTCGGCCTGTGGGCGTTCACGAACCTGGAGGTCGCCAACGCGCTGCTGCGCGTCGAAGAGCGGCTCAAGACCTACGTGATCGCCTCGACCTGCAACATCCTGCTGACGGTCGGGCTCACGGTCTTCCTGGTGGTGATCAAGGACGGCGGCGCGCGCGGCTACGTGTTCGGCAACTACGGCGCGTCGACGATCGTCCTGCTCGCGCTGTGGGTCGCGCTGCGCGACCGCGTGTCGTTCCGGCCGCCGCGCCGGACGGTCGCGCTGCTGCGCTTCGGCGGTCCGACCGTGCCGGCCGACGCGGCGGCGTTCGCGCTCAACGTCGTCGATCGAACATATATCCTGCATGCTCAGAGCCCCGACGCCGCGGGCCGCTACGGCTTCGCGGCGAAGCTGTCGACGGTCGTGATCGTCGCGGTGCGAGGGTTCCAGGCCGCGTGGCCGCCGCTGGCCTACTCCGTGTCCGACGAGACGCAGGCCGCGCGGCTCTACGCGCGGGTGACCACGCTGTACGTGGTGGTGACCGGGACCGTGGTGTGCGGCGTCCTGCTCGTCGGGCGCTGGGCCGTCCGGGCGCTGGCCGACAACCCGTCCTACTACGGCGCGAGCTCCGCGCTGCCGTGGGTCGCGCTCGGCTGGGCGCTGTACGGGCTGGTGCTCGTGCTGATCACGGTCGCGGGGCGGGCGAAGGTCACGTCGCGCAACTTCCCGGCCACGGCCGCCGGGTTGGTGGTCAACGTCGTGTTGTTGCTGACCTTGGTCGGCCCGCTCGGGATCGCCGGCGCCGGGATCGCGCTGTGCGGCGCCTACGTCGTGATCCTGGCCGTGTTGTACGTGTTGACGCGGCGGCTGTTCCCGGTGCCGTTCGAGTGGGTCCGGCTGGCGACGGCGGTCGCGGTCCTGGCCGTGCTCGGCGTCGGCGGGGAGCTGCTGCTGCCGACGCACGGCGCGGCCGGGCTGGTCGCGCGCTGCGCGGTCCTGGCCCTGGTGCCGCCGGCGCTCGTCGCCGCCCGCGTCGTGACGGTCGGCGAGCTCAAGCGCCTGCGCGAGCTGCGCCGCCGGGCGCCGGCGCCCACCGCCTGATGGCCCTTGGGCCCGCGGCGTCTCGGCCACGAGGCGCCGCGGGTCGTTCGGGTCCGGCTGATGGGCGCCACGGTCGCCCTTCATCCCCAGCAGACCCAGCGTGCGTGCCTTGATCCACTCCGCGGCGTCCGCTCGACGGTAACCAGACCGGGCAAAGGCGTGGGATTGATCCGGTCCAACATTCGTCCGGGCCCGAACCGGAATTGGGGACATCGAAAGCCCCAACGTGCGGTGGCATGGGAACCGCCGGAAACCTGGCCGTCGCGCTTTAGAGGGTCGGGCCGCCGCGGTTGAACTCGTGGGCGGCCTCGCGCAGCCCCTCGCCGCGGGACGGGCGCAGCGTGGCGGTGACGTGGCGCCAGTAGCGGCGCGGGTCGTGGCCGGGGACGACGGTCGCGGCCGCCGCCCGGACCGCGTAGGCCCAGGCCGTCAGGACGCGGACGACGAGCGCGGCGGCCAGCGAGTGGTGCTTGCGCATGTAGCGGTCGCGGTTGCGCGACAGCTCGACGATGCGGCGCTCGGGAACGGCGCCGGTCGAGAGCTGCTCGTGGTGGACGGCCTCGGCGGACGGGACCCAGAGCGTCTGCCAGCCGGCGTCGGCGAGGCGTCGGCAGAAGTCGACCTCGTCCGAGTACACGAAGAACTGCGGGTCGAACCAGCCGATGTCGCGCGCGGCGTCGCGGCGGACGAGCAGCGCGGCGGACTGGGCCCAGTCGACCGGCCGCGTGCGGCGCCCGCGCGACTGAACCGTGAAGCGCTTGTGCAGGAACAGGGCGCCGACCAGCGCGGTCGCGGGCGTAGGGAAGCGCCAGGCCGACGGCTGGACGCGGCCGTCGGGGCGCAGCAGCTTGGCGCCGGCGGCGGCCGCGCGGTCGTCGTCCAGGAGCGCCTGGCGCAGCGCGAGCGTGGCGCCGGGCTCCAGCTCGGAGTCCTCGTTGAGGAGCAGGCAGAACCGGCCGCGGGCGCGCTGGAGCAGGTGGCTGTCGTTCTCGCCCTTGCCGCGCCGCTGCTCGAGCGCGACGACCTCGTCGACCGTCGGGTGGCGCCGCGCGGCGCCGGCGCTGCCGTCGGTCGAGGCGTTGTCGAGGACGAGCACCTCGGTCGGGAACGGAAGGGCGGCGCGCTCCCGCGTGAGGGCGTCCAGGCAGCGGACCAGCAGCTCGCGCTGCTGGGTGTTCACGACGCAGAAGGAGACCTCGACGCTCAAGGAGCGTCAGGCTGCCAGATCGTGCGCGACGACCGGTGACTCACCGATGAGGTTGAGGGCGGTGACGGTGCCGGTGCCGGTGGGGCGCGCGCGGTCGTCGGGGCGGAGCGCGATCGTGCGCGGGACGCCGGGGACGAGCGTGAAGGCGTCGTCCGCCGGGGCGAAGCCGGGGATGTGGATCCGGACGCCCCAGGCGAGGCGGTCGGTCGTGAGCGCGAGCGTGTGGTCGTCGGCCGCGAGCGTCGCGGTCAGGGCGAACGTGGTCGGCTCGGTCGGCGGGCCGGTCGGGAAGTGCGTGGCCTGCGCGATGACCGCGCCGCCGGCGCGCAGGGTCGCCGCGACGGCGTCGTGGGCGGGCGGGCCGAAGCGGTAGGCGTAGGAGACGTCGAGGAAGCGGCCGAGCAGTCCCTCGACGTTGACGTGCCGCGCGCCGCGCGGGTCGACCCGCACCGCAGTCGTCGCCTCGGCGATCGCGTGGGCGCCGCCGCCGGCCAGGACGCGGACCTCGAGCTCGGCGTCCAGCGGCTCCGGGCGGTCGTTGGCGACGTGGACGTCGAGGCCGTTCAGGCCCTCGTCGACGATCCACAGCGCACGCGGGGCGAGGGCGCGGCGCAGATGGGCGAGCGCGACCTTCGGCCGGCCGGTCGCGTCCAGCACGCCCCAGCCGGCGCCGGGGCGCAGGTCGCGGCTCCAGAGGACCAGCCCGCCCGCGCAGGTCGACGCGGTCCGCCGCCACTCGCCGAAGACCAAGGCCATCATCTCGCCGCTGATCTCGCGGCTGAGGTCCCAGTAGCGCGGGTGGTCGCGGTCGACGCCGTAGCGCTCGCGCAGGTAGTGGTCGCGGACGTCGGCGAAGTCCCAGTCGGCGCCGGCGTCGCGCATGACGCCCTCGCCGTGATCGACAGTCGTGTCCGGCACGTTGGCGAACGCCAGGCACTCCGACGCGAACCGCACGCCGGCCGTGCGCGCGTCGCTCAGGGGCCGGCGGTAGCCGCCGACGCCGAAGTAGTTCGCGACGCCGTCGCGCGCGTGGAACGGCAGCGCGCCGCCGCTCGGCGCGCTCGGGACGTAGGGGACGTCGACGCCGGCCTCCGCGGCCAGTCCCGGCAGCAGCGCGCCGAACAGCTCCCCGCGCGCGTCGGCCGCCGAGCCGAACATCGCCGCCTGCTGCTCGACCTCGCTGTTGCCGCACAGCACCGCGAGGCTCGGCCGGCCACCGACCACCGCGAGCACGCCGCGCGCTTCGGCCACCACCTCAGCGCGGAACGCCTCGTCCTCGATCGGGTAGTCCATGTTGGCGAACGCGAAGTCCTGCCACACCAGGAGACCGAGCTCGTCGCAGGCATCGTGGAACGCCGCCGTCTCGTAGACGCCGATGCCCGGGATCCGCACCATGTTGATCCCGGCCTCCCGCAGCGTGACGAGCGTCGACCGCACCTCGTCCTCGGGCACCGGCGTCCACACGACACCCCGGACGAAGACCTCGACGCCATTGACGATCGGCCGCGCGGCGTCATCGCCCAGGGCGCGGAAGCCGGTACTACCAACACCTACAGGTCGGTCGTCGACGACGAGCACGACGTCATACAGCACCGGCTCGCCATGCGTATGCGGCCACCACGGCACGACACCCGGAACCCGCACCTCGCCACCGAAACGCCCGTCGCCGCCATCGCGCAGCTCGGCGCGCGCAGCAGCTTCCCCGGCGCGCGCAGCAGCTTCCCCGGCGCGCGGCGCAGCCTCCGCGCGGGTCTCGCCCTGCGCGCGCGTCTCGCCCTGCGCGCGCGTCTCGCCCTCCTCGCTCGCGTTCGCGGCGCGCGCCAGCACCACCTCCACGCGACGCGCCCCCTCGGCGCGGACGCTCACGGCCAGCACGCCGTCCTCGCCCTCGACGCGCGGACGCAGCGTCACGGCCTCCGGCGTCGGCGCGCTGTGGCGCGCCAGCCACACCGGTCGCCACGGCCCGACGATCGGCGGCCCAGGAGCGAAGCCTGGTGCGCGGCCGAGGATGCTCGTCCGCACCCAGCGCAGCGCGGCGGCGTTCTCCACCACCTTGGTCCGCCAGCGCTGGCGCGGACGGGTCGGCCGGTCGGCCAGCAGCGCCTCCTCGGAGGCGCAGCGGATCTCCAGGTCGTTGCGGCCGGCGCGCAGCAGCGCCCCGACGTCGACCTCGCGCGTGGCGAACATCGACTCGGCGCGTGCGATCTCGGCGCCGTTCAGCGTCGCCGTCCACGCGGTCGCCACGCCGTCGAAGGCCAGCGCCACGCGCTCGCCGTCGCGGACCGCCCCGGCGTCGAAGGCCAGCGTGAACGTCAGGCCGTCGCCCGACGTCGCGAAGCCGTCGAGCCGCTGCACCTCCAGGCCGGCCTGCTCAGGCCAGCGCGGCATCCAGCCCGCCGACGACCCGCTCCCACTCGGCGGCGAGGCCGTCGATCACCGGCGCGGGGTCGAACGGCTTGCGGCGGGCCAGCTTCAAGGACAACAGCTTGCTCGCGCCGACGATGTCGTCCGTCGCGACGGCGACGTCCTCGCCGTCGTCGCCGAGCAGCCAGCGCGCGTGCGCGCCCAGCAGCTCGAAGCCGGCGCCGACCATCCGGACCGTCGCGAACGCATAGGCGTGGTAGCCCGCCGGGTCGCCGGCCAGCAGCGCCGGGAGGTCGCGGTCCAGCGCCGCGCCGAAGCGCACGAAGGGGTTCGTCGCCGGGCGCCGCGCCAGGTGGCCGGCCAGCAGCGCGCGCGCCGCATCCCGCAGCGCGTCATCCCGCAGCGCCGGGCCCGCGTCGAAGCGCACCAGCTCGGTGTAGGGCGGCAGGTGCTCGACCGCGCTCGCCCACACCCCGCGGTAGTCCTCGCCGGCCAGCTCGTACCGGCCGGCGTTGTGGAAGTAGCGCATCCACTCGCGCTCGGGCTCGATCGCGTCGACCGCCACCGAGGACTTGACGTGCTCGCTGCGGTACGCGGTCGCCGCCGTGTCCGGCAGCCACCAGGAGTCCAGCTCGACGATCATGGTCCGGCCGGCGGCGAGCTGCTCGACGGCCTGCTCGGGCAGCGGCCGGTAGGGCTGCATCTCGTGGATGTCGATCCCGTACAACCGCTCCAGGTCGCCGGGCGCGGGCTTGAAGAACGTCCATTGGTCGCCCTCGAAGTCCATTCGGACATTGGCGCCCAACATCGCCAGCGGCTCGTAGCCGCGCGCGTGCAGCAGCTCGACGACGATGTCGGTGTAGCAGTTGGTCTCGACGTAGGTCCGCCCGGTCTGGTGGACCGGATGCGGCACGTAGGGGGTGACGCCGGCCTGCGCCGTGCTCACGCCTCGGCGCCCCACAGCCGCTCGCGCACCTCCGCCGGCCACGCGCCCACGTCCAGCCCGTGCGTGCGCAGCAGCGCCAGCACGATGCGCTCGTGGCCGAACCCCAGGCACGCGGTGTGCGCGACGCCGCCGTCGGCCGTCTCGATCCCGTACAGGGCGGAGAAGTGGTCCTGGTGGTAGTTGAAGGACGCGATCGCCGTCGGCTCGGGATCGGTGATGTCCACCAGGATCTCGAACTTCAGCGCCTGCTCGCGCTGCGAGGCGGCCATCATCCGGCCCGACCGCCCGAAGAACGGGTCGTTGGCGACGTCGAAGCGCGCGTCCAGCCCCAGGTCCACCAGCAACTGCAGCGCGCGGTCGCGCCAGGAGTCGCGCCAGGTCTGCACGGTCTCCGGCTCGGCGATCCGGACCAGCTCGCGCATGTGGAACATCTGCAGCCGCGCGGGGTCGCCGGACGGCTCGTGCCGGAACGCGTACGACGCGCCGGGGTCGATCGTCACGCCGCCGGCGCGCAACCGGCCGCGCCGGGCGATCGCGGGGTAGACTGGGTAGCAGACGGCCGGCGTCAGGCAGAGCTCGCTCTGGTGCTGGTGCTCGGACCAGTCCTCGTGGCGTCCGGCGACCTCGGCCATCGCGCGCGCCTGCCCCTCGGTGCCCTCGAACGCGAAGACCGAGCCGGCCAGGTGCGGGAAGTTCTCCAGGTAGCCGAGGTCCTCGATCTGCCGGCGCGGGAGCACCGGCGGGAAGCGGAGCACTTCCGGATCCTCACCGGCGGCGTACGCGGCGCGCGACACGTACGCGTCGAAGCGCAGGCGGACGTCCTCGTAGTCGCTGCCCCGGCCGTAGACGCCGGGCACGCCGGACGGGATCAGGTGCCCCGCCTCGACCAAGGCCTCCATCAACTGCGCCTGGTCGTCAGACGCCTCGCGGTACGCGGCCATGGGGGGCCTAGACCTCCTTGGCGATCAGCAGGAGGCCCGCGTTGGTCTGGTGGATGCGCTCGTTGGCGACCATCAGCGACGCCGACATCGAGTCGCGCAGGTGGCGGCCGACGCTGAACGGGGTGTCGTTCTTGAAGCCGACGATCCCGCAGACGCCCATCGCCTGCTGGCAGACGCGCGGCGCCTGCTCGGAGGCGGCCAGCTTGAGGTTGTTGACGTGCAGCGCGAAGGCCAGCGTCGAGAGGCGCTCGCGGTCGGCCTCCGCGTCGGTCCACTCGTCCATGGCGCTGCGGACCTCCGCGCGCAGGAGCGACAGCTGCGTCATGACGTGCGAGAGCTTGATGGCGGCCGGGACCGGCTCGCCGGGGGCGCGGCGCGCGGCGGCGCGGACGAAGGCGCGGGCGCGGTCGAACGCGTCGGTCGCGATGCCGAGCCAGATGTGCGACCACAGCAGGTGGCTGATCGGCACCATCGACTCGGTGGAGACGGCGGGGAACGGCGTCCCCATCACCTGCTCGGTGGCGACCTCGGCGCGGACGACGTAGCCGGGCGAGCACGTCCCGCGCATGCCGAGCGGGTCCCATGTGCCGGCGGGCTCGAGCGTCGCCTGGTCGGCGCGCACCAGGACCGCGACCTGCTCGCCGGGCGCGGAGTCGGGGTGGGCGCGCAGCGTGACCAGCAGGTCGTCGGCGTGCGCGCCGTAGGAGACGGTGGGCGCCTGCTTCTCGAACGTCGCGCGGGCGGGGTCGCCGTCGACCGGGGTGAGCGCGGCGACGCTGCGGCTCATGTCGCCGCCGGTGCCGACCTCGGACGTCACCGAGGCGATCAGCCGCTGGCCGGAGACGAGCTCGCGCAGGTAGTCCTCGAAGAACGGCGCGCCGTCGAGGTGGCGCACGAGGGTCGCCACCTGGATCTGGTGCATGGCGAAGACCATCGCGCTCGCGCCGCAGCGGCGGCCGAGCGTGAAGCAGGCCTCGGCGACCGCCGGGAACGAGACGCCGCCGTCGCCGCCGTACTCGGTCGGGACGAGCGCCGAGAGCGCGCGCTGCTCGCGCAGCGCGTCGATGGTCTCGACGGGGAAGCGGGCGTCGCGGTCGACGGCGTCGGCGTGGACGGCCGCGATCGCGTCCGCGATCTGCCCGATCCCGGCGAGGAACTCGGCGTCGCGATCGGCGATGACGGTCATGCGGGCTGCGCGTCGAGCTGGGCGAGCGCGGCCGAGATGGAGGCGACGGACTCGAAGACGCTGCGCTTGAGCATCTCGTCGGGGAACTCGACGTCGAAGGCGTCCTCGAGGGCGAGCATGACGTTCACGCTGGCGTGCGACGTCATGCCGGCCTCGTAGAGGCTGTCCGCATCGGACAGCTGCTCCACGTCGACGGCCAGCTTGCCATGCTCCTTGACGATCTCACGGACGGTGGAAGACACAGGCTTGATTATCGGTGTTCGTGAGGAGGATCTTGACCGGTGCGTGGGCGGCGGCCTGGCTCACGTCCCCACGACGACCGCGGCGGCGTACTCGTCCTCATGGGAGAAGCTCAGTGCCAGGGCGGTGATCCCGGCGTTCTGGGCCAGCGCGGCGGCCGGACCGTGGAGCGCGATCTCGGGTGCGGCGTCGGTCCGGCGGATGACCTCGATCGAGGTCCACGGGAGCGGATCGCCGCTCTTCGGGGCGAGGACCTTCATGGTCGCCTCCTTCGCGGCGAAGCGGGCGGCGAGGCGGAGGGCATCGCCCTGGCACTGCGCGCGTTCGCCGGCGGTGTAGACGCGTTCGAGGTAGCGGTCGCCGTGCTCGGCGAGGGCGGCGGTGATGGTGGCGACCTTGACGAGGTCGATGCCGACGCGGAGGGGCATGGGCGCTGAGCCTAAGGGTGGGCGCGGCGCCGGCGGCTCTAGGCTCGGAGCCATGGCGACCACCGGCCGCGCCCGACTCGACCATTGGAGCGACGGCGACGCCGGCCTCCTCGCCGCCCTCAACGGCGACCCCGAGCAGATGCGCCACGTCGGCGGCGCGGAGACCGAGGCCAAGATCGCCGACCGGCAGGCGCGCTACGTCGCCGAGCCGGGCGCGTACGTCGTGGTCGACGACGCAGGCCACCGCACCGGCTGGATCGGCTTCTGGGAGCGCGAGTGGCGGGGCGCGACGGTCTACGAGATCGGCTGGTCGATCCTGCCCGCCCACCAGGGCCGCGGTCTGGCGAGCGCGGGCACGCGGCTGGCCGTCGCGGAGGCCCGCGCCCTCGGCGCCGCCGCCGCGATCCACGCGTTCCCGGGCGTCGACAACGCCGCGTCCAACGCCGTCTGCCGCAGCGCCGGCTTCACCCTGGTCGAGGCCGACATGGCGTTCGAGTACCCGCCCGGCACGACGATGCGCTGCAACGACTGGCGGCTCGACCTCTAGGCCGGCCGCGCGCAGGGTGTCGGATAGCGTGGCGCCGCGCGTGCGCGTCCACATCGTCGATCCCTCCGCCTTCACGCCGCCCTATGACCGGGCGCTGTCCGCCGCGCTCGCGCAGGCCGGGGTCGAGGTGCGGCTCGTCACGTCGCGCTTCGCCTACGGCGACGTCCCGCCGGCGCGGGGCTACGCCGTCGACGAGCGCTTCTACCGCGCGGCGGCGCGTGTCGGCCGGCCGGGTTCCAAAGCTCGCCTCCTCGCCAAGCTCGCCGAGCACGTCCCCGAGATGGTGGCCTACTCGCGCGCCGCCCATCGCACCGCCGACGTCGTCCACTTCCAATGGCTCACCGTCCAGCCGCTCGACGTCCACCTCCTCCCGCGCGACGTCCCGACGGTCCTCACCGCCCACGACGTCCTTCCGCGCGAGCCCCGGACCGGCCAGCGGCGTGCGCAGCGGCGGCTGTACGAGCGCGTCGACCACGTCGTCGTCCACTCCGCCCACGGCGCCGCGCGGCTGACCGGCGAGCTCGGCATCGACCCGGCGCGCGTCACGGTCATCCCGCACGGCGCGTTCACGCACCTCGCCGAGCTCGACGCGCGCCTGCCGCCGGAGCTGTCGGACACCGACGCGGATACGCCGGTCGTCGCCCTGCCCGGCCTGCTGCGGCCCTACAAGGGCCTCGACACGCTGCTCGACGCCTGGCGGCGCTTCGGCGCGGACCCGCCAGGAGAGCTGTGGGTCGTCGGGATGCCGCGGATGCCCCTCCCGCAGAACCTGCCTCCCGGCGTCCGCCTCGTTCCGCGCTTCGTCGCCGACGCCGAGCTGGCCGGCGTCCTGCGCCGCGCCGACCTCATCACCCTGCCCTACAGCGAGATCGACCAGTCCGGCGTCCTCTACGCCGCCCTCGGCCTCGGCCGCCCGCTGCTGCTCTCCGCCGTCGGCGGCTTCCCCGAGGTCGCCGCCACCGGCGCCGCCGAGCTGGTCCCGCCGAACGACCCGGCCGCGCTCCACACCGCGCTCGCGACCCTCCTGGCCGACCCCGACCGCCGCGCGCGCCTGGCCGCCGCCGCCACCGAGGCCGCCCGCACCACCTACTCCTGGGACGCCGTCGCGGCGCGGCACGTCGCGCTGTACTCCGCGCTGGGCGCTACGGTCAACCGCTCGTGAGACGCGGGATCTTCTGGACTGCCGCCGCCCTGCTCGGCTGGGCGCAGGTCGGCTACGGCGCCACCCTCGCCGCGCTGCGCCCGCGCGTGGACCCGGACTGGCCCGAGCCGGAGCCGGACACCGACGACGCGCTGCCCACCGTCTCCCTGATCATCGCCGCCCACGCCGAGCGCGACGTGATCGCCGCCAAGGTCGCCAACGCCCTCGCGCTCGACTACCCGCGCGCCAAGCTCGAGGTCGTCGTCGCCTGCGACGGCTCCACCGACGGCACGCCGGCCGCCGCCCGCGCGGCCAGAGCCGACGTCGTCCTCGACCTCCCGCGCGGCGGCAAGGTCCGCGCCCAGGACGCCGCCGTGCGCCGCGCGACCGCCGACGTCGTCGCCTTCTCCGACGCCAACGCGCTGTGGGAGCCGGACGCGCTGCGCAAACTGATCGCCCCGTTTGCGACCGACCCGCGCATCGGCTACGTCTGCGGCCGCGTGACGTTCGTCAACCCCGACGGCGGCACCAACCAGGAGGGCGTCTACTGGCGCTACGAGATGTTCCTGCGCGCCCGCGAGTCCGACCTCGCCTCCGTCACCGCCGGCAACGGCGCGATCTACGCGACGCGCCGCGCGGCCTACGTCGAGGTCGACCCCGTCATGGGCCACGACCTGAAGTTCCCCTTCACCCTGGTCCGGATGGGCTGGCGCTGCGTCGAGGCACCGGCCGCGCGCGCGACCGAGCGCATGGTCCCGGACGTCGAGGGCGAGGCCGCGCGCAAGCGCCGGATGATGAGCCACGCCTGGGCGATCGTCCTGCACGGCGGCCTGCTCGACCCGCGCGGCTGGCCGCTGAAGTACACCATGTTGATCGCCAGCCACCGCTGGCTGCGCTACTTCGGCCCGGCGCTGCACCTCGTCGCGCTGGTCACCGCGCCCAAGCCCCTGCGCCGCCTTCAACTCATAGGCCTGGCCATCGCGCTCGCGGCGCCGACCAAGGCCCGCCCCGTCCTGCTCGCCAGGTACTACATCCTGACCCAGGGCTCCATCGCCCTCGGGCTCCTCGACCACGTCCGGCACGGCACCGAGGCCGGCTGGGACCCGCCGGAGGGCACCCGGTAACGATGAAGGAACCGCTCCGCCGCGCCTTCGACGTCCTCGTCGCCGGCACCGTCCTGCTCGTCACGAGCCCGATCGTCGCGCTCGCGGTCCTCGCGATCCGCCTGGAGTCCAAGGGCCACCCGATCTACCGCCAGCGCCGCGTCGGCAAGGACGCCGCGCCGTTCGACGTCCTCAAGCTGCGCACGATGGTCTCCGGCGCCGAGAAGATGGGCGCCGGGCTGGCGGTCGACGACGGCGACAGCCGCATCACGCGCGTCGGCGCGCTCCTGCGCCGCACGTCGATCGACGAGCTGCCCAACCTGGTCAACGTCCTCAAGGGCGAGATGTCGATCATCGGCCCGCGGCCGACGGTCCCGGTCCAGGTCGCGCAGTACAGCGACCGCCAGCGGGGGCGCCTGGCGCTCAAGCCCGGCATCACGGGCTGGGCGCAGGTCAACGGCCGCGCGAGCCTGCCGTGGCCGCAGCGCATCGAGCTGGACCTCTGGTACGTCGAGCACGCCTCGCTGCGGCTCGACCTCAAGATCCTGTGGCTGACGGCGCGGATGCTCGTCACCGGCCACGGCCTCTACAAGGGCGAGACAGGCGGATGGGTGGACCCCTCATGAGCAAGGCAGTGATGTTGACCGGGACGGGCAAGCGCTATGACATCGTCAGCGCGTTCGCCCAGCACACCCGCGTGATCGCGTGCGACCCCAACCCGCTGGCGCCGGCGCAGTACGCCGCGACGGTCCGGACGACGGTCCCGCTGATCAAGGACCCCGACTACGTCCCGGCGCTCCAGCGGCTCGTCGAGGAGCACGACGTCGGCGCGATCGTCCCGCTCACCGACCTCGACATCGACGTGCTGGCCCACGCGCGCGCCGACGGCCGGCTGCCGCAGGCGCTGGTCCCGGATCCGCGCATCGCCGAGAGCACGTACGACAAGCACGCCTGCCACGAGCTGCTGCTCGAGCACGGGCTGCCGTCGCCGCCCACGATCCTGCCCGGCTCCGGCCAGGAGCCCGAGTCCTATCCGGTGATGGTCAAGCCGATCCACGGCTCGGGCGCGCGCAACATCTTCCCGGCGCGCACGGCGGCCGAGGCCGAGTTCTTCGTGGGCTACATCGACGAGCCCGTGATGTTGCAGCGGTTGATGGACGGGCCGGAGTTCAGCATCGACTGCCTGTCGGACCGCGACGGCCGCTGCCTGAACGCGATCCCGCGCACGATGCTCGAGTCGCGCGGCGGTGAGTCGATCAAGGGCACGGTCATCGCCGACCAGGAGCTGATCGACCTCGGCCGGCGCGTCGTCGAGGCCTTCGGCGTGCGCGGGCCCGCGACCGTCCAGGTCTTCCGCGACCGCGAGATCGGCCTCGGGATCACCGACGTCAACACGCGCTTCGGCGGCGCGTTCCCGGCGCCGGTCTACGCGTCGCATCCCGGGCGCAGCTACCCGGAGCTGATCGCCCGGATGGCGAACGGCGAGGCCGTCGAGCCGGCGGTCGGGGACTTCCGCGCCGGCACGACGTTCACGCGCTACTTCTGGCAGCTGGAGCTCGACGAGGCGCTGGCGCCGACCGGGCGCGACATCGTCACGCCGCCCGGCCCGCCGGCGCCCCGCTGACGCCGGCCTACGGGATCAGCTCGGGGCCCTTGTCCGTGAACCGGTCGCGGAAGGCGCGGATCGCGTCCCACGTCTTGGGGTTCACGGTCTTGCAGCCGAGCAGCTGGGTCCAGGCGGTCGCCGCGACCTCGTAGGGCATGTTGGTGTTGTTCTCGAACAACATCATGTGGTAGCCGCTGACGCCCTTGTTCTTCTCGTTGAAGATCGAGTAGAGCTGGTTGCGGACGGCCGCCGGCGCGGTCGGGGCGTACTGGAGCTCGATGCGGCCGTGCTCCAGCGTGTGGACGAAGTTCTCCTTGTCCGGCGTGTTGTCCGGCGCGTAGACGCCGTCCTCGGCCGGGGTCGGCCGGTGGTTGCCTGAGGTCGGCGGGTTCGTCTTGTACTTGTTGTTGACCGCCGTGTCGGACGGGAGGTGGGTCCGGCCCTCGCTGGGGTAGCTCTTGTAGAAGCACCCGGCGGCCTTGACCGCGGCGTCGAAGTCGGTGGTCTTGCGCACGGGGAGCGAGACCTCCTTGTAGCTGCCGCTGGAGGAGGCCGAGTCGCTGCCGCCGCCCCCGCCTCCGCCGGCCGCCGACACGATCGCGGCGACCACCGCGCCGAGGGCGACGACGCCGATCACGGCGCCGGCGACGAGCTGCAGGCGGCGCCTGCTCGTGGCCTTCGCGGACTCCGCGCGCTCGCGTTCCTCGCGCTCGCGACGGCGGCGCTCCTTCTCCTCCTGGCGGCTCGACACGCGCGAGAGAGTAGCGATGGTTCGATGAATCGTGCGTAAAGCGGGTTGCCGCTCTGGCCTAGCCGCGGCGGCTCAGGCGGCTCAGGCGGCGCGGCGGCCGCCGCCGCGCTTGCGGCGCGGCTTCCAGCACTCGTCCAGGAACTCGGCGATCTCGGTCGTCAGCCGCTCGGGCGTCAGGCGCAGCTCGAGGACCGACTCGGCGCGCAGCAGCCGGGCGTTGGGCAGCTCGGAGACGAGCGCGTCGGAGTCGCTGAAGGGGTGGACCGGGTCGCGGTCGTGGCCGATGACGAGCGCCGGCGCCTGGATCGTGCGGCGGATGTCGCGGTGCGGCGCGACGCGACCGAAGAACAGGCCCTGGAGCACGGCGGCGGACGGGCCGGGGTCCTGACGGACGAGGTCGAGCACGACGTCGGCGCCCCAGACGCGGCGGGTCGGGATCCGGCGCGCGACGGCCCCGACGCCCTTCATGACGGGCTCGCCGAACGTCAGCGCGCACATCAGCGGCGTGAAGGCGATCGCGCAGCCGAGCAGCGCGTTGTCGAGGACCGGCATCTCCACGACCATCCCGCGGACGCGCGAGGCGTGCGCGGCGGCGGCCTCCAGCGTGGCGTTGGCGCCCAGCGAGGTGCCGGCCAGGACGGCCTCGTCGACCTCGAGGTGGTCGAGCAGCGCGACGACCTGCTCGCCGAAGAACGGCATCGAGTAGCGGGTCATGTCCCGCGGGCGGTCCGAGCGGCCGTGGCCGAGGAGGTCCAGCGTGATGACGCGGTTTCCTTCGCGCGCGAGCGCCCGCGCCAGCGGACGGTGCATCTTCTGCGAGAGGAGCAGGCCGTGGAGCAGCACCGTCGTCCGCGGGCCCTCGCCGTAGACGGTGTAGGCGAGACGGTGACCCTCGTGCTCGAAGAACGACGGCATGATGGTCGGACGCTACCGCTGCTCGGGGTCGTCGAGGCGCTGCAGCGCCCATTCGGCCCATTCGGACCGGGCCTGCGCCTCGCGCAGCCCGATCTCCAGGGCGATCCGCTGGGACCGCTCGGCCGGCGTCGCGGGCCGCCGCGCCGCCGCGGTCGCGCGCAGCGACACGAGCGCCTGCTCGGCCGCCCGCAGCTCGGCCTCGACGTGGGCGCGCGCGTCCTCGGGCTCCATCAGCCAGAGGAAGAACGTCCGCAGCGCGGCCTCGTCGCGGACCGTCCGGTCCGGCTCGGTCTGCGCGAGCCAGGTGCGGACCGCCTCGCGCCCGGCGTCGGTGATCACGTACGTCTTGCGTCCGCGGGGGCCCGGCTCGCCGGCGGCGATCAGCTCCTCCTCGGCGAGCTGGTTGAGCTCGGGGTAGATCTGCGAGTGCCCGGCCGACCACGTCGAGCCGACCGCCGCCTCGAACCGCTGAGCCAGCTCGTAGCCGCTCATCGGTCGATCCGCCAGCAGCCCGAGCAGGGCATGCCGCAGCACCTTCCGCCTGGGCGAGGAGACAGGAATGTCTGGAGGCTGACATGTCGACGTTGACCGGTCATGAAGTCCGTGTGAAGAAGGACCCGTCGGACTGGCAAGATGCCTCGTGATGAAGCGCGCGCCAGCCGACACCAACTCGGTGCTCATGTACCGGACCGGCGTGCAGGACGCGAACCTCGCCGGCAACGTCCACGGCGGGTGGATCATGAAGCTCTGCGACGACGTGGCGGTGATCGCGGCGACGCGGCTGGCGGGCGGGCGCGTGGTGACCGCGGCGGTGGACGCGATGAAGTTCCGCTCGCCGGTCAAGGTCGGCGACGTGATCACGCTGCGGGCGACGGTCAACGCCGCGTGGCGGACGTCGATGGAGGTCGGCGTGCGCGTCGAGTCCGAGGACGTGGCGACCGGCGCGGTCAAGCACACGTGCACGGCCTACCTGACGATGGTCGCGCTGGGCGACGACGAGAAGCCGGTGCCGCTCCCGGTCCTCACCCCGCGCACCGCGGAGGACGCGCGCCGCCACGGCGAGGCCAACGAGCGCCGCGAGCTGCGGCTGGCCGCCCCGGGCGAGCGGCGCCGCGTCCGCTCCTAGCTCCGGCCCGCCGCGATCGCCTCCGCGGTTCGGTGCGCGAGGGCCATCGTCGTCAGCATCGGGTTCGTGCCCGACGCGGTCGGGAAGGCCGACGCGTCGCCGATCCAGACGCCCGGCGTGTCGTGCAGCTCGCCGAACGGGTTCGCGACGGACGTCCTGCGGTCCTTGCCCATGCGCGCCGAGCCCATGTGGTGCAGGGAGAACGTCGCGTGCTCGAACGGCGTCAGCGGCGCGTCGACGACGCGCGTGGCGAAGTCCGCGACGGTCTCGCCGCTGGCCCGCGTCCAGTGCGTGCGCTTGCGGTGCAGGGTCAGGACCTCGCTCGCGCCGGCCGCCTCGTGCATCACCGCCATCGTCCGCAGGCCGTGGCGGAAGTTCGCCAGGTCCAGGCCGTCGTCGAAGGGGTACAGGTGCACGGCGTTGCCGGCGGCGTCGATCGTCACCCGCCCGTGGCCGCGGTCGCGGATCAGGAAGACCAGCGCGGAGGACAGCTGCGACCGCGACATGTCGGTCTTGTGCTGGGCGCCCGTGGCCCACGGGACCGACGCCCCGGTGACGCCCGGCGAGGCGTGCGAGGTCTCGACCAGGTAGCCGTAGCCCTCCTGGAGGTTCGCGTACTCCATCGACAGCGCCGACTGCGGCGCGCCCCACCACGCCCGCTGCGGCTCGTCGTAGACCCCGATGACCGCGGTCGCCGGGTGCAGGCGCAGGTAGTCGCCGACGGCCGGACCGCCGATGTCCGACCGCAGCAGCAGCGCGGGCGTGTCGAGCGCGCCGGCGGCGACGACGACCACGGGCGCCCGGACCGTGACCGAGGCGACCTGCCCGTCGGCCCCGACGTAGGTCCCGGCCACGCCCGCGGCGCGCCCGTCCTCGACCAGCACGCGCTCCACCCGGCAGTCGACGACGAACCGCGCGCCCGCGTCCGCGGCGTCCTGGAGGTACGTCTTCAAGGTCCCCAGCTTGGCCCCGGTCACGTCGCCGAAGCCCATGAGCCCGGCGAGGTCGGCGTCGTAGCGCTCGGGATCCGCGTTCCGCGTGATCATGCGTCCGTCGATGCCGAGCGCCGCGGCCGCGTCGAGCAGCCGCTGGTTGGGCCCGTTGGCGTCCGAGCACGCGTCGGTGACGCCGATCCGGGCGCTGACCGCGTCGAGGTGGCGGTCGAACTCCGGGCCCGCGAGGCCCTCCAGCCCGTGGGCCTCCTCCCACTCGGCGCGCACCCAGTCGTACGTGCGCAGGCAGTTGGTCCAGTTGACCGTCGACCCGCCGCCGAGGCTCGCGCCGGTCATCAGCGCGATCTGGCCCTCGGCCGTCTGGGCCATCCCGCCCGCGCGGTAGAGGTTCTGGTAGGCCCACAGCTCGAGCTGGTTGAAGTCGGACTCGTTGTAGTAGCCGCCGGCCTCGAGCACGACGACGTCCTTCCCGGCCGCCGCGAGCCGGCCCGCGATCACGCCGCCGCCGGACCCCGAGCCGACGACCACGACGTCGGCCATCAGCGCGACGTCCGTCGACGGCCGCGTGACCCCGATCGTCTTGGGCGCCTCGTCGGGCGACGGCGGCGCGGCCCGCGGGCCGGGGTAGCCGATGGCCTCCCAGCTGGGGTTGCGGCCGGTCGCCGGATCGGGCATGGAGTAGAACAACAGGAACGTCAGCGCCCGCAGCCCGGACAGGCCGCCCAGCGCGGCGGGGTCGCTGTCCATGAACCCGTGCACGATCGCCTCGCGCACCTCCTGCGGCGCGGCGTCGACCAGCCCGGCGCCCTCCAGGGCGTCCAGCAGCTGGCGGATGCCCTCGACCTGGTCCTCGGGCACCGCGCCGGACCCGAGCTGCGCCGCGATCGCGGCGTCGACGCCGACGTCCGACCCCGTGCGGGCCCAGAAGCCGGTCGGGTCGTCGCCGGCCGCGACGGCCGGGACGAAGGTGTCGACGAGCCGGCGCAGCGTCGCCTGCTGGACCTCGGACAGGACGACTTCGACAGGTGGAGTTGACACGGTGTCAGCCTACCTCGATCCGTCAACCCCGTCTGCTACGGTGACGCACCCGTCATCTTCGCAGGGAGGGTCTGTCCCCATGGCCAAGCAGCAGCGCATCCTCACCGGTCAGGTCGCCGCGATCACCGGCGCGGCGCGCGGCATCGGCCGCGCGACCGCCGAGGCGTTCCTGCGCGAGGGCATGAAGGTGGCCATCGGCGACCTCGACCTCGCGACGGCGCAGGAGACCGCGCGCCAGCTCGGCCACGGGACCGTCGCGTTCCCGCTCGACGTCACGCAGCGCGACTCCGTGAAGGCGTTCCTGGACGGCGTCGAGGAGGAGCTCGGGGCGATCGACGTCCTGGTCAACAACGCCGGGATCATGCAGGTCGGCCACACGCTCTGGGAGGAGGACGACGCGACGACCCAGCGCATGATCGACATCAACGTCAACGGCGTGATGCACGGCATCAAGGAGGTCGTCCCGCGCTTCCTGGCGCGTGGCCGCGGCCACGTCGTCAACATCGCCTCGACCGCGGGCAAGGGCGGCTTCCCCGGCGGCGGCACCTACTGCGGGACCAAGCACTTCGTCGTCGGCGTGTCCGAGGCGCTGCGGGCCGAGCTGCGCGGCACGGGCGTCGAGGTCTCGTGCGTGATGCCGGTCGTCGTCAACACCGAGCTCGCGTCGGGGCTGACCGAGACGCGCGGCGTCAAGCAGGTCCAGCCCGAGGACGTCGCCGGCGAGATCGTCGCGGCCCTCAAGGAGCTGCGGTTCGACGTCTTCGTCCCGCGGTCGGTGGCGGGCATCACCAAGGTGATGAACCTGCTGCCGCGCTCCGGCCGCGAGGGCCTCAGCCGCGCCCTGAAGGCCGACCAGGTCCTCGCGCAGATCGACACGTCCAAGCGCGCCGCCTACGAGCTGCGCGCCACGCAGTCGGACCCCGAGCTGGAGGCCGGCGAGCCGGCCAGGCAGTTGACCCCGTAGTCGGGGTTTTCAGGGGGTAGGTTGTGGTACATGGAAGCCGCCACCTCCTCCACCTCGATCGACCAGCTGAGCGTCGACACGATCCGCACGCTGTCGATGGACGCCGTCCAGAAGGCGAACAGCGGCCATCCGGGCCTCCCGATGGGCATGGCTCCTGCCGCGTACGTCCTGTACGCGAAGGTCATGCGCCACAACCCGAAGGACCCGGATTGGCCGGACCGCGACCGCTTCGTCCTGAGCGCCGGCCACGGGTCGATGCTGCTCTACAGCGTGCTGCACCTCAGCGGGTACGACCTCCCGCTCGACGAGCTCAAGCGCTTCCGGCAGTGGGGCTCGCTCACACCGGGCCACCCGGAGCGCGACCGCGTCCACGTCACGCCGGGCGTCGAGGTCACGACCGGCCCGCTCGGCCAGGGCTTCGCCAACGGCGTCGGCATGGCGCTCGCCGAGGAGTTCCTGCGCGACAAGTTCGGCGCCGACGTGATGGACCACTACATCTACGCGATCGTCAGCGACGGCGACCTGATGGAGGGCATCGCGTCGGAGGCCGCGTCGCTCGCGGGGCAGTACGGGCTCGGCAAGCTCGTCTACCTGTACGACGACAACTCGATCTCGCTCGACGGCCCGACGTCGCTGAGCTTCGACGTCGAGGACCGCGCCAAGCGCTTCGAGGCCTACGGCTGGCACGTCCTGGAGGTCCACGACGCGCAGGACCTCGTCGCGCTGCAGTCCGCGATCGAGGAGGGCCAGCGCCACACCCAGCAGCCGACGCTGATCTGCGTGAAGTCGATCATCGGCTACCCGTCGCCCAACAAGCAGGGCACGTCCAAGGCGCACGGCGCCGCGCTGGGCGAGGACGAGGTCCGCGCCACCAAGGAAGCGATGGGCTGGGATCCCGACGCGCACTTCGCCGTCCCGGGCGACGTCTACGAGCAGTTCGGCCAGAACGCCGAGCGCGGCGCCGCGGCCCAGGCCGACTGGCAGCAGCGCCTGGAGTCCTGGAAGGCGTCGAACCCCGAGCTCGCGCAGGTCTGGGACCGCGCGTGGGAGGGCGGCTCGTACGGCGGCCGTCCGCTGCCGGGCCTCAAGGACGCGCTGCGCGGCATCGACTGGAGCGACAAGCCGAAGATCGCGACGCGCTCCGCCGGCCAGAAGGCGATGGCGGCGATGAGCGACTACGTCCCGACGATGGTCGGCGGCGCGGCCGACCTGTCGGAGTCGACCAAGACGGAGTTCCCGGGCGGCGACGACGAGCGCTACTACCGCAACCACCCGGGCCGCAACGTCTTCTTCGGCGTGCGCGAGCACGGCATGGGCGGCGCGGTCAACGGCATGGCGGCGCACGGCGGCATCGTCCGGCCCTACGGCTCGACGTTCCTGCAGTTCGCCGACTACATGCGCGGCGCGATCCGCTTGAGCGCCCTCACCGGTCTGCGGGACGCGTGGGTCTACACGCACGACTCCGTCGCGCTCGGCGAGGACGGCCCGACGCACCAGCCGGTCGAGCACCTCGCGGCGCTGCGGGCGATCCCGAACCTGACGGTCCTCCGTCCGGCCGACGCGCACGAGACGGCCGAGGCGTGGCGCGTCATCATCGAGGACCTCGACGGGCCGGCCGTGCTGGCGCTGTCGCGCCAGGACCTGCCGGTCCTCGACACCGTCGACTACGACGGCGTGGGCCGCGGCGGCTACGTGGTCTCCCCGGCCTCCGGCGACGAGCGCGTGGCGCTCGTGGGCACCGGCGCCGAGGTCCACACCGCGATCGAGGCCCAGAAGCTGCTGGCCGCCCAGGGCATCGGCGCGCGCGTCGTCTCCCTGCCGTCGTGGGAGCTCTTCGCCGAGCAGGACGACTCCTACCGCGACGAGGTGCTGCCGCCGACGCTGGCGAAGGTCTCGGTCGAGGCCGCGGTGACGATGGGCTGGGAGCGCTGGGTCGACCGCTCGGTCGGCATCGACCGCTTCGGCGCCTCCGCGCCGGGCGACGTGGTGCTCGAGAAGCTCGGCATCACCGGCGAGAACGTCGCACAGGTCGCCAAGGACCTGCTCAGCGCCGCCAACTCATAGGCGAAGAGGTCACGACAAGCGCGCGAGCGAGCCCCTGGGCGAGCTCGCGCCAGCGAAACGAGCCCTCAGGGCGAGGCTTCGCCTAGGACTACTGCGCCAGCGCGCCGGCGCGTGGGCCGACCGTCACGTGGATGACGGACGGCTCGCGCGTCCACGCGATGGCCGTTGTATCCCGCCCAGCTACTCAGATATGATGTTGTGTCCGAGAGGACACATCGTTGGCGCAATCGACTCAACATGCGGTGCTGGGGCTGGTGGCGCGTGAGCCGGCCCACGGGTACGCGATCTACGCGGAGCTTGAGCGCTGGCCTGTGCCGCCGTCGTTGCTGCCGGGTCGGTCGACGGTCTACCGGCACCTCGAGCGTCTCAGCGCAGCAGGGCTGATCGCCGCTGAAGACGGCGATAGCGGAGAGGGTGAAGGGTCCCGTCATCCCGAGCGGACCGTCTTCGCGGCCACCCCTGCCGGACACGCTCATCTGGATCGTGTCGTGCAGTCGCCGCCGCGAGACTTCGACGAGCTGACGATCCGCGTCGGCATCGCGCGCGCGCAGGATCTTCCGCTCCTCATCGAGTATGCGATGAGGCTTCAACAGCAGTGTCTTGAACGGTTCCAGCAGTGGAGCATGTTGCCCGAGCCGTGCCTCATCGCCGCCCAGCCCGGGCGGCCGTGGAGGTCGGTGACGCGCACGATCCAGGGCAGGATGCACGCCGCCAACGCGGCCGGCCTCGCGACGATCCTCGAGCAGATCGGCGACGACCTGCGCGAGTTGCAGCAGACGCTGGCGACCAACCAGGCTGGCGCGTGATGCCACCGCTGCTGGCGCTCGAGTCGGTCAGCGTCCGGTTCACACGGGGTCGCGTCGACGTGGACGTCCTCCAGGACGTGAGGCTGGAGCTGCACGGCGGCGAGCTTGGCGGGATCTGGGGGCGGCGAGGCACCGGGAAGACCACGATCGCGCACGTGGCCGCCGGGCTGATCGTGCCCGACGCCGGGCGCGTGATCCTCGACGGCACGCCGCTACGGGAGCGGACTCGCGCGGTGCGGCATGGCGCCCTTCAGGCGACGATCGGCTTCGCCTCCCGCCAAGGGCCGCATGTGGGCGAGGTGACGATCGCGCAGTGGATCGGATCGGCGCTGGTGTCGAGCCATACGCACGGTCAGGCGCTCCAGCTCGCGCACCGTGCTCTCGGCAAGACCGGGACCGGTCACCTCGCGACCGCCAGTTGGTCGGAGCTGTCAGGTGGAGAGCGGATGCTCGTGGCGATCGCACGGGCGATCGTCCGTGGCCCGCGTCTGCTCGTGGTCGATGATCCGGTGGCCGGACTCGGTGGGAGCGAGCGCGGCGAGATCATGCAGTTGCTGCGGTCGATCGCCGCGCTGGGCGTCGGCGTGTTGGTCACGGCGGCCGAGCTGATCGAGCTGCAGGGCATGGACCGGATCTGGATGCTGCGTGACGGGCGCGTGGAAGGGCCGACGGTGCGAGCGGGCGGCGATGTCGTGCCGCTGAGACGCCCGGACTCGCGGCTCGCCTGACGGCACCGCAGGCTGACCGCAGGCCAGTTGGCCTCTCACTCGTCGGATCAGGCCCCGGCGGGCCTGGCAGGCCGCTGCAACTCTGCATATAGTGGCGTTTCCAGAAGGAGGGTGATTCAGCGTGGACGCGCTGCACCAGTCGAAGCTGCCGCCGCACTCCCGTGACGAGTCAGACGTACCGCCGCTTCGCAGCCGGCCGCTGCTCGCATTCGACGACGTCCGCAAGCACTTCCGGCTCGGCGAAGAGGTCATCCGGGCGGTCGACGGCGTCACGCTCACGGTCGGGGCCGGTGAGATCGTCGCCCTCTACGGGCCGTCCGGCTCGGGCAAGAGCACCCTCATGCGGATCGCCGCCGGCGTCGAGGCGCCCGACAGCGGCAAGGTCACGGTCGACGGCATCGACGTGACCGCGCTGTCGCAGAAGGAGTCTGCGGCCTACCGCCTCAATGTGGTCGGTTGGATCAGTCAGGACACGCACCTCGTGGAGGGCACGACCGCGCTCGACAACGCCGCGTTCAAGCGGCTGGGCGCCGGCCGCCGGCTGCGCGACGCCCGTCGCGACGTCGCTCCTCTGCTCCAGGCGCTGGGGCTTGGCGACCGCGCCGGCCAGCGGGTCGAGCACATGTCCATGGGCGAGCGTCAACGCGTGGTCGTGGCCCGAGCGTTGTCGCTTGACCCGCGCGTGCTGCTCGCCGACGAGCCGACCGGGCACCTCGACCGCCGCCGGACGAGCGAGACGCTGGCGCTGCTGCGCGAGACGACCCACGCTCGCGGCATCGCCACCCTGCTCGTCACCCACGACGAACATGCGATGGACTACGCCGACAAGGTGTACACCTTGCAGGACGGCGTTCTTCATGCAGCCGCCCCGGGCGCGGTGCCGCGTCCGTGAGCCTGACCTCGTGGGGACTGGCGCCGGTCAAGCCCGGTCGCGTGCGGATCTCGTACGCGATCGTCCTCTACCGAGCTCGCCTGCGTCGGCGGTGGGTGTCCGAGCTGATGGCGATCCTGGGGATCGCGGTCGGGGTCGGCCTGATCTACGCCGCGAACGTCGCATCGACGTCCCTCTCGGCACCGGTGCAGAGCCTGAACCGAGGGATCGTCGGGAGCAGCCAACTTCAGCTGACCACGCGCGGCGGAACGACGATGCCCGCCGACACGTACAACAAGGTGCTGGCGGTGGACGGCGTCGTGCGGGCCGCGCCGATCCTGCAGGTGCCGGGCAACGTCGTGGGCAAACGCGGCGAGCGCGGGGTGATCTATTACGGGGCCGATCCACGGGTGGTCAGGCTGCACGGAACGCTGCTGACCGGGTTCAGCGGCACGGAAGCCGCCCAGCAGGACGCCGTGGTGCTGTCCTCGTTCATCGGCCGCGCCATCGGGACTCGCGTGGGCGACGACATTCGCGTACAACTTGCCGGACGATCGGTCACGGTGCCGGTGGTCGTCGCCGGCCACGCGGACATCGGCAGGCTCGCCGACACCTCGCTGGCGCTCGTGTCGCTCCGTTACCTCCAACGGCTCGCCGGCGTCGAGGGCCAGATCTCGTCGATCCTGGTGGAGGCGGCGCCGGGGCGGGTCGACGAGGTGCGGCACTCCCTCGATCGGGTTGCTGGCGGGCGGCTCGATGTCGTCGCCTCCGACAACGAGAGCAAGTTGTTCGACAAGGCGGCGGGGCCGACCAGTCAGGCCACCACGGTGTTCAGCGTCCTGGCCGCGCTGGTTGGGTGGATGTTCGCGGTCTGTGCGCTGCTGGTCACGGCGAGCGACCGTCGCGCCGTGGCGATCGAACAGCGCTATGAGGGCCAGCCGCCGTCGGTGATGGTGACGACGCTGCTGTTCGACGCCGCTGTGGTGGGCAGCTGCGGCGTGCTGCTTGGGCTCGTGTTCGGAGAGGTCGTCTCGCGGGAGGGCTTCTCGTCAGACGTCAGCTTCCTGTCTGGCGCGTTTCCGATCGGCGATCAGCGCGTGGTCACCTGGCAGAGCTTTGCCATCGCCGCCCTCGCAGGCTTCCTCGCCGCGGCGCTCGGCGTCCTCGGCCCGGTCCGCGCCGAGATCGGCGGCGCGTTCTGGCGACGGACGCAGCCACTCGAGCACCGCGGCGATCCGGGCCCGAGGCGCTATGGAAGGCTGTCGCTGGTCGGCGTCGTCAGCTTGCTGGCGGCGATCGTCCTGGCCCTCGTCGTCCCATCGGCGATCGTCGTCAGCATCGTCCTGCTCGGCCTCGCGCTGACGGCCCTGTTGCCCGTTCTCCTCTCGTGGGCCATCGGCGGACTCCATCGGCTCAGCGAGGCCAGCCGGCACGCGTCGTGGGCCACGGTCCTGGCGCTTCAGCAGCTCTCGGCAGGGCGTTGGCGCCCGCGCGCGCTCGCGATCACCATGACCGGCGCGATCGCGGTGTTCGGGGCCACGACGCTGGGGGGCACGCACCAGAACCTGCAGGCGGGCCTCGACCAGGTCTCACGGGGCCTGGCGGCGCCCGCCGACCTCTGGGCCGCACCCGCAGGCGCGGGGAGTGCCATCGCGGTGCCAACCTTCGCGCCCACCTCGGTCCCCGCGGTGTCGCGCGTCGCCGGCGTGCGCGGTGTCGACGTCTATCGCGCCGGGCTGCTCGACATCGCGGGACGCCGCGCGTGGGTGATCGGGCAGCCCAAGGATGTCGGGACGCCCCTGCCGCCCCATCAGATCGTCGACGGAGATCCTCGCGCCGCGGCGCTGCGCCTCCGGAACGGCGGCTGGGTCGCCGTTTCGCGAGACATCGCCACGGCACTCGACGTGAAGGTCGGCGACACGATCACCTTGCCCGCGACGCGACCACTGCGACTGCGCGTCGCAGCGATCACCACGAACCTGGGTTGGTCTTCGGGGGCCATCACGCTCAGCGCCGACGACTTCGCCCGTGGGTGGTCACGCACCGCTGCGTCGGCCTACCAGATCCACCTGGATCCCGGCGTGTCTGCTCAGGATGCTCGGCGCCGGATCCAGGCCGCGCTGGGTCCTCGCACGTCGCTCCGAGTCGAGACGGCGGACCAGAGAGCGGCCCGGCAGATGGTCGTCAGCCGTGCCGGCCTGGCGCGTCTTGGGCAGATCGCGACCCTGACGCTCATCGCCGCGGTCCTCGCGATGAGCCTCGCGATGCTGGGCCTGCTGTGGCAGAACCGGCAGACGATCCAGAGCATGAAGTACGACGGCGCCAGCACCGGGCTGGTGTGGCGCATGCTCCTCATCGAGACCGGGGTGCTCTTCGGGGTTGGGGCGATCATCGGCGGAGCCTTCGGCCTCGTCGGCCAACCGCTCGCGGCCACCGGCGTCGAAGTCCTCACGGGGTTCCCGGTAGTTCATGTCCTACGCCCGAGCGTCGCGCTGACGTCGGTCGGGCTCGTCGTCGGCGCCTCGCTGCTCGTCATGTTCGTCCCTGGCTACTACATCGCACGAGTGCCTCCCGATTGGCGCTGACCCGTGTCGGCTCTGTTCAAGAGCCGAGACCCCGCGCCGCTGACGGTCACGGGAGTGAGCGCGTTGGCAGCAAGCGCCAGTCGGGAGCTTGTATGGGGACTCGCGCTCGTCCGGGCGGAGGTGTCGCGGTGGCGAGCGCAGGCCGCGGAGATCCCCGATCCGGATCTGCGCGCCGAGGCGCTCGCCGCCCTGGCCGACAAGCGCCCGCTGCTCGATGGCGCCGCGCTCTTCTGGATCCTTCCCCGTCGCCGGCAGCCCGAGCTCGCACGTCAGCTGGTCGCGCTCCAGATCCTGGCGAACTACCACGACCGGGCGGGCGAGCGAGCCGCGCTGCTGGGAAGCGAGGAACCGGCAGGCGCGATGCGGGCGCTGGGCCAGGCCATGGACCCGTCCGCGGCGCTGCCCGCCACCTACGGTCCGACCGACGGCTCGGTCGGTGCCTATCTGTCCGCCCTCGCGATCGTCTGCCGGCGCGCGAGCGCCGCGCTGCCCAGTCGAACTGTCCTCTCGCACCTGCTCCGCGAAGTGCGGCGGGCCCGATCGATGGACATCGAGCACGCACGGGACGGCGCCTCACGCGTCGCTGGTCTTCAGCAGTTCGCCGCCTCCGAGTTCGGCGTCCGAGACGACATCAGATGGTGGGAGCTGACGGCCGGGGCCAGCTCGCTCCTGACCGCGATCGCCGCGATCGCCGTAGCCGCCGACAGCTCGAGCACCGAGCACGACGTCGAGGCGGCGATCGACGCCTACATCTGGGTGGGCGCCGTGGGGACGCTGCTCGATCACTACATCGACTTCGCTGCCGATGGCGTGTCCGGGGCGCACAACTACCTCAACTACTACGCCACGCAAGAGCTGGCGCACCTGCGGCTCCGGTACCTCATCGATCGAGCTCTTCGCGAAGTCGGTCGGCTGCGCCGCGGAGAACGGCACCAGGTCATCGTCGCCTCGATGGTGGCGATGTACCTCACCTCGCGCAGTGCACAGGGCGTCGCCCTACGGGAGACCTCTCACACGTTGATCGCGGCGGGCGGGTCGCTCACGCGACTGCTCGTGCCGATGCTGCGCGGTTGGCGAAGCATCTACCGCGAAGACGACGCGTAGACCAGGGCTGTGCGCGAGCGCTCGCAGCGAACGACTTCGCGTAGCGAACGCGAACGATGCGCGAGTGTGCGTTATCCCACCTTAGAATAGTCCCGCTGCGACTTTTTCCGCTGTCCGTGAACGCGTACGTTCCCAGCGAATGCCGAGCAAGAAGCAGATGCAAGCCCGCCGCGCGACGCTACGCCCGCATCCGATGCGGGACCAGATCGTCGACGTGATGCGCACCTACGGCAAGCCGATCAGCCCGACGCAGCTGTCGCGGATCATGGGCGGGACGCTCGGATCGGTCGCCTATCACGTGCGCACCCTCGCGGCCGCCGGCGTCGTCCAGTTGGCCGAGGAGGGTCGCGTCCGCGGTGCGGTGGAGCACTACTACGCGCTGTCGGCGGACGAGCTGGAGGGGACGTTGACCGACACCGTAGGCAAGCTGCTGAGCCTGTGCGGCGCGCTGACGGTGCCCAATCCGGACGGCGGTTACCCGATCCCCGTGCGACTTGATGGCCGCGCACGCGACGACATGAACAAGGTCATCGACAAGCTTCGGCCCGAGGTGCGCGCGATCGCTTCCGCGTCGACCGCCCGCACCGGCAAGAAGGGCTGAAGGACGAGCTCAGGTGCCGCCGCCAGCGTCCTGGCGGCGGCGCTGGGCTCGCCTCGGAGCCTTCTCCGGGCCAATGTTGTGCGCCTGCATGCGACCTCGCGATCAAGCTGTACGTGCCGACGATGCGACTTGTAGCCATCGCCGGACAGATCCTCGTGCGATCGCGCATCTACGCCGCCGGCGGCCCTACGTCGTAGCGCCGGCGCGTGGGCCAACTGTCACATGGATGACGGACGGCTCGCGCGTCCAGGCGATGGCGTCGAGCGCTGTGAGGCGGTCGAGCCAGAACTGGAGCGCCTGCGCTTGGGCGGGTGACCGGTAGGCGCGGCTGAGGTCGAACGCGTAGCCCGTGGTGTGGGTGGAGGGCGGCGTCTCGGCGCCGAACGCGCCGCGGGTGTCGCGCTGCTCGCCGGCGACCGACCGCGACGCGCTCGTCACGACCAGCGGCGCGGTGTGGGAGATCTCGCGGACGCCGAGCGCGAGGTAGCGCAGCAGCTGCAGCGCCTCGGGGCGCAGCGCGCGCCCCGAGGCGTCCTGCCGCGCCAGCGCGGTCGACGGCCGCAGGCCGGCGCCGGTGACGACGGCCAGCGTGTCGGTCTTCAGCGCGGCGTCGTCGGTGAACGCCGGCGTCGACGGCGGCCGCAGCACGCGCTCGCCCGCCGGGCTGGCCTGGAGCGTCGCCTGCGCCTTGAGCTTGGCCGGGTCGTCGCGGTAGAGCTTCATGATGGCCTTGGCCGCGCCGATCCGCCACAGGTAGGTGGAGGAGTCGTCGCCGAGCGAGGCGAGGATGTTCCAGGCCTTGGCGTGGCGGACCGGCGTCGAGTCGAAGAACAGCTGGGCGTAGGGGATGTCCTCGTTCCCATAGGCCTTGAGCGCGCTCTGGAGGTTGCCGACGCCCATGTGGTAGCTCTCGACCGCCAGGTCGTCGCGGCCGTGGAGCTGGCCCTGGGCGAACTCGAGGTAGCGCGTGGTCGCCTCCAGCGCCATGCGCGGGTCGAAGCGCTGATCGACGCGGCGGCGCAGGGCCTTCAACTGGGCGATGTGCGAGAACGACCGCGACCGCGCGATCTGGCCGGTGATCTTCTCCGAGCGCGCGACGTCGACCTTCAGCCCCAGCAGGCCGGTCGCGGTCTGGGCCAGGATCTGCGTGAGCCCGACGGCCGAGTGGAGGTCGTTCGACGCGACGACGTCGGGCCGACCGGCGCTCTCCAGGAAGACGATCGCCTCCAGCGTGTCGGGGTCCTGATGCGCGCGCCGCGCGACGTCCTCGACGAGCGGGCGCAGCTTCTGGACGCGCTGCGCGGTCGCCACGGCACCGCCCGGGCTCTTGGCGTAGAGCACGTTGCTGAGACCCGCCGCGGCGGCGTTCTCGAAGTCGGCCTGTCGGTCGCCGTCGTAGGCGAAGGGGTCGCGCGTGGTGTCGGTCGCGCCGGCACCGGGCGCCAGCCGTCGCGGCCCGCCCTGCTCGCCGCCGCGCCCGAGCAGCACGACGACGACCCCCGCCACGACGACGACCGCCACCGCCAGGAGCGCGAGGCGTCGTTGTCGCATCGTCCGGTCACCGTGCCACATTCGCGGGCCGTGCGCGTCGTGCGTGATG
Organism: Baekduia sp.; assembly: GCA_036518975.1. Taxonomy (GTDB): domain Bacteria; phylum Actinomycetota; class Thermoleophilia; order Solirubrobacterales; family Solirubrobacteraceae; genus Baekduia. Next base: position 44,312 of record DATDMD010000161.1, read on the forward strand.
TCACTTCCGGCCCGCTGGCCCTCGACGACGACCTCGTGATCGAGGGCGAGAACCTGACCGTGCTGCCGGCGCTGCCCGACGGCGCGTTCGACGTCGTCTACATCGACCCGCCGTTCAACACGGGGCGGGCGCAGGTCCGGACGACGCTGCGCGCGGTCGCCGACCCGGAGGGCACGCGGACGGGCTTCGGCGGGCGCCGGTACCGGACCGAGGAGGTCGGGTCGATGGCCTACGCGGACACGTTCGACGACCTGCCGGCCTACCTGGAGCCGCGGCTGCGCGAGGCGCGGCGGCTGCTCGCCGACCACGGGACGCTCTACGTCCACCTCGACCCGCGCGAGTCGCACTACGTGAAGGTCCTGCTCGACGGGATCTTCGGGCGCGAGTGCTTCCTGAACGAGTTGATCTGGGCCTATGACTACGGCGCCAAGCCGCGCCGCCGCTGGCCGGCCAAGCACGACGTGATCCTGGTGTACGTGAAGGACCCGGCGCGCTACTGGTTCGACGACGCGGAGGTCGACCGCGAGCCCTACATGTCGCCCGGCCTCGTCACGCCCGAGCAGCGCGAGCGCGGCAAGCGGCCGACCGACGTGTGGTGGCACACGATCGTCACGACCAACGGCGCCGAGCGCACCGGCTACCCGACGCAGAAGCCGCTGGGCGTGCTGCGTCGGATCGTCGCGGCGTCGTCGCAGCCCGGCGGCTGGTGCCTGGACTTCTTCGCCGGGTCCGGGACCCTGGGCGCCGCGGCCGCGGAGCTGGGGCGGCGCTACGTGCTGGTCGACGCGTCGCCGGACGCGATCGCGGTGTGCGAGCGGCGGCTGGGCGTCGTCGACGGCCCTACGCCGGCGTCGAAGACGCGAGCCGCGCCGTGACCACGATGCGCTTCGCCGCGCTGTAGAGCGGGTGGCAGGCGGTCAGCACGAGGCGGTGCTGGCCGGGGTGGGAGACGAGCGAGGACGCGTCGGACGGCGTCGTGATGTGCCAGCCGAGCACCTTGTAGGTGAACGTCCCGTAGGGCATGGTCACGACGATGCGCGAGCCGGCCTTCAGCTCGTTGACGCGCTTGAACGGCGCGCCGTAGGTGGTGCGGTGGCCGGCGAGGCCGACGGTCCCGTCCATCCCCGGCAGGACCGTGCCCTTGTAGTGGCCGGGCCCGCGGGCGAGCGCCTTGTGCGACGTGTTCTCGACGAACACGGTCTTCAGCCCGATCTTCGGGATCGAGATCGAGCCCATCGCCGAGCCGGTCGGGCGGCCGGCGCCGTCCAGCGCGATCGCCTGCCGGCGCATGCGGGCGGCCGGGGACTCCTTGGCGACCTTCGGCGTCGCGGCAGCCAGCGACTTCTTCAGGCCCGAGAGGTCGCCGCGCAGCGCGGCCTGGTCGCGTGACTGCTGCCACGCGGTGATCGGCTCCTGCCAGACGATGGTGAGGATGCCGTCGGTGATGAGCAGGAGGCCGGCGAGCAGGCCGAAGAGGAGCAGGCCGCGCTTGACGCGGCGGCTGCGCGAAGGCGGGGTGGGGGCCGCGGCGGCGGGCGGCGGGGCCGGTGGGCCGGCGGGCGGCGCCGGCGGCGTCGTCTCGGCCTCGGCCAGGCGCGCTTCGAGCGTGGCGAGGCGCGCGCGGAGGTCGGCCGTGTCGGCCGCGGCCATGCGGGCGACGTCGGCCACCGCCTGCTCGGCGGTGCGCCGGCGCTGCTCGGCGGCGCCGAGGGCCTCGGTCAGGCGCTCGATCTCCGCGTGGAGGTCGGCAGACGACGCGCCGCGCCGCGCCCCGATGGGCGTGACACGGGCGTCGTCGCCGGAGGTCACTAGTCCTGCTGCGAGCGGCGGCGGTCGCGCACGAGGAGCGTGGCGGCGCCACCGGCGATCGCGAGGCCGGCGAAGATGAACAGAAGCGGCTCACCGCCGGTGAAGGCGAGGCTGCTCGGCGCGGACTGGGCCGGCTGAGCGGCGACGGCCGGCGCGGGGGTCGACGTCGTGGACTGGCCCGCGGTCTCGGGAGCCACCGTCGACGTCTTCGTGGTCGTCGTCGTCGGCTGCGTCGTGGTCGGCACGGAGCCGGTGTAGGGGCTGGTGGTGGTGTCGGTGGTCGTGGTCTGGGCCGAGGCGAAGCCGGCCGACACGAGCAGACCCGCGACCATCAGGGCCAGGGCGAAGCGGAAGCGCACGATCGTTACATCCCTTGGTCGGATCGGAAGGACGACAGCGATCGTACCCAACAACTTGGCGATGCACTGTCGCACGGGTCATCGGCCGGGCGCCAAGAATCTTTCGCCGTGGGCAAGGCCATGCGTATGAGAAGGTGCGGGAATGGCGGAACGCTCACGTGCATTCGACGTCGCCCTGCTGGGCGCCACGGGCTTCACCGGCGCCCTGACGGCCGTCGCGCTCGCGGGTCGCGCGCCGGCGGACCTGCGCTGGGCGCTGGCCGGGCGGACGCGCGCGAAGCTCGAGGCGGTGCGCGAGCGCGTGGCCGCCGCGCACCCCGACGCGCCGGTGCCGGAGATCGTGATCGCCGACGTCGAGGACGACGCGGAGCTCGCCGCGCTGGCCGCGTCGACCCGCGTGTTGACGTCGACCGTCGGCCCGTACGTCCTGCACGGCGAGCCGGTCGTCCGCGCGTGCGCCGCCGCGGGGACCGACTACCTCGACCTGACCGGCGAGCCCGAGTTCGTCGACCGCATGTACCTCGCCCATCACGCCGCGGCGGTCGCATCCGGCGCGCGGCTCGTCCACGCGTGCGGCTTCGACTCGATCCCGCACGACCTCGGCGTCCAGTTCACGGTCGAGCAGCTCCCGGCCGACGAGCCGCTGCGGGTGCGCGGCTACCTGCGCGCGGGCGGTCGCATGAGCGGCGGGACGTTCGCCAGCGCGATGACCGGCTTCTCGCGCGTCCGGCAGAACGTGTCGGCGGCGCGCGAGCGGCGCGGGCTCGAGGGCCGCTCGGAGCGCGTCCGCGTCGAGGAGCCCGGCACGCCGCACCGCGCGCTGGACGCGTGGGCCGTCCCGCTGCCGACGATCGACCCGCAGATCATCGGCCGCTCCGCGCGCGCCGACCTCCGCTACGGCCCGGCGTTCTCCTACGGCCACTACGCGCTGGTCAAGCGCCTGCCGATCGCGGTGGGTGGCGTGGCCGGCGTGTTCGGGATGGTCGCCGCCGCGCAGGTCGGCCCGCTGCGGCGCGCGCTGCTCGGGCGCCTGCCGCAGGGCGACGGGCCGAGCGACGCGCAGATGGAGAAGGGCTGGTTCTCGGTCCGCTTCGTCGGCGAGGCCGCCGGCGGCTCGGGCGCGCGGGTGGTCTGCGAGGTCCGCGGCGGCGACCCGGGCTACCGCGAGACGTCGCGCATGCTCGCCGACGCGACGTTGTGCATGGCGTTGGACGACCTCCCCGAGACGGCCGGCCAGGTCACGACCGCGCAGGCGCTGGGGCCGGCGCTGCGGGCGCGGCTGGAGCGGTCGGGGATCGGGTTCGCGCGGGTGAGCTGACGCGCAGCGCGAGCTGGAGCTCGAAGCGCGCCTCCGGGTCGTCCAGCGCGTCGCCGAGGCGCTCGCGCAGCCGGGCCAGGCGGTAGCGCACGGTCTGGTGGTGCAGCTGCAGGGCGCGCGCGATCTCGCGCGGGCGGCCGGGATGGTCCAGCCACGCCGCGAGCGTCTCGACCAGCAGGCGCTCGCGGGCCGGCGAGGCATCCTGCAGGGGTTGCAGGCGGGCGGCGGCGAGCGCTTGCGCCGCGTCGGGGTCGGCGTGGAGGATCAGGGCCGGGAGGTGGTCCTCCCAGCGCAGCGGAGCATCCTGTAGGACGACGCCGGCGTGGGCGAGGGCGGCGAGGCGGCGGGCGCCCGCGAGGCTGCGGGGCGCGTCGGCCGGCGTCGCCGGCGGGCCCGCGGCGTGGGGGACGAGCGCGAGCGCGTCGTCGTCGGCGGCCGGCGCGATCGCCAGCGGGACGCCGTCGGCGCGGCCGCGCAGGACGACGCGGTCGTCCAGCCGCCTGCCGCTGTCGGCGGCGAGCACGACCGCGACGCGCAGCCGGTCCGGCACCGGCCACGCGGCGGCGCCCGCGAGGGCCTCGGCCTCGGCGGCGCGCCCGGCGACGAGCGCGTCCAGGAGCGCCTGCCGCGCGCGGGCCCGGGCGCCCTGGGCGGCCTCGGCCTCGCGGGCGAAGCCCTCCAGCGAGTTGACCGACAGCTCGTCGACGAAGGCCATCGACTGGGACGCGACGTGCAGCGTCGTCGGGCCCGGCAGCCGCAGATCGCCCGCGTGGCGGATCACGCGGCGCCAGCCGACGCGGGCGCCCACGCGGTAGCCGGCCATCAGGACCTCGACGCTGGCGCCGGCGGCGGCCGCGTCCGCGCCGAACGCGACGTTGGCGTCGCCGCCGGAGGGCTCGGCGTCCCCGGCGAGGATCCGGACGAAGCGCGCGTGGGTGTGGGCGATCGCGCGGCGCACGTCCGTGGCGCCGACGCGGGCGACGAGCTCGGGGTGCTCGCGGTGGACGATCGCCTCGGTCTCGTCGGTCATCGCCGGGAGGTCGGCCCGGAGGCGTTCGATCAGCTCGTTCAGACCATCGTGATGAAGCACGGCGGGTGGTTCACGCTCCTGGGCCGTAGAAGGACGGCTGGTTCGTGCGTAGCGTCGCATGGCATGGAACTCGCCGTCGACTCCCCGCTCGCCGCCTACCGGACCGCGTTCCTGGCCGGCGACCTCGACGCCGCCGTCGCGGCGATGCGCCCGGACGTCGTGTTGTCGTCGCCGATCACCAACGCCTTCAGGTTCACCGGCCGCGCGCAGCTGCGCGACCTGCTGGAGGACGTCCGCGCCGTCGTGGCGGACTCGGAGTACACGCACGACGTCGGCGACGACCGCACGCGCGTGCTGCGCTACTCGGGACGCGTCGGGCGCCAGCCGTTCGACGAGACCATGGTGGTGGTGTTGGACGACGACGGGCTGATCGCGTCCATGGAGCTGTTCATCCGCCCGCTGCCGGGGCTGACCGCGCTGGCGGCGGCGCTGGGGCCGCGGGTCGCGCGGCGCCGGTCGCGCGTGCGGGCGGCGGTCGTGCGCGGGATGATCGGGCCGCTGGCGCTCGTGACGGCGCGCGCCGAGGGCACGGGCGCGCGGCTCGCCGCGCCTTAGGCCGGTGGTTCCGCCGGTGAGGTGAGCGCCTGCTCCAGGCGGTCGTCGCCGTAGAGCAGGCGGCCGTCGTCGGTCTCCAGCGTCGGGACGCCGCGCACCCCGCGGGCGATCGCGGCGTCGGTCGCCTCCCGCAGCGCGAGCTTGACGACGGGGTCGGCGATCGCGTCGGGCAGCGCGGCGGCCGGCAGGCCCGCGCGGTCGGCGGCGGCCTGGAGGACGGCGACGTCGGCGAGGTCGGCGCACTGGGCGAACGCCGCGTGGAACGCGCTGCGGGCGAACGCCTCCGCCGCCTGCGTGCCGCGCTGGCGCTCGGCCCAGATCGCGGCGCGCATCGCCGCCATCGAGTTGGGCGGCCAGCCCGGCGGCCAGGTGATGATCGGCAGGCCGTAGCGCTGGGCGCGGGCCGCGACGTCGGCCATGTTGGCCGCCCGCGCGTGGGTGGCCGACCACGAGCCCCAGCCGCGCTCGGCGAAGATCGCGCCGAGCAGGACGGGCTGCAGGCGCGGCGGCTCCGGGAGGACGTCGGCCGCGCGCGCCACCGCGAGGTAGGCGTAGGGCGAGGCCAGGTCGTAGTAGAGCGTGGCCATCAGACGGCCGACCATAGCCGAACACGAGTCCGCCGCCGAACATCGGCCGCCGCTTAGGATCGGCCGCGATGTCCACTCCCCACTTCGCCTCGCCGGCCGATCTCCCCACGCCGGCCGGCTACAGCCATGTTGTAGGTCTTCCGCCGGGACGTCTCGTGTGGACGTCGGGCCAGGTCGCGCTCGATGCCGCGGGCGTCGCGCCCGACGGGTGGGAGGCGCAGACGCGGCTGGTGTTCGAGAACGTCGGCCGCGCGCTCGCCGCGGCGGGCGCCGGGTTCGCGGACATCGTCAAGTTGACGTTCTTCGTCACCGCGGTCGACGCCCTGGCCACGGTCCGCGCGGTGCGCGACGAGTTCGTCGACACGGCGGCGCCGCCGACGAGCTCGCTGGTCCAGGTCGCGGGGCTGGTCCGCCCCGACCTGCTGATCGAGGTCGAGGCGGTCGCCTGGACGCCGGCCGCGTGAGGCCGGGACCGCGCAACGACCTGCGGCTGCTGTCCGCGGGCATCGGCGTCTCGACCGCGGGCGACTCGATCGCGCTCGTCGCGTTGTTGTTGCGGTTGCGTCCGGAGGGCAGCGGGTGGCTCGCCGCGCTGCTGGCGGCGCAGCTCCTCCCGACGGTCCTGCTCTCGCCGGTCGTCGGGCAGCTGGTCGACCGCGTCGAGACGCGGCGGGTCCTGCTGACGGCGGTCTGCGGCCAGGCGGTCGTGGCGGTGCCGCTCGCGCTGGTGAGCGGGCCGGCGGCGACGGTCGCGCTGTTCCTGCTCCTGGCGACGTTCAACGCCGCGGTCCGGCCGTCGACCAACGCGCTGGTGCCCGCGATCG
>DATDMD010000162.1:0-2667 GCA_036518975.1 Baekduia sp.
GATCGTGCGCGTCGGCGACCCACCGCTGAGTTACACGAGCGATCCGACGGGCGCGCGCGGCGTCGACCTGACGACGATCTGCGCCCCGGGCTGGACGACGGCGCCCCGGAGGACTCGGCATGACGCCCGTCTCCAACGCCCGATGCGTCGCGCTGCTGGCCGGGGCCGCGGCGGCGGTGATGGGCGTCGCCGTGCTCGGAGTGGTGATCGCCGTCACGGGCGCTGGCTTCGGATGCGTCGCAGGCGCCTCCGAAGACATCGGCCTGTCCCCGAGCTCGGGCGGCCGGTCGGCGGTCGCGGAGATCCCGAAGGTTCGATTGCGTCTCTATCGCGAGGCAGCTCGCCGCTTCGATTTGGATTGGGCGTTCTTGGCGTCGATCGGCGCGCAGGAGTGCCACCACGGCACCTGCGCGGGCGACAATGGCTCGGGCTGCGCAGGCCCGATGCAGATCGCTGTCCGTCGGCACTCGCCGTGTAGTCCCGGCGCCGGTCCGACGCTCTGGGACCAGTACGGCGTCGATGCCGACCACGACGGACGGCGCGATCCCGATGACCCCGCCGACGCCATCTACACGGCTGCGCGTATCCTCCGTCAAGCCAAGGGCGCGCCGCCTGCCGGTGGGAGCTACGGCGACTACCGCCGAGCTGCGTGCGCCTACTACGGCGCGTGCGGCGACAGCACCGCCGACTACGCCGACGAGGTCATGGCCCGCGCCGTCGGCTATGGCTTCGGCAGCGAGAGCACCGACGATGGCGGTGGCTGTGGCGCGCCGTCTCTGGCCTCACCGAGCGCGGGCGGCGACCCTGGCGCGGTCGTAAGCGATCACTCGCTCGGCGGCCTCGTGCCCTTGCCGACGACGGTCACCGGCGGCGCGCGGATCGACTGCGACCGCCGCATCCGCGACGACGTCATGTGGCTTGTGCGCCGCTACCGCGTGCGCGTCACCGCGTGCTTTGCCATCCACGCCACCGGCGGCGAGCATCCTCTCGGCGCCGCCGTCGACCTCGTCCCCGAGCCCGGCGCGAAATGGGCGCGCACGACCGAGCGGCTGGCCCGCGCGATCGGCTGGAAACGCGCTTGTGCCGCGTCGGGCGTCGCTCCGGCTTGCGCGCTGTCGCCGTTTCGGTTCGTTGGCTACGACGGCTACCCCGGCCACGGCGACCCCGCCCACTGCCGCTGCGGTCGCAACGCCCATCTGCATCTCTCGTGGCTGACCTCTGCATCAGACGGCCAGCCCCAGCACGCCCAGCGCGGCGCGTACTTCGCTCCCGCTTGGATCGACGTCTTCACCACCACCAATAACAACAGTGAGGAGCAACACCAATGACATCGTCTCCAGCGACGATCGTAGACCTGTTCGCCGGAGCCGGCGGATGGGACGAGGGACTCGCCGAGCTCGGCCATCGGGCCATCGGCATCGAGAACGACCCGGTCGCCTGTCAGACCGCCGAGGCGGCCGGGCATCGTCGGTCGATGATTGACGTCGCCGACGCTGACCCGTCGGAGTTTGGCGAGGTCTGGGGGCTGATCGGCTCGCCGCCGTGTCAGGCGTATTCGACCGCCGGCAAGGGCGGCGGCAGGGTCGACAAGCCGCGGGTGATCCGCTGCGCGCACCTGTTGGCCGAAGGCCGCGACCGCCGGTCCTGGCCTCGAGCCAGGTGCAAAGACCAAGGATCGCTGCTGACCGTCGAGCCGCTGCGATGGGCGGTGGCGCTGCGTCCGCAGTGGATCGCCCTGGAGCAGGTGCCGCCGGTCTTGGAGCTGTGGGAGCTGTTCGCCGACCTCCTCGTCGGGCACGGCTATCACTGCGCGGTCGGCGTGCTGAGCGCCGAGCAGTACGGCGTCGCACAGACCCGCAAGCGGGCATACCTGATCGCCAACCTCAGCGGACCGGTACGTCTCCCGGCGCCGACGCATCGCTCCTACAACCCACGCGACCCCGATGGCGTCCGCGACGACGAGCGCGAGCTACTGCCGTGGGTAAGCATGGCCCAGGCGCTGGGCTGGAGCCGCGACGACGACCGCGTTACCTACACCAACGCCAACACCGGTAGCGGCCGTCGGCCTCGCGGCTTGCGCCGCCCCACGCGGTGCCCGGCGCGGACGCTGGACAGCAGCTCAGTCGCGTGGACGATCGAACGCGACGACGCAAGTCACGGCATCCGGCCGCACACGGCCGCGCCCGGCCAGGAGCACCGACGTGCCCCCGCGGCGATGGACCCGCGGCGGCGTCATATGCGGGTACGGCCGACCAGCGAGCCGGCCCCGACCCTGGTGGCCAGTGGGCTGGCCGGCGGCGTCCCGGTCTGGGTCGACCGGCGATCGGCGACGACCATCTGCGCCGACCCGCGCGTCCAGCCGCCCGGCCACAAGCGCAACGCCGCCGACCCACCAGGCTGCTACCGATCACGCGACGGCAGCGACGCCACACGCGTGACGGTCGAGCAGGCTGCGGTCCTCCAGGGCTTCCGCCGCGACTACCCGTGGCAGGGCGCGCGCTACCGGCAGTTCCGCCAGATCGGCAACGCCGTTTGCCCACCCGTCGCTCGCCGCGTCCTGGCCGAAGCGATGCGTCCATCGCTGGAGCAGTTGTGACCGCCTCGACGACATCGGCCGAGCAGTTCGCGCCGGGGTTCGCGCCGGGGTTCGCGCCGGGGTTCGCGCCG
>DATDMD010000163.1:0-15441 GCA_036518975.1 Baekduia sp.
ACCATCCCGGCGCCGGGCGGATGTTCGAGCGCGGCGTGGTTCCGGGGCTCGGCGACGCGGCGCCCGGCGGACGGGTGCGGCTCGACGCGCTGGCGCGGTGGCTGCAGGACGTCGCGCTGGCCGACGTCGTCGACGCCGGCCAGGGGGAGACGGCGGTGTGGGTCGTGCGCCGGTCGCGGATCGCCGTGCGGCGGTTCCCGCGCTTCGGCGAGCCGGCCGTCGCGAGCACGTGGTGCAGCGGCGTGGGGCGGATGTGGGCGCAGCGGCGGTCGACGATCACGTCGGCCGGCGGCGGCCACGTCGAGGCGGTCGCGTTGTGGGTGCACCTGGATCCGGCCAGCGGGCGGCCGCTGCCGATCACCGCGGCCGAGCTGGAGCTCTACGCGCCCTCGGCCGCCGGCCGCGAGGTCAAGGCGCGCCTGCGCCATCCGGCCGCGCCGCCCGACGCGCCCGACGCGACGCGGACGTGGACGTTCCGGACCACCGAGCTCGACGTGGCCGACCACATCAACAACGCCGCGTACTGGGTCCCGCTGGAGGACGAGCTGCTGAGCGCGAACGGCGGCGAGCCGGCGGCCGTCGACGTGGAGCTCGAGCACCGCACGCCCGCCCAGCCGGGCGAGCACGCGGTCGTGCGCGCCGGGCCGCGGCGCTGGCTCGTCGGGCCCGACGGCGAGGTCCACGCGACGTTCCTGCTCGGGACTTGACAGAAGAAACTACGACCATTAGTTTTTGAGCTATGCCCACTAGCTCTTCTTCGATCACCCGCATCTCGCGCGCCGGCTTCGTCAACGCCTACCTCGTCGCCGAGGACGACGGCCTCACGGTCGTCGACACCATGGTGAAGGGGTCGGGCAAGCGCATCGTCGCCGCCGCGCAGCGCCTCGGCCAGCCGATCAAGCGCATCGCGCTCACGCACGCCCACGGCGACCACGTCGGCTCGGTCGACGAGCTGGCGAAGCTCGTGCCCGGCGTCGAGGTCCTGATCTCCACGCGCGACGCGCGCTTCCTGACCGGCGACAAGTCGCTGGACCCCGGCGAGCCCGACGACAAGCTGCGCGGCGGCTACGTGACGCTCGCGACGCGGCCGACGTCGACGTTCGCGCCGGGCGACCGCGTCGGCTCGCTCGAGGTCGTCGCCGCGCCCGGCCACACGCCCGGCCACGTGGCGTTCTTCGACCCGCGCGACCGCACGCTGCTGGCCGGCGACGCCTACACGACGATCGGCGGCGTGGCGACCACCGCCAAGCCGGGCTTCCCGTTCCCGCTCGCGGCGATGTCGACCTGGAGCCGCGCGACCGAGCTGGACAGCGCCAAGGCGCTGCGCGCGCTGGAGCCCGCGTTCCTGGCGCCCGGCCACGGCAAGGTCGTCGCCGCGCCGCTGGCGGCGATGGACGCGGCCATCGCGAAGGCGAGCTGAGGTCGGGTGCCGCGCGTCGGGCTCGATCCCGAGCAGGTCGTCGCCGTCGCCGCCGGCCTCGCCGACGCCGAGGGGCTGGAGGCCGTGACGCTCGCGCGCGTGGCGCAGTCGTTCGGGGTCAAGCCGCCGTCGCTCTACAACCACGTCGACGGCCGCGACGCGCTCGTCCGGGCGATCGGCCTGCGCGGCCTGGACGAGCTGGCCGGCGCGCTGCGCGAGGCCGCGGTCGGGCGAAGCGGCGCCGACGCGCTCCTCGCGGCCGCCGGCGCCTACCGGTCGTTCGTGATGGAGCACCCGGGCCAGTACGCCGCCGGCGCGGTCGCGGCGCCGGGCGAGGACGCCGAGCTGGCGGCCGCGGGCGCCGCCGTCCTCGACGTCATGCGCGGCGTCCTGCGCGCCTGGGACCTATCCGGCGACGACGAGCTGCACGCCCTGCGCGCGTTCCGCGCCGCCGTGCACGGCTTCGCGACCCTGGAGGCCGCCGGCGGCTTCGGGCTCAAGCTCGACCTCGACACGTCGTTCACGCGCCTGATCACGGCGCTGGCCCAAGGGCTTCACCAAGGCCTACAGGTCGACGACGCGTAGGTCCGCGACGCGCTCGCGCAGGTGGTCGGTCAGCGTGCGCCGGTGGCAGACGGCCGCGTCGGCCTCCAGGCACAGCAGCGCCGTCGCCGGCACGGCCGGGTCGCGCAGCTCGGCGGCCAGCGCGTCGAGGTCCTCCGACGCCGCCGTCTCGACGTGCACGGCAAACTGCTCCGCGCCCTCGGCGGACTGGTTGTTCTTGTAGAACCAGCGGATGTCGGGCGGCGTGCCGAGCGCCCGGCGGTGCTCGTAGGCGATGCCGTGCTCGCCCAGCAGCTCGCCGAGGCGCGTCTTCGACATGCCCGCGCGGCGCGACTGCGGCCGGTAGCGCACGTCGATGAGGCGCCGGACGCCCGCGGCGCGCAGCTCGGCGACCAGCTCGGCCGGCAGGAGCCGCTCGTAGCCGATGGTCCAGATGGTCGGCATGTCGACGATGAAGGCTAGGTCACGCGCGAGCAGGGAACGCCTTGGTGCATGAGACAGCTGACGACCCTGGACGCGCAGTTCCTCGCGGTGGAGAACGGCCGCACCTACGGCCACGTCGGCAGCCTCTGCGAGTACGACCCGTCGACGGCGCCCGGCGGCCGGCTGACGATCGAGGACCTGTGCCACCTCGTCTCCGAGCGGCTGCACCGGCTGCCGCCGTTTCGCTGGCGGCTCGTCAACGTGCCGTTCGGCCTCGACCTGCCGTACTGGATCGAGGACCCGGACTTCGACCTCGACTTCCACATCCGCGAGTCCGCGGTCCCGCCGCCCGGCGACGACCGCAAGCTCGCCGAGACCGTCTCGCGCATCTTCGCCCGCCCGCTCGACCGCGCGCATCCGCTGTGGGAGCTGTACCTGATCCACGGCCTCCCGGAGGGGCGCGTCGCGCTGCTGACCAAGGTCCACCACGCGGTCGTCGACGGCGTGTCGGGCAACGAGATCCTGTCGGTCCTGCTGGACTCCTCGCCCGAGGGGCCCACGACCGCGCCGTCCGCCTGGCGCGAGCGCCGCGGCGAGCGCGTCCCGTCCGACCTGGAGATGCTCGTGCGCGGCGCGGCCGGGCTGCCGCGCCAGCCGGTCCGCGCCCTGCGGGCGCTGCCCAAGACGCTGCCCGCGCTGACCGAGCTGCCCGGCGCCAACGCGTTCCCGATCGTGCCCGAGATCTCCAAGGGCCTGTCCAAGCTGCGCGGCCTGGCCGGCGCGCCGCCCGCCGACGACCGCGTGCTGGAGATCACGTCGGCCCGCGCGCCGCGCACGTGCTTCAACGGCCGCATCTCGCCGCAACGGCGCTTCGCCTTCGGCTCGCTGTCGCTCGACAGCGTCAAGGCCATCAAGAACGAGCTGGGCATCACGGTCAACGACGTCGTCGTCACGCTCTGCGCCTCGGCGGTCCGCGAGTGGCTGCTGGAGCGCGACGAGCTGCCGCGCGAGCCGCTGATCGCGATGGTCCCCGTGTCGGTCCGCGCGCCGCACGAGGCCCAGGAGTTCGGCAACCGGATCGCGGCGATGATCGTCCCGATCCCGACCAACGTCCCGCACCCGCGCGACCGCCTGCGCCGCGCGCACGAGCTGCTGCGCTCGGCCAAGGCCACCCACGCCGCGCTCCCGGCCACGCTGCTGACCGACGCGACGAGCTTCATCCCGCCGGCCGTCGCCGCGCTGGCCGCACGCACGACGATCGACCTGCTGGGCCGCACGCGCCCGCCGCTGAACCTGGTGATCTCGAACGTCCCCGGCCCGCGCGAGGAGCTCTACTGCGCCGGCGCGCGGCTCGAGTCCATGTTCCCCGTGTCGGTCGTCATCGACGGCGTCGGCCTCAACATGACCGTGATGAGCTACCGCGACCACCTGGACTTCGGGATCATCACCGATCAGGCTCAGATACCGGACGCGTGGCCGTTCATCGCCCACCTGCGCACGGCGCTGGAGGAGCTGGAGTCCGTCCTGCACCGCGGCGGGCGGACGCTCAGGACGGTGGGGTCGGCTGCGACGCCGCCTCCGGCTCCCCAGCCTGGGCGAAGCGGTCCCGCAGCTCGCGCTTGAGGACCTTGCGCGACGGGCCGAGCGGCAGCTCGTCGACGAAGCGCACCAGCCGCGGGCGCTTGTGGCGCGCGACGCGCTCGCCGGCCCAGGCCAGGAACGCCTCGGGGTCGGGCTCGCCGGCGCCCTCGCGTAGGACCACGACGGCCAGGACCTCCTCGCCGTGCGTCGGGTGCGGCACGCCGACCACCGCGACCTGGTCGACGTCGGGATGGCGGACCAGGACCTCCTCGACCTCCCGCGGGTAGACGTTGTAGCCGCCGCGCAGGATGAGGTCCTTCTTGCGGTCGACGATGCGGATGAACCCGCGCTCGTCCTTGAGCCCGAGGTCGCCGGACCGGAACCAGCCGTCGATCACCGCGGCCGCCGTGGCGTCCGGCCGCCCGTGGTAGCCGGAGAAGACGTTGTGCCCGCGGATGACGATCTCGCCGACCTCGCCGACGTCGCGCAGCACGATCGCGTCATCGACCTCGGGGTCGGCGATCTCGACCTGCACGCCCCAGATCGGATGGCCGATCGACCCGGCCTCGACGCCGAAGTCGAGCTGGTTGACGGTCGCGGTCGGCGACGTCTCCGACAGCCCGTAGCCCTCCTGGATCGTGACGTCGAACCGCGCGTTGAACTGCTCGAGGACCTTGACCGGCAGCGGCGCGCCGCCCGAGACGGCCAGGCGCAGCCGCGGCAGAACCGCGCCGTCGCCCTGCGCCTCCACGACGGCGAGCAACGCCATGTACATGGTCGGGACGCCGAGGAACGCGGTGACCTCGTGCTCGACCATGAGGCGCAGCGCCTCGACCGGCTCGAAGCGCGGCTGCAGGATCAGCGAGCCGCCGGCCAGGAACGTGGCGTTGAGCGCGACCGTCTGCCCGAACGTGTGGAACAGCGGCAGGCACCCGAACATGACGTCGTCGGCGACGATGCTGTTCGCCGTGTAGGCGTTGCAGAACGCGTTCAGCACCAGGTTGAAGTGCGACAGCACCGCGCCCTTGGGTCGCCCGGTCGTTCCCGAGGTGTAGAACACCACCGCGGGGTCCAGCGGCTCGGGCGCCGCGCGGGCCGGCTCCGGCTCGTCGGCCAGCGCCGCGGCGGAGCCCAGCGCCAGGACCTCCACGCCGGCGGCCGCCGCGCCGTCGGCCACGACGGCCCCCAGCTCGTCGGCCACGAACGCGACCCGCGCCCCCGAGTCCTCCAGCAGGAACGCGATCTCGTCGGCGACGAGCATCGGGGCGACCGGCACGACCACCGCGCCGCGCGCCAGGATGCCGTAGTAGGCGGTCACGAAGTCCACCGTGTTGAGGCACAGCAGCGCGACGCGGTCGCCGGGCTCGACGCCCGCGGCCCGCAGCGCGCCCGCGCGCCGCAGCGCCAGCGACCACAGCTCGCCGTACGTCGCGCGGCGTGCCGCCGGCGGCCCTTCGATCACCGCGACCTTGTCCGGGCGCCGCAGCGCCGACTCCTCCAGCACCGAGGCGAGTGAGAGATGAGGCACGCGTCAATCCTGCCACGGCGGGGTGCCGCGGCAGAGCAGTTGCACCTCGTCCGGCGCGGCGAGCGCGGCCGGCGAGGCGCCGTCGGCCGCGCCCCTGACGCGCAGCCGCTCGAGCGGCAGCGGCCCATGGGCGGCGACCAGGACGACGTTGCCCTGCCGGCGCGCCCGCAGCACGGGCCCGGCGCCCAGCGCCGCGACCGTCTCGAAGACCTCCAGCAGGCCGGCGCCGATCGCCCGCACGTCCTCCATCGGCGGCGTGTCGACGACGTTGACGGCCAGCGCGCCGCCGGGCGCGATCACGCGCGACGCGTCGGAGAGCGCCTCCAGCGTGACGAGGTGGCGCGGCACGCGCGCGCCGACGAACGCGTCGATCAGCAGCGCGTCGACCGAGGCGTCCTCGCGGCGGGCCAGCCACGCACGGCCGTCGGCGACCTTGACCTTCAGCCCCGGCGCCCGGCGCAGCCCGAGGTGCTCGCGCGCGAGGTCGACGACCTCGGGGTCGACCTCCACGACGTGCTGGCGCCGCAGCCCGGTCCGGTCGGTCGCCGCCAGCGCCCGGGCCAGCGCCGCGCCGGCGCCGCCGACGTGGACGATGCGGCGCGCCCGCAGCGCCTCCACGACGTCGCGCATCCGGCGCAGGTAGTCGAACTCCAGGTGGCGCGGGTCGGCGAGGTCGACGTAGGACGCGTCCATGTCGCCCTGGCGCAGCAGCCGGCCCGACGGCCGGTCGGCGTCGCGCTGGACGAGCAGGTCGCCGGCGGCGGCGAGGATCTCGGGTCCGGAGCGGCGACGGGCCATGGCGCAGCGCAACCTAGCCGCTGCGGCACCGCTCCGGGTTCCGGCACATGACAACCGGCGCGGCTGGGCATCCTCGTCGCGACATGGCCGCGACCACGACACCCACCACGCTCCGCTCCTTCCTGGACGGCGAGCACGCCGAGATCCGCAACCTGTGCCGCGAGTGGCTGAGCGATCCCGCCAACGCGCCCCAGCCCGATCTCGGGATCGAGGAGCACCGAGCGCAGGTGCTGGCGTGGGCGGAGGAGCTCGCCGGCGCCGGGCAGACCGCGCGCGGGTTCCCGGTCGAGTACGGCGGCGCGGGCCAGGTCGGCGGCGCGGTCGCGGGCTTCGAGACGCTGGCCTTCGGCGACCTCAGCCTGCTCGTCAAGTGCGGCGTGCAGTTCGGGCTGTTCGGCGGCGCGGTCCTGCACCTCGGGACGGCGAAGCACCACGAGGCCCACCTCGCCGACATCGCGGCGCTGCGGCTGCCGGGCTGCTTCGCGATGACCGAGACCGGTCACGGCTCCAACGTCCAGCAGCTGGGCACGACCGCGACCTATGACGCCGAGCGCGGCGAGTTCGTCGTCCACACGCCGGACGACGACGCGCGCAAGGACTACATCGGCAACGCCGCGCGCGACGGCAGGATGGCCGTGGTCTTCGCCCAGTTGAGCGTCGGCGGCGAGGAGCGCGGCGTGCACGCGCTGCTCGTCCCGCTGCGCGACGCGGACGGCACGACGCTGCCGGGCATCCGGATCGAGGACTGCGGCGCCAAGCTCGGCCTGGACGGCGTCGACAACGGCCGCATCTGGTTCGACCACGTGCGCGTGCCGCGGGAGAACCTGCTCGACCGCTACGCGTCGGTCGACGAGCACGGGACCTACACGTCGCCGATCGAGTCCGCGACCAAGCGGTTCTTCACCATGTTGGGGACGCTGATCCAGGGCCGCGTGTCGATCTGCGGCGCGTCGATCAGCGCGACCAAGGTGGCGCTGACGATCGCCGTCCGCCACGCCGAGACGCGCCGCCAGTTCGGGCCGCCGGGCCAGCCGGAGGTCGTGTTGATGGACTACCGCACCCATCAGCGCCGCCTGCTCCCGGCGCTGGCCAAGGTGTACGCCCTGCACTTCGCCCAGGAGGAGCTGGTCGCCCGCCTGCACCACGTCTTCACCGCCGACGCCGACGTCGACCGCGAGAAGCGCGAGCTGGAGACGCTGGCCGCCGGCCTGAAGGCGGTCGCGACCTGGCACGCGACGGCGACGATCCAGGAGTGCCGCGAGGCGTGCGGCGGCCTGGGCTACCTGAAGGGGTCGCGCTTCGCCGCGCTGAAGGCCGACACCGACGTCTTCACCACGTTCGAGGGCGACAACACCGTGCTGCTCCAGCTGGCCGCCAAGAACGTGCTGACGGACTTCCGCGACCAGCTCGGCGAGCTCGACCCGCTCGGCACCGCCGGCTTCTACGCCAGGCAGGGCTTCGAGACCGTCGCCGAGCGCTCGGCGATGCGCGAGGTGCTCACGCGCCTGGCCGACGACCTCCTGCCCGGCCGCGACGACCAGGCCGACCTCAACAGCCGCGAGGTCCAGCTCGAGCTGCTGCGCTGGCGGGCCGACCACATCAAGTCGGGCGTGGCCCGCCGGCTCAAGGGCGGGATCGACGCCGGCCGCGAGCCGTTCGCGGTCCTGATCGACTGCCAGGACCACCTGATCGCGGCGGCCCGCGCCTACGTCGACTGCACGGTCCTGGAGGCGTTCGCCGCCAAGGTCCCGCTGTGCCCGGACCCCGAGGCCCGCGCGCTGCTGGACCGCGTGTGCGACCTGTACGCCTTGAGCACGATCGAGGCCGAGCGCGCGTGGTTCCAGGAGCACGGCCGGCTCTCGTCGACGCGCTCGAAGGCGGTCATCAGGGCCGTCAACACGCTCTGCGGCGAGCTGCGCCCGCACGCGCTGGCGCTGGTCGACGCGTTCGGCGTCCCGGAGCCGGCGCTGCTGAGCGCCGACTAGGCGGCCGCGGCGACGAGGCCCTCGTCGCGGCGGCGCGCCTCGTGCTCGAGCTGGTCGCGCAGGATCCAGAACTCGGTGGTCGGCAGCTCGTGGAGCCCGACGGACTCGACCTGCGCGGCCTCCGCGTCGCGCGGGCCGAAGCGGACGACCAGGGCGAGCGCGATCAGGCACAGCGAGACCGAGGCGACGTTGCCGGCGGCGAGCACGGTGGCGCCGTAGCCGACGAGGTTGACGTAGGCCATCAGCACGTTCACGAACGCGCCGAGGGCCCAGCCGAGCGCGGACTGGCCGGCGGCCGAGCGGGCGCGGATCATGGCGGCGAGCTGGGGAAGCGCGGCGCACAGCCCGATGACGATGGCGATGGAGGAGAAGATGGGGAGGAGGGTCATAACAGCGTTCGGTTCAGTGAGTTCGACCACGCTAGGAGGTCGCATGGGCGGATCGACCGTGAGGTGGGTCACACGTGCCCCGCGGGCTCCCGCGACCGGGGGAGGCGGATCCCCCGGAAGGGGTGAGCCGGGGCCACCCGGCGCGCGCCTACGGTCTGCTGGTCGACGTCGATCCGACGAGGAGATGCGTGATGACCGCAGGTGCGGAGACCGAGAACTGGTGGGGCTCGTGGTGGATCCCGATGGTGGTCGGGTTGATCTCGCTGGTGTGCGGGATCCTCGCCCTGGTGTGGCCTGACGTGACGCTGCTGGCGCTCGCGCTGATCGCCGGGATCAACCTGTGCGTGTTGAGCGCGTTCGTGATCGGCTCGGCCGTCGCCGACGACGAGGCGCAGGACAAGACGCTGCGGATCGTGCTCGGCGTGCTGGGCGTCATCGCCGGCCTGATCGTCATGCGGCGGCCGGGCGAGACGTTGTTGGTGTTGATCCTCGCGCTCGGCATCTGGCTCGTGCTCGACGGGCTGCTGGAGATCGTCCGCGCGTTCGTCGCGCCCACCCGCAGCCGCGCGCTGATGCTGCTCGGCGGCCTGATCGACGCGGGCCTCGGCGTGGCGCTGCTGGTGTGGCCGAAGCTCGGGCTCGGCACCGTGGCCGTGCTGATCGGCCTCGGCTTCGTCGTGCGCGGGATCGTCGTGATGTTCGGCGCGTGGCAGCTGCGCGGCGTGGCGCGCGCGGTCGCCCAGGGTCCGGGCGACGCGACGCCGCTGCGCCCGACCCCGGCGTAGTCCTACAACTCAGAACTCCAGCGACGCGCCCGGCGCCAGGATCGTCACCGCGACGTCGGGCGCCAGCTGCGCCGCGCGCGCCGCGAACGTGTGCGGCGGGTCGACGAGCAGGTGGCGGTGCCGGCCGATCGAGGTGATCGGGAGGAACGTCCCCCAGTGGATCGGGACCGCGCGGCGCGGCGCCAGCAGCGCGGCGGCCTGGGCGGCGCGGTCGGGGTCCAGATGGCCGGGCCCGAGCGTCGGGCCCCAGCCCCAGACCGGCAGCAGCGCGAGGTCCAGGCCGCCGTCGCCGATGCGCTCCATGCCGTCGTAGAGGTCGGTGTCGCCCGCGAAGTAGACGCGCCGGCCGTCGCCTTCGATGACGAAGCCGAGCGCGTCGACGTCGGCGCTCAGCGGCCTGCGGCGGCCGTCGTGGCGGGCGGGCACCGCGCGCACCGACACGCCGAGGCCGATCTCGACGTCCTCGCCGACCACGACCTCCCGCACGTCCTCCAGCCCCGCGGTGGCGGCCAGCGCGCGCCGCGTCCCGCGCGGCCCGATCACCGGCACGGCCTCGTGCACGCGGCGCAGCGTGCCGACGTCGGCGTGGTCGTAGTGCAGGTGCGACAGCAGCACGGCGTCCAGCGGCGCCGGCACCGCGGGCGTCACGGCCGGCGCGTGACGACGCAGGTGCGCGACGCGCGAGCGCAGCACGGGATCGGTCAGGATCCGCGTGCCAGCGAGCTCGACGAGGACGGTTGCGTGGCCGAGCCAGACGAGGCGAGCCATGTGGTGGTGGAGACGTAGGCGCCGACGGCGGCGGCGGTGACGAGGACGAACCCGCCCGCCCACAGCGCCGTCAGCAAGACGAAGGCGATCCCGATCGCGCCGAACTCGCCGGCCGCGGACTGGAGCGCCCGGGGGATGTAGATCAGCAGGCCACCGGCGAGCAGCGTCATCCCGGCAGCGCTGAGCCCGGCCTGCGGGATGAGCTTGCGCCACGGGATGCGCCGCGCGAGCAGCAGGTACGGCGTGACGAGCCACAGCACGAACGTGCCGCACAGCGAGACGATGTTGTACGGCCAGCCCTCGAAGGCGCCGCGGACGACGGGGAAGATCGTCAGGTAGGCGGCGAACGCGGCCAGCCACGCGAGGTTCCAGCCGGTGGCGCGCATCCCGCGCTTGGGCAGGCCCCAGGTCAGCTCGAACGTCCGCTGCACGGCGCGGGTGAACGAGAGCGACGAGAAGATGACGATCAGCACGCTGATCGTCGTCACCGACGTGCCGCCGGTGCCGCCGCCGAACGTCTGGTGCACCGCGTCGGCGGTGTCGCCCTTGAGGTCGAAGCGGTCGATCAGGGTGTCGGCGAACGACGACCCGTCGCTGGAGCCCACGCCGGCGATCACGATGAGCAGCGGGATGAGCGCGCTGAAGGCCTGCGCGCCGATCACCAGCGACCGGTCGAGGATCTCCAGCGAGATGAGCCGGGTGAGGAGGCCGCGGCCCCAGAGGATCGCGTCGCCGGTCGACCAGTGCTCGGCGGGCCGCCTCATGGCACGGCGACGGGCGGGCCCGGCGGCGCCGCGGCGCCGGTTGCCTCGCGCTCGACCTGGCGGCGCAGCGCCCAGACGCCGAGGGCGGCGAGAACGATGTAGAAGACGATCGCCCACAGCTGGCCCGCGGCCGGGAGCAGCCCCGCGGCGAGCAGCACGAACAGCAGGACGACGACGCCGGCGTAGACCAGGCCGACGTGCGCGGTGAGCGCCGGGGTGCTGAACCGCCGCGCCCGGCGCGCCCACGCCGAGCCGCCCGCGAACCAGCCGGAGGCGACCGTCACGACGCCGAGCACGACCAGCGCGCCCGCGATGTCGCGCAGCAGCGACGTCGTGACCTCCCACGTGGTGCTCGACGCGCTCTCGTCGGCGCCGCCGACCACCAGCTTGTCCACGACGTAGTGGCCGCCGGCGCGGCGGACGAGGAGCAGGGCGAGGCCGGCGATCAGCAGCGCCAGGCCGGCGCCGAGGATCCCGTGCGCGCGGTTGGGGGCCAGCGCCACGCCGGCCACCAGCAGCACGATCAGCACGACGACGCTGACCCAGCGCAGGGTCTCGAGCGCGTGCACGAGCTTGCGCGTCGTCTCCAGGTTGTCGCCGCGCAGCACGTGGACCGTGCCGTGGGTGCCCGTCGCGTCCGGGGCCACGCCGATGCGCTGCGCCAGCACGCCGAGCTCCGGCCGCAGGTCGACGACGACGCCGCCCTTGGCCAGGCGCGAGTCGCCGTGGACGATCTTGATGAACTGGGCGTGCGCGCGCCGGTTGGTCTCCCGCCAGAGCGTCTGGAACGCGCCCGAGGCGATCAGCCGCCTGGCGGTGCGCTCGGCGATCTCGCCGCTGGCGGCGGCCAGCGGCGCGGCGAGCGGCTGCAGCCGCGTCGGAAGGCCCTCCTGGAGGCGCGCGCGGATCGTCGGCCCGTCGACGAGCTGGTCGGAGAGGTAGGCGGCGGTCGCGTCCTGGATGGCCGGACGCTGGAGCAGCTCGGAGGTCGTGTCGACCCACTGGTCGGTGTCCAGGAGCTGGCGGTCGGCCCAGGCCCCGAGCACCGCGATCACCGCCACGAGGCACGCGAGGACGAGCAGGACCGACGACAGGGTGCGGCGCAGCAGCAGGCTCATGGGACGGGCTCCGGGGTCGGGACGGGGGATGGGCGCTCCTGGGCGTACTCGGTGTGGCCGAGCCCGACGAGCCAGCCGCGCAGCAGCTGGTGGACCTGCTCGGCGCCGACGACCTCCTCGCGGGGCAGCGGGAGGCTCGCCGGAGCCAGGAGGAACGGGTGGGACTGGGGGCCGCCGAGGCCGCCGTGGGAGCCGACGAGCTCCTCGAACGCGGCGACCTCGTCGGTCTGCTCCCAGTAGGCGCTGTTGACCACGACGTCGGGGCAGTGCGGGAAGCCCGCGGTGCGCGCGACGTGGTCGGCGGCGCGCGGGCCGAACGGCGCGAGCGGGTCGTCGCCGGTGATCGTTCCGATGGTCAGGTCGTGGACGCCGTGCGCGCCGAGGACGACGTCGTGGCCCTGGGCGTCGCGCACCAGCGCGAAGCCGATGCCGGGGTGCGCGCGCAGCGCGTCGAGGAGCTTGGGGTAGGTGGCGTCGAGCGTCTCGCGCGTCACGCGGCCGGGCAGGCGCGGGAACGTGATCAGCCCGAGGTTGCCCGAGGCCATGACCGAGACCTCGGGCGGCTCGGCGGCGCTCGCCTCGGCGCCGTCCTCGTGTTCGCTGCCGTCCTCGAAGACGCGCACCTCGCCGCCGACCGTGTGGCCACGCGTGGCGACCCGCACCGCCCGCGCGCCCGCGCTCTCGCCGCTGGACGCCTCGGTCAGCGCCGCGCCCAGGCGGCCCGCGGCCTCGGCCTCGCCGGACGCCTCGGCGGCGACGGCGCCCTCCGCGAGGCCGCACGCGTCCTCGACGAGCGCCTCGAGCGTCACGCCGTAGCGGTCGCGGAACGTCGCGCCCTGCGTCTGGCCGTGGTCGGAGAGCACGACGACCTCGTAGCGCCGCGGCGCCCGCTCGCACGCGGCCGCGATGCGCTTGATCCGGCGGTCGACGCGCCGCAGGACCGCGAGCGTGTCGGCCCGCTCGATCCCCGAGTGGTGAGCGACCTCGTCGTAGGCGAGGAACGTCGTGTAGATCACCGGGCGGCCGGCCTCGAGGTCGCCGATGACCGACTCGACCTGGAGGTCGAGCTGCACCGCGGTCGCGTAGGCGCGCATGCCCGCGTACTCGAACCCGCGGTGGACCCGCGGCCGGACGTCGCGCCGGCGCTGCTGGGCGGCGTGCGCGAGCTCGTAGCCGACGTCGTAGAGCGTGAGCAGGAACGTGCGGGCCACGTTGTAGGGGCTGGCGAAGTACGTGAAGTAGTCCTGGCCCAGGCGGCCGCGCCGGACGTCGAGCACGGTGCTCATCGTCAGCAGCGAGTGCGGCGCGTCACCGCTGAGGATGTTGGCGCGGCTGGCGCCGTCGGAGAACAGCAGCCCGCGGCCGTCGGACACGCGGCGCTCCAGCTCGGCGGCGTCGCGCGGGTGGTTGGTGACGATCGGCGCGCCGCGCTCCTTCTCCCACCAGCGGAACGCCGGCATGTCGTGGTTGTCGCCGTGCAGGATCCCGGCCTGGCAGGCACCGGTCTGCGAGGACCAGTCGGTCTCCCAGCGCACGAGGTGGTGGCTGCCGTCAGCGACCCAGCGCTGGAGGGTCGGCGCGTTGCCGTCGCGCAGCGCGCGCTGCAGGACCGGATGGGCGAGGCCGTCGATCTCCAGCAGCAGGAGCCCGGGGACGTCGCTCTGCGGGCTGCCCGCCGCCCGCCGCCACGCCCGGCGGCGCACCGCGACGTGCGCGGCGAAGCGGTCGTCGTCGTCGATCGACAGCAGCATCGCGACCAGCGTGCTGATCAGCGTCGCGCCGAGCGCGACCAGCACGGCCGCGCCGAGGTCGTCGACGACGACGCCCGGCACGATCGCGGCGGCCAGCAGCACGACGACGCCGTTGAGCACCAGGATGCCGACGCCGAGCGTCAGGACCGTGAGCGGCAGCGTGATCCGGACCAGGATCGGCCACAGCACCGCGTTGAGCACCGCGGCGATCGCCGACAGCGCGAGCGCGTCCCAGAAGCCCGTGACCTCGTAGCCGGGGATGATCGGGCTGAGCAGGAGCAGCGACGCCGCGCCGACGAGCAGCGAGACGAGCATGCGTGGAGCGAGGCCGCCGGGCATCGGAGGCGACGCTCCCAGCCGGAGGGGTGAGGCCGAGTCGCCCGCCGGGGGTGAGACGTCAGGACGACGGCGCGGCCGCGGCGGCCACCCGGCGGCGGTGCACGACCCACGCGATCAGGCCCGCAGGGAGCATCAGCCAGTAGGAGACCAGGCGGTAGGCGAGGGTCGCGATCGCCGCGTCGCCGCCGCTCATGCCGGCCAGCGCCAGCGTCGCGGCCAGCCCCGCCTCGACCACGCCGAGGCCGCCGGGCGTGATGGGGATCTGCGCCAGCAGCTGGGCCGCCACGTAGGCGAGCAGGACGAGGCTGAAGCGCGGGTGGGCGCCCACCGCGGTGACCGCGGTCAGCAGCGCCAGCAGGTCGAACATCCAGCGCCCGACCGCGGCGGCGCACGCGCGCACCATGCGGTCGCCGAGCCGGTCGGTCACCTCGTCGCGCTGCTCGATCAGCCGGTCCGGGAACGTGGGCGCCAGCGCGTGGTCGCCGGGGATCTTGCGGCTGACGTTGACCGCCGCGCGGCCGATCCAGCGCAGCGTCCGCTCGCTGCGCGCGGCGGCGAGGCCGAGCCCGAGCATCGCGACGAACAGCACGAGGCCGAGGATCGCCGTCTCCAGCAGCGTCTCCGGCACGCGCAGGCCGAAGACGATCGCCGGCAGGGCCAGCACGGGCAGGACGCAGAGGCCGGCGATCTGCAGGACGGTGGCGGCCGCCAGGCCGGTCGCGATCGCGGGGCGCGGGACGTCGGCGGCGTTGAGCATGTTGAACTGCGCGGCCGCCGCGGTGGCGGCGCCGCCGGGGATCACGCGGCCCAGCGCGCCGCCGGCGAGCTGCGAGGTGGCGACGGCCGCCTTGTCCTTGGTCCCGATCGAGAGCGCCTGCAGCTCCCACAGGCACCAGGACGACAGCCCCTCGGCGATCACCATCCCGATCAGCCAGTACGGCTTGAGGTTGGCGACCTTCGGCCACGCGCCCAGCACTTCGCCGATCGCCGGGGCGACGCCGTAGAGGACCAGGGCCGTGAGCGCGAGCGCGCCCGCCCGCCGTACGAGGGACGGCATCGTGCCGACCCTAACGGCCGGGGCGGTCGGGCGGACCTGGGACAGGCTCCTAGCCGGCCATCGCGGCGGGCTGCCAGCCGGCGGCGCCCGGCCGGCGCGGGACCAGGACGCACTCGAACGCGCCGCAGTCGACGCGCACCGGCAGGCCGGCGCTGAGGCCGCTGATGGGGA
>DATDMD010000164.1:0-26740 GCA_036518975.1 Baekduia sp.
GGCGAGCCTGCGGAGCCTAGCCTTGGGCGAGGCGGACCGCCCGCGCGGGACTAGGAGTCGAGCTCCACGTCCACCTCAAGCGCCTCCGCATCCATCGCTACCGGCAGCTCGGCGAGCAGCGCGGCGGCGGGGATCTCGCCGCGGCGGATCATGGCGATCAGCTCGCCGGCGAACCGAGCCCGGACCTCATCGTCGCTCATGGCTGCGTACTCGTCGGCGCGGTCCTCGGCACGCTCGCGGACCTGAAGCGTGCCCTCGCCAAGCGCGAGCCGTAACCAACGCTCGGCGGCCCGAGACCTCTGCTCAACGGTCCCCGCGGTAACTCCCGTGAGCAGAGCGTCCTCGATGGACGACCAGTGTTGGCGCGCACTCTCCGCGGCAAGTTCGGTCGGGCGGGGCTTCCTCGGGCGGCCCTGTCCTCGGCCCGCGCCGCCGATCCGTCCCTCCGCGACGAGTTGACGAGCGCGCTCGCTCCGATCGCTGGGGTAGGCCGGGTGGTCCGTCATCCCTTGAGCGTCCCGGAATCTCTATCTATCTGCAACTCAAGGGTTGCAGTGCATCTGCTTGGGCGTGCAGGCGGCGACGTCTGACGGCTACGTCCGTAGACCGTCGAGC
Source organism: Baekduia sp. (assembly GCA_036518975.1). Lineage (GTDB taxonomy): Bacteria > Actinomycetota > Thermoleophilia > Solirubrobacterales > Solirubrobacteraceae > Baekduia. The sequence goes on from DATDMD010000164.1 coordinate 616, forward strand.
AGCTCCCCGGGGCTGACATCGAGATGCGCCGCTAGCTTCGCGACCATCGTGATTCGAGGCTCGCGATCACCCGCCTCGTAGCGGCTGATGTTGGACATGTCGAGCCCGGTCGCGAGGGCCAGATCCTCTTGCGTCATACCGGCCGCGATGCGGGCGGCGCGGAGATTCCGCGCGAACGCCTGCACTACGTCGTCGGGCACGCGGCCTATCCCATCGGCGAGGTACCCCTAGCGCCATGTCGCATGCGACAAGTACCGTGCACGGCCGTGTCTCTACATCACCTGCTAGCTTGCGTCGCCTCCGCGGCCCTTCTCGCCCCGGTCGCCGGTTCCAGCGCTGCGCAGCCGAGCGCCAAGCGACGCGCGGAGGCCGCCGTTGAACGTAAGGCCAAGAGCCTCGTGGTCCACCATCGGCGAGTGACTCAGGCCGGCGCGGTGTGCCATTCCCTTACGGCGCGCCGCTTCTCCTGCACGTGGCGGGGGATGCAGATCACATCGGGCAGCTTTTGCAACGGAGACGCACGGGCGACGGTCTACGCTCGCGGCGTCGACGTGAGTCTCAGCGGCACCCACTGCGACGCCTAGACGAGCGTCGACCGCGAACCAGCAAGGACTATGTGATGGGTACAGCCGTCAAGGGCGGGCAATGGTGTATGAAGTGCTCAAAGCCGGTCGCCGGCCAGAAGACGACCCACCGCGCACGTGGGGCCGCTGGAGTCGCCACGGGCTTGTGGCCGCTGGCGATCGGCGATGGCTACCACTGCCCGACCTGCGGAGGGCCAGTGGTGCCCGACATGGGGCCCAGTCGCCAGCCTTCGCTCGGTGCCGACGGCAAGGTGTCGTTCCCCTCGGCCCCCTCGGGCGGGCGCAGGTTCACCGACGAGCAGATCGCCATGCGGGTGATCATCGCGTGCATCATCGCGGTGATCATCTCCACGAAGATCTGAGCCACGAGGACGGCCCCCGCCTTGCCGATCTCGCCCAGCCCTTCACCGTCAGGGCGACGACCGGCGGCGGCGACCACGTGATCACGTTGGACACGCCGGGCGGCGTCGTGGACGCTGGACGAACTACACGAGCTGGCGCGGACGATCACCAGGGCGGCAGGCATCCTCGGAGACGACACCGACGTCATCGTGGTCGACGTACGGTTCCCTCGGTGTCGCGTCCGGGGCACTGGGAATGCTGCGGGCCATGAGCGAGTACCGCGGCGGGCACGTCGTCCTGGAGGCTTTCAACGTACGGTCGTTCGCCGAGCTGGCAGCACTGGACAGCGAGGAGGTGATCCGGCGACTAGACGCGCAGGAAGTCCCGCTGCACCCAGGGGACAAGGCCCTGACCGTCCTGGTGCTCGCGGCGCTCGCCGATCTCCGTCGCGCAACCGAACGACTCGACCGCGCTTCCGGCCGCTTGGAGCGCTGGGGTCCGGCGCTCGCGGTGATCGCCACCATGGCGACGGTTGGGCAGCTCGTCGCCGCCCTCGTGTAGAGCCAACCGGCGGCAACACGCGACGTCACTCCGCTGAGGACGTCGCCCGCACCAGGAGAGGTCGCGAGTAGCTCCGGGCCAGGGTGAGCGTGTCCTCGGCGGACGGCGCTGGGGCAGAGGAGGCATAGCACCCGTTCAACGCGCCGGCCTCGTTGGCTGACCCCACCGCCGGCAGGCGGATCGTGACGACCTCGACAGCGAGGACGCGCTCGGGTGGAACGCTGGGGAGAACGAACGACGCGGCCCAATCGGTGCCGAGCATGGTGCGGTGGATGATCATGTCCGACAGGTCGACGCGGACCAAGAGGGCGTCGGCCTGATCCTCATCGCCTCCACGTTCGGCGCGCTCGCGCAGGCACGCGCTGAGTGCGGCGAAGCGCAGTGCGTAGCCCCGCGAGGTCGTCACGGACACTCCGCGTGCCGGCCAGGGCGCGGCGAGTCCGCCCGAGCGGATCGCCTCTCGATGAACGGCAGATGTCCCGTGCAGGAACGGCACGATTGGAGCCTACGCAGCTCGCTGGTGCGGCCCGAGCCCGAATCTCGAAATTTGGGTCACGTTGGACGCGAGCGACCATCGTGTGGGCCTCGGTGCGTGAGGGTGTCAGTAGTACCGAAGGTGGGGGTCCGGAATGACCCAGCGCTTCCAAATCGCTTCCATCGCTCCCCCGCGCGGTGCCCGGGGCAACGTCCCGAACACGCGAAAGGCCCGCCGGAGCGGGCCTTTCCTGAAAAGCCCTCTGACGGACTCGAACCGTCGACCCCTTCCTTACCATGGAAGTGCTCTACCAACTGAGCTAAGAGGGCGGGTCGCGGCGAAGTCTAGCTGGACGGCGAACGCGAAGACGGGCGGGCGTGTAGAGCAGGGCGCGCCCGCCCGTCTCCAGCGGCACGACGGGGTCCGGAGCAGGGATGACCGCGTCGTTGTGTGGGACGAAATGGGTGTCCGGCGCGCCAGAGGGGACCTGGTGCAGGGGATGCCGGCTCGGTGGGGGCTTCGTCCGTTGTCCTCACAGGATCGGCGCTGCGCGCCGCGCTCCTCATCCCCCGACCGAGGGAACTTCAACGCCCGCGCGCCGCAACGCGCGCGCACGCGCCTACTCCACCAGCCCCCGCCGCATCCCCTCGGCCACCGCGGCAGCCCGATCGCTCACGCCCAGCTTCTCGTACACGTTCTTCAGGTGCGTCTTCACGGTCTCCGGCGACAGGTGCAACTCCCGCCCGATCGACGGCGCGCTCTGCCCGCCGGCCGTGAGCCGCAGGACCTCCAGCTCGCGCGGCGACAGCAGCGGCCGCTCCCACACGGGCTCGGCGACGTCGACCTGGAGCCGGTCGCCGCGGGCGGCGGCGGCGACCGCGTCGCAGATCGCGTCGCGGTTGACCTCCTTGGACAGGTACGCCATCGCGCCGGCGGCCAGCGCCGAGCGCGCCTCGGGCGGCAGGACGGTCGCGCTCAGCAGCACCACCGCCACCGGCAGGTCGTCGCGCTGGATCGCGCGCAGGACGGCGTGGCCGTCGAGCCCCGGCATCTTGACGTCGAGCAGCGCGACGTCGGGCTTCAGCACGCGGATCTCCTCGAGCGCGGTCCGGCCGTCGTCGGCCTCGCCCACGACCTCGAAGTCCGGCCGGCGCCGGAGCGCCAAGACGACGCCATCCCGAAAGACGGGATGGTCGTCTGCCACGTAAACCCTCACCCGCGTGCCGTTGGTCATGCCCCCTTGCCGCCTCCCAGCAGCAAGGGGCGATTGTAGTGATGCGTCAAGCCGCTCACCGGCCACCCGCCGCTCGGTCACGCCGGCGTGGTGGCGCGCTCCTTGGCGGTCACGGTCGTGACCGGCAGCCCGAGGCCGCCGAGCTTGGACGGCAGGTCGAGCTTCAGCCACCGCGACACCCGCGCCGGCAAGGTCGAGACGATGATCTCGTCGAACCCGCGCAGGTTCACCGCGTCCTGCACCGCGTTCAGCGGCTCCGGATCGCCGACGATCCCCTCGACCGACCCGCCCGCCGCCTCCTCGAGCAGCGGCAGCGCCAGCTCCAGGACCGCGTTCGCCTCGTCGGACCCCTGGTCTTCGGCGTCGACCACCCGATGCAGGCCGTGCGCGCTCTTGGGCACCACGAGCGCGAACGTGCACGGCCCGCGGGCGGCGCGTTCGCGGACGGCGTCCAGGAGCGCGGGGGTGGCCGCCGTGCGATGGGCGACCACGAGGACGCGCGTGGGCGTGGCGGAGGACTCCATGGGACGGAACTCCTTTCGACGTCGCGGTGGGCCCATGGTCCCACCGCGACGCGCCGCGCGCCAGTCAGCCGGTCAGGAAACCTGACCCAGCCGCCGGGCGCGCGGCCCGCGAAGCCGTCCTGCTAGCCGATCTTCTTGAGGTCGACCACGAACACCAGCGGCGCGTTGGCCGGGATCGTGGGCGGCGAGCCGGCGGCGCCGTAGGCCGCGTCGGCCGGGATGACGAGCACGCGACGCCCGCCGACCTTCATGCCGGGGATGCCCTGGTCCCAGCCCTGGATGACCTGGCCCTGGCCGACCGTGAACTCGAACGGCGTGCGGCCCTTCTTCCAGGAGGTGTCGAACTCCTTGCCGCCGTTGAAGAGCGTGCCCACGTACTGGACCGTGACCTTGTCGCCCGACTTCGCCGCAGCGCCCGTGCCGACGACGACGTCGGAGCCCTGAAGCTCCGTCGGCGCCTTGCCGGTCGCCTTGGGGACCGCCGGCTTCTTGGTCAGGTCGGTGCTGACGCCGACGATGTTCTTCTGCTCGGGCAGCGGCGCGCCCGGCGCCCGCGTCTTGACCGTGGACTTGGTCGACGCCAGCGCGGCTGGCAGCGTGGTCGACGGGTCGCCGTCGATCTTCGAGCCATCCTTGCGGAAGCCTTGGTCGTCGCCGCTGCTGCCGCACCCGGCAGCCAGCCCGCCGGCCAGTGACAAGACGCTCAGGGACAGTGCGATGGAACGGGTTCTGGTCATGAGGAAGGCGGCATGCTAGCCGCAAATTCTTAAGGGAACGTGCACCACTTGTAGCCTGATCGTCATGGATCGCCCGCCGGGCCGGATCGACGAGCCGCCGCCGATGCCCTCGCCGCGCCGATTCGACGAGGACGGCGACGCCACGCGGCGCACCTGGCTGGCCTCCGAGCGCACGGTCCTGGCCTGGCTGCGGACCGGCCTGACCGCCACCGCCGTGGCCCTCGGCGTCGGCAAGCTGATCCCGGACCTGCGCGGCGGCGGCAACGATTGGCCGTTCGTCGCCCTCGGCGCCGGCTACGCGGTCCTCGGCGTGTTCATCGTGGCCTACGGCCTGTACCGCGGCCGCGAGGTCGACCGCGCGATCCGCGAGGGCCGCTGGCTGCGCCTCGACGACAAGGCCATGTGGATCGTCGGGGCCCTGACGATCGGCCTAGGCCTGCTCGCCGCGGTCGCGATCGTCGCCGACAGCTAGACAGCGACCTGCGCGTCATGCGTGCGCGCGCGGGAACGGCGCCGGGACGACCGTCAGCTCGCGCGATCCCTCCCACTGCGCGTACGCCTCGCGGCCGTTCGCCGCGTCACGCGCGACCGAGACGCCGTGGCGCGCCGCGACCGGATCCGCCGGGTACTGGGTGAGCTTGCCCTTCGTCCGCGCGCCGACCATCAGGACCGCGCACGGCTCGTCGCCCTCAGCGCCGACCATGATGTGCCGCGTCCCGGGCGGGCAGTGGAAGTAGTCCCAGCGCCCGAGCCGCCGCTCCTCGCCCTCGACGACCAGGACGCACTCGCCGGCGAGGACCAGGAACCCCTCCTGGTCGCTCTCCCAGTGGTAGAAGCCGGGCGACTCGCCGGGCGGCAGGACGTGCACGCCGATGCCGAACTGGCCGAACGGCGCCTCGTCGCTCTCCAGCCGCGACCACGTGCCGCCGCGCGCCATCGTGTCCCAGGCGACGTCGGCGAGGTTCAGGACGAACCACCCCTCGCCGCGCGGCTGCCTGCCGTGCTCGGTCTCGACGATCTCGGCCTCACGCATGGTTCGGACCGTACCCGGCTAGCGGTAGGTGATCCGCCGCGTGATCCGGATCTTGTACGTGATGCTCGCCGGCGGCGCGATCGCCGAGCCCGCGAAGTGCACGCGCAGCCGGTAGGTGCCGGTCCGCTTCTGCTTGAAGCGCTTGGAGAACGTCGACTTGGAGGAGATCGTCGTCCTGCCGATCGACCGGTACTTCCCGCCCTTGGTCCCGCGCGCGAGCGCGAGCGTCACCCGGCCGCGGATCGTCTTGTCGCGCACGGTGCCGCGCACGAGGTAGCTCGGCCCGCGCGAGTCCGGGAACGCGATCGCGTCGAGGTCGAACGGCACGATCGCCTGGACCGTCACCGGCGCCGACCACGGCGACGAGTAGTCACCGTTCTTGGCGCGCATGACCACCGTGTAGGCGCCGGGCGTCCGGACGCTGAGGTCGATCGTGCCGGTCGTGGTGTTCACGAACGCCGTCTGCGGCGAGCCGCTGATCGACCCGTCGGGGTTGAGCACGGCGCCGAGCGCGTACTGGACGTCGTAGCCGGCCGCGCCCGGGTTCTGCTGGACGGGGAGCGACAGCGTGTTGGTGGCGAACGAGTTCGGCTGGCGGATCAGGAACGGCCCGGCCGGCGGCGCGACCGACACGGAGGCGTTGACCGCGTAGACGTAGGACTCGGTCGACGTCGGCGTCCTGCATGCCGTGTCGGCCTTCGCGAAGTTCGTGATCGTGACGGTGTAGCTGCCGTTGCCGCGGAAGTCGGGGCTGCGCGACCAGTTGTCGTAGTTGTAGCAGTCCATCGACGTGCTGACCGCGACGCCGTCCGGGCCGGTGAACGACGCGTTGAAGCGCCCGTCGGAGGTCGGGAACCCGATCCCGATCCGGGTGGACATGTTGCGGATCGACGTGCCGCTCGGCGCGACCGCCACCGGGTTGCCGTCGTCGCCGGTGACCGTGATCGACGCGGCCGCGTGGGCCGCCGGCGCGCCCGCGAGGGCGAGGATCGTCGACGTCGCGGCGACCAGGACGCCGCGGCGCGCGCTGCTGGGGTGAGGCAAGGGGAGCTCCTGCTTTCTGGACCTTGGGTGAGGCCCTTCTTCCCGGCAGGCGCCCGTCTGAATCCGGACCTCGGGCTGACGCGGTCAGCGAGAATCCGGCGGGGTGAGCTCGGATCACCCTGGAAGAGTGGCGGGAGAAGGATTCGAACCTTCGAAGGCGTAGCCACCTGATTTACAGTCAGGCCCCTTTGACCGCTCGGGTATCCCGCCAAGCGACGGACCGAATCTTACCCACCTGGGGCGCAACCTTTCATCCCGCCCTACGGTCTTAGATCCCGATGGCCGCCATCGACGCCCTTCCCCCTGCCCTCCCGCCCACGATGCTCGCCGCGATGGGCGACAGCACGCTGGTGAACCTCGTCGCCGCGGGCAGCGACGACGCGTTCGCCGCGCTCGACGCCCGCTACCGGGCGCGGCTCGTGCGCTTCGCCCGCGGGTTCGTCCCGGGCGGGACCGCGGACGCCGAGGACGTCGTCCAGGACGCGATGGTCCGCGCGGTCCGCGCGCTGCGCAACGGGTCGCGGCCGGAGTCGCTGGGCCCGTGGCTGCACCGGATCACCCGCAACTGCGCGCTGGACCTCAACGCGTCGCGGCGCCGGCATCCGGTCGTCGAGCTCGTCGACCACGCCCATCCGCCGGCCGAGGACGCCCAGGCCGCGGTCGAGCGCTCGCTCGGCATGAGGACGATCGTCGCCGACGTGGGTCGGCTGCCGGACACGCAGCGCTCCGCGCTCGTCCTGCGCGAGCTGGAGGGCCGCAGCTACCAGGACATCGCGTCGGAGCTCGACACGACGGTCCCGGCCGTCAAGTCGCTGCTCGTCCGCGCCCGCCAGGGCCTGAAGCGCGCGCGGGACGACCGCCGCGTCGCCGCCTGGCTGCCGCTGCCGCTGTTCGCGCGCATCGGCGAGCGCGTCGCGTCGCTGTGGGAGCCGGTCGCAGCCTCCGCCACGCCGAAGGTCGCCTGCGCCGCGGTCGTGGCCGTCGGCTCGCTGCCCGTGGTCGCCGGCAAGACGCCGGTCCCGATCAACCACCACCACGCGCCGAAGCCGGCCGCGACGGTGGCGGCGACCCCCGCGCCCACGCCGGCCGCGACCGCCGCCGCCGCCGCGGTCACGCCCGCCGCGCACGACACCGACCTCGCCGCGCCGCCCGCGAAGGCCGGCGGCGCGCCCGCGCGCAAGACGGTCAAGCAGGCCACCGCCGTCGTCATCCCCGCCGCCCTGCGCCAGGACTGCGCCGACGGGACCATCGACGGCCACTACTCCACCGCCGTGCTGAACCTCGCCCTCGAGCGCTCCTCCAACGGCGGCGTCGAGTACGGCGGCTGCCGCCAGGCGCTCCTGCAGGCCTCGTTGCAGCACGGCTGAACGAGGAGTCCTCAGAACGACCAACGGCGGCGGCGCCCCATCGAGGGCCCCGCCGCCGCTGTCGTTAAGAGTGAGAGGCCGCGCTCCCCAGCGCGGCCTCTCGGGAAAGTGAGGGATGCGCTCCCCAGCACACCCCTCTGACCCCTCTCCTCCTCCGGGAAATTTCTCCCCGGACTACGAGGCGTCCCTAAGGCGCTGGGCCTCGGGGAGCGACTCGAGCTTTTTCAAGGTGTGGTTCTCGATCTGACGAATTCGCTCTCGGGTGACGTTGAAGGCGCGTCCGACTTCCTCAAGGGTACGCGGTCGACCCCCGGTAAGTCCAAAACGCATTTCGATGACCTCGCGCTCGCGCTGCGGAAGCGCCGCCAGAGCGCGGTGGACGTTCTCCTTGCGGAGGTTCTCCGCGGCCAGCTCGAACGGCGACTCGGCCGTCTGATCCTCGACGAAGTCGCCCAGCTCGGACTCCTCCTCGTCGCCGATCGGCTTCTCCAGCGAGATCGGCTGCTGGCTCATCCGCAGGATGTCGCGGACCTCACGCGGGGTGCAGTCCAGCTCCCCGGCGATCTCCTCGGGCGACGGCTCGCGGCCCAGCGACTGGACCAGCTGGCGCTCGACGTGCACGACCTTGTTCAGCTTCTCGACCATGTGCACCGGGATCCGGATCGTCCGGCCCTTGTCGGCGATGGCGCGCGTCACGGCCTGCCGGATCCACCACGTGGCGTACGTGGAGAACTTGTACCCGCGGCGGTAGTCGAACTTCTCGACGGCGCGGATCAACCCGAGCGAGCCCTCCTGGATCAGATCCAGGAAGGTCAGCCCGCGGCCGAGGTAGCCCTTGGCGATCGAGACGACCAGCCGCAGGTTGGCCTCGACCATGGCCTGCTTGGCCTCCATGTCGCCGCGCTCGATGCGCTTGGCGAGGGAGACCTCCTGCTCGGCGGTCAGCAGCGCGACACGGCCGATCGAGCGCAGGTAGAGGCGCAGCGAGTCCAGCGACGGCTCGACCGTGAGGTCGATCTCCGGCTTCTTGCGCGTGTCGGTGGCGCCCGCGGTCTGGGACTGGCGCGCTTCCGCGGCGGCCTCGGCGCGGCCGCTCTCGGAATGGACGGGCTTGCCGTCCGCGGAGACGATGGCGATGCCCTCGTGATCGAGATGCTGGTGCAGCTCTGTCAGCTGCTCCTTGGTGATCTCGACCTCTTCGAGGGTCGTGGTGATCTGCTCGATGGTGAGGAAGCCCCGCTCTTGCCCTTCCTGGATGAGCGTGCGGAGCTCGTCGATCTCCGCGATGGGCGCCTCGTCAGCAAGCAGAACGTCGGTCTTTGTGCTCAACCCGATCCTTGTGGACGTCGTTCCCGGGCCCCGCACCCCCGTGCCGGGCCCCTCTCTCTTCCCTGTACCGCATTTGGAACGCACCCCGAGGTGCAGTGCGACGTGGTCGCCGCATGAGGCTGAGCCGTGTCCTCTTCGTGCTTTTCACGGAGGGGCTCTTAGCCGACTGCCGGGATTGTTAGCACAGGTTACGACGAGCGTGGAATCCCAAAAAGTGGTGGCGATACGCTAGATCCCGTCATGCAGCCGACCACGACCCTTGTGAACTCCCCAGACGTCCAGGCTCAGCAGCCCACCGTCCACGTCTCGCTGTCGCGTGTCGGCGTCACGAACGTGGAGAAGGTCATCCGCATCTCGCGCGACGGACGCGAGGAGCTGTACTGGGCCAAGCTGGAGTGCTTCGTCGACCTCGGGCCCCAGCAGAAGGGCGCCCACATGTCCCGCTTCGAGGAGACCGTCAACGACGCGATCGGCGAGGTGATCCTCGGGTCCTCCGCCTTCCGGGCCGAGGAGCTCGCGACCCGGATCGCCGAGCAGGTGCGCGAGCGCCAGGACGCGAAGCGCGCCGAGGTGACGATCGCCGCGCGCTACCCGGAGAACAAGCCGGCGCCGGTCTCCGGCATCCAGACGCAGGAGCTGTACACGCTGTTCGGGACCGCGGTCGCGACCGAGGGCGGCACGCGCCGGCTGATCGGCGTCGCGGCCCAGGGCATCACCGCCTGCCCGTGCGCTCAGCAGCTCGTTGCCGGGGCGGCAAGGCAGCGTCTCACCGCGGACGGGTTCGACGATGGTCAGATCGCCAGGATCTTCGAGCACGTCCCTGTGGCGACCCACAACCAGCGCGGCCTCGGCACCCTCCACATCGGCTGCCCGGAGGACTGCACGACCGACATCGACGCCGCGCAGCTGCTGCGGATCGTCGAGAACTCGATGTCCTCGGAGATCTACGAGCTGATGAAGCGCTCCGACGAGGGCGCCGTCGTCGAGAAGGCCCACCGCCGCCCGCGGTTCGTCGAGGACTGCGTGCGCGAGATGGTCAAGGGCGTCGTCGAGACGGTGCCGGACCTGGCGCCGGGCGCCTTCGTCTCGGCCCGCCAGGAGAACCTGGAGACCATCCACCAGCACAACGTGGTCGCTGAGCGCTTCGGACTGCTGAGCGAGCTGAGCCATGAGCTGAAGTCGGGCGAGCACGCCGAGCGGCACGTCTCGATGCGCGAGTGGCTGGACGCGGCGGGCAGCTGATCCGCCGGCGCGAGCCCGCTCTGCTCTGACCCCGCCCCTCAAGCGGGCCGCCCCGGTGCCGACTCCCCGGGCGATGATGCGCCGCCGTCTCCCCCCGGCCCCCGCGCTGGTGCAGATCGCCTGCGTGGCGGTCGCGTACGCCGTCGCGGTGCGCGTCGCGTGGGCGCTGCCGGTGCGGTCGGGGCTCATCGCCGTCTGGCCGGCGGCGGGCATCGCGCTCGGGCTGATGGTCCGCTGGGGCCGGCGCGTGTGGCCCGGCGTCTTCCTCGGTGCATTCGCGGCGAAGATCACGGCCAGCGGCCTGGTCGCGTCGCTCGGCGGCGCGCTGGCGCCGACGCTGGAGGCGCTGATCTGCGTCGCGCTGCTCGACCGCTACATCTGGTCGCTGATGACCACGCGCCGGGCCGTGGCGCGGCCGGTCGGGATCGCGGTCCTGTTCCTGGGCGCGGCCGTGTCGGCCGTCATCGGCGAGACCACGCTGGCGCTCGGCGGCCACGACGTCGGCCCGCTCCTGCCGGGCGTGCTGCGCTGGCAGCTCGGCGACGTCGCGGGGATGCTCCTGTTCGCTCCATTGGTGGCGACGATCGGACGCGCTTCGCTTCCCCGCCTGCGCCCGCTCCGCGTGGCCGAGGACGCGCTCGTCTTCACCGCGCTGCTCCTCTCAGCACTCGCGATCTTCCGGACCGACCACGGGCAGATCTGGCTGCTGATCCCGATCGGCGTCTGGCTCGTCCTGCGCGGCGCGGCGCCCACCGTCGCCGCGGGCTCGGTCGGGCTGACGATCGTCGCGGTCTACGAGACGTCGGCCGGCTACGGCCCGCTCTCCGTGGGCGGGGCCGACGACATCCTCGTCGCCCAGGGCTTCAGCGTCCTGATGGCGTCCTGCCTGTACCTGCTGTCCGCCCTGACCGAGGACCGGCGCCGGATGCTCGCCGAGCACCGGCGCATGTCCGAGGAGGCCGCGGCGCTGCACCGCGTCGCCGCGACGGTGGCCGGCGGCGCGAACCTCACCGAGGTGGCCGAGCTGGCCGGCCGCGACCTCGCGGAGCTGCTGGGCATGGACCTCGGCGTGGTCGTCGCCTTCGAGGACCGGTCGGACATCGTTCGCACCGTCGGCCAGGGCTGCCCGCCCGGCGTCGTGCCGCCGCCGCTGCCGGCGTACGTCCCGATCGCGGCCGGCAGCGCGATCGACCGCCTGCGCGTCAGCGGCCGGCCGGAGCGCTTCGACGAGCGCGCGGCCGCGGTCCCGGCGATGCCGCCCTACCGCCAGCGGATCGCGGCGCCGATCGTCGTCGAGGCGCGCCTGTGGGGCGCGATGATCGTGTGCACGTCGCGCACCGACGACCTGCCCGACGACGTCGGGGACCGCGTCGGGCGCTTCGCCGAGCTGATCGGCATGGCCATCGCCAACGCCGACGCGCAGGCCAGGCTCGTCGCCCAGGCCACGACTGATCAACTGACCGGATTGGTCAACCACCGGGCCTTCCACGAGCGCCTGCGCGAGGAGGCCGCGGTGGCGCGCCGCCACGGCACCGAGCTGGCCGTCGCGGTCTTCGACCTCGACCGGTTCAAGCAGGTCAACGACACGCTCGGCCACGTCGGCGGCGACGCCGTCCTGGCCGAGACCGCGCGCCGCATGGCGTCGGCCGCGCGCGCGGGCGAGATCATCGCGCGCATCGGCGGCGACGAGCTGGCGCTGCTCATGCCCGGCGTGTCCGGCGAGGAGGCCCACGGCGGCGCCGAGCGCATCCGCCGCGCGGTCGCCGCCCGGCCCTTCCCCGACGCCGGCGCGATGACGCTGAGCGCCGGCGTCTGCGACCTCTCGCAGGCCGCCGACGCCGAGGAGCTCCTGCGCCTGGCCGACGGCGCGCTGTACTGGGCCAAGGCCCACGGGCGCGACGCGTGCATCCGCTACTCGCCGCAGGTCGTCGAGGAGCTCAGCGCCGCCGAGCGCGCCGACCGTCTCGAGCAGGCCCGCGCGCTCGCCGCCCTCGGCGCGCTGGCGCGCGCGATCGACGCCAAGGACCCGGCGACCATCCGCCACTCCGAGCGCGTCGCCGCCCTCGCGTGCGAGCTGGCGACCGAGTCCGGGTGGAGCGCGACCCACGTCGCGCGGCTGCACGACGCCGCGGTCGTCCACGACGTCGGCAAGATCGGCGTCCCGGACGCCGTGCTGAGCAAGCCGTCGCGCCTGACGCCGGCGGAGTACGACATCATCAAGCGCCACGCCGACCTCGGCGCGCGCATCGTCGCCGGGATGCTCGACGTCGAGCAGGTCGCGTGGGTCCGCGGCCACCACGAGCGCCACGACGGCGGCGGCTACCCCGACGGCCTGGCGGGCGACGCGATCTCCGAGGGCGCGCGCCTGATGGCCCTGGCCGACGCGTGGGACGCGATGACCGGCGCGCGCGTCTACAGCGCGCCGATGACGCTGGACGACGCGCTGGCCGAGGTCCGCCGCACCGACGGCGCGCAGTTCCACCCCGACGCGGTCGCGGCCCTGGAGCGCGTGCACGCGCGCGGCGCGCTGGTCGACCTCACGGGCGACGCTGCGCCGACGGCGTCGGCGGCTGCGGCCTAAGCGGCGGCGCCGCCGGCTCCGAGGCGGCAGCCGCGGCCTTGCGGCGCTCGTCGGCCTCGCGCAGCATCCTGCGGAGGCCGAAGAAGTAGTCGATCCCGGAGATCACGGTCACCGCGACCGCCGCGTAGACGAGCAGGTCGACCCACAGCGGCGTCGGGTCGAAGGCGATCAGGAAGAAGATCGCCGCCACCTGCACGATCGTCTTGATCTTCCCCCAGCCGGCCGCCGGGATGATCACGCCCTGGGCGGTGGCCGCCATGCGCGTCACGGTCACGGCCAGCTCGCGCGTGACGATGACCATCGCGATCCACGCCTCCAGCCGGCCGAGCGAGACGAGCGCGAACAGCGCCGCGACGACCAGCAGCTTGTCGGCGATCGGGTCCATCAACTTGCCGAACGACGTGATGGAGTTCCGCGAGCGCGCCAGGTACCCGTCCAGCGCGTCGGTCGCCGACGCGGCGGCGAAGACGATCGCGGCCAGCAGGTCGTTGCCGGTCTCGCCCAGCAGCGCGACGACGAGGACCGGGACGAGGAGGATCCGGACGACGGTGAGGACGTTGGGCAGGTTGAGTGGAAGCACGATCGTTACGGCGCTGCCCGCTGCAACTTGCCGGGGAGGTTCAGCGGGAGCATGCGACGCTTCGTCCCGCAGTATCGCCGTTTACGCCTCGGCTGACGCGGGCGCCGTCCGCGACGAGCCCACCGACGCGACGACGACGAGCGCCATCGCGACCAGCTCGCGCGCGTCCAGCGCCTGGCCGAGGACCAGGAAGCCCGCCAGCGCGGCGACCGCGGGCTCCAGCGACATCAGGACGCCGAACACGCTGGCCGGCAGCCGCCGCAGCGCCTCGGTCTCCAGGCTGTACGGGATGACCGAGGACGCCAGCGCGACGCACGCGCCGAGCGCCAGCCACTGCGGCTGCAGGAGCGTCGTCCCCGCCTCCGCGACGCCCGGGATCAACGGCACCGCGGCCGCGACGACCATCGCCAGCGCCAGGCCCTCGCTGCCCTGGTAGACCGCCGTCGCGCGCTGCGCGATCAGGATGTAGGCCGCCCAGCACGCCGCCGCGCCGAGGATCAGGATCAACCCCACCGTGTCGATCCCCGCGCCGAACGGGTTGGACAGCAGGACGATCCCGACCGCGGCCAGCGCGGCCCAGACGAGGTCGAGCCTCCGCCGCGACATCGCCACCGCGACGCCCAGCGGGCCGACGAACTCGATCGTCACCGCGACGCCGAGCGGGATCCGGTCCAGCGCCTCGTAGAACAGCAGGTTCATCAGGCCGAGCGTCAGCCCGAACAGCGCGACGAGCCGCAGGTCGGCGGCCGAGCGTCCCCGCACGCGCGGGCGGAACAGCGCCATCAGGATGATCGCCGCGAACGTCAGCCGGAGCACCGACGTCCCGGCCGGCCCGAGGTCGTCGAACATCGTCGCGGCCACCGCGGCGCCGAACTGGATCGACGTGACGCCGGTCAGCACGAGGGCGATCGGGGGAACCCGATCCAGCCCGGGAAGCCCCTGCGCGGTCGCCGTCGGCACGGGGGTGCACGGTACCGCTGGTCACCGCCCCTTGACTTCGAGCGCGCTCGAAGTCCTACCGTGGAGGCATGGCCGTGTCGATGACCATCTCCGAGGCCGCCGAGGCCTCCGGGCTCACCGCCCACACGCTGCGCTACTACGAGCGCGCGGGACTCCTTGATCCGATCGGGCGCGAGGCCGGCGGGCGCCGGCGCTACTCCGACGGCGACCTGACGCGCATCGCGTTCCTGACGAAGCTGCGCGCGACCGGGATGCCGATCCGCCAGGTCCGGGAGTACTCGGAGCTGCTGCGCGAAGGCGAGGGCAACGAGCGCGCGCGCCTCGCGCTGCTGGAGTCCCACCGCGACACGGTCCGCGAGCGGCTGGCCGAGATGGAGCGCCATCTCGAGCTCATCGACTTCAAGATCGACATGTACCGGGAGAAGATCGGATGAAGGATCGCAAGCTGGGCGAGCTGACCGTGGGCGAGCTGGGGCTCGGCTGCATGGGGATGAGCGCCTTCTACACGGGCGACCGCGACGACGACGAGTCGATCGCGACCATCCACCGTGCGCTGGAGCTCGGCGTCACGCTGCTGGACACGAGCGACGCGTACGGCCCGCACACCAACGAGGAGCTCGTCGGGCGGGCGATCGCCGACCGGCGCGACCAGGTCGTGCTGGCGACGAAGTTCGGGATCGTGCTGGACCCCGACGACCCGCTGAAGCGCGGCATCAACGGGCGGCCGGAGTACGTGCGCGCGAGCGCCGAGGGGTCGCTGCGGCGCCTCGGCGTCGACGTGATCGACCTGTACTACCAGCACCGCGTGGACCCCGACGTCCCGATCGAGGAGACCGTCGGCGCGATGGCCGAGCTGGTCTCCGAGGGCAAGGTCCGCGCGCTCGGGCTGAGCGAGGCGGGGCCGGAGACGATCCGCCGCGCGCACGCCGTCCACCCGATCGCCGCGGTGCAGAGCGAGTACTCGCTGTGGTCGCGCGACGTCGAGGACGACGTCCTGCCGGCGCTGCGCGAGCTCGGCATCGCGCTCGTCGCCTACTCGCCGCTCGGGCGCGGGTTCCTGACCGGGGCCTACAAGTCGATCGACGACTTCGACGCCGACGACTACCGCCGCCACTCGCCGCGGTTCCAGGGCGACAACTTCCAGAAGAACCTCGACCTGGTCGCCCGGATCGACGAGCTCGCGAGCGGCAAGGGCGTGACGCCCGCGCAGCTGGCGCTGGCGTGGGTCCTGGCGCAGGGCGAGGACGTCGTGCCGATCCCGGGGACCAAGAAGCGGACGCGGCTGGAGGAGAACGCCGGCGCCGTGGACGTCTCGCTGAGCGCGGCCGAGCTGGCCGAGATCGGCGACGCGCTGCCGCGGGCCAGCGGCGACCGCTATCCGCCGAACATGATGGCGACGCTGAACCGCTAGGCGTTTTTGAGCATCATCGAGAGCTTCTCCGAGCTTCCCGCGCTGATCGCGCGCGAGCTGGAGACGCGTCGGCAGGTCGTGGTGGTCCTGCTCGACGCCTTCGGGTGGGCGTTCGTGCAACGGCACGAACGCCACCCGTTGCTGGCCCGGTTCGCGCGCGACGGGACGCTGGCGCCGCTGCGCTCGCAGTTCCCCTCGACCACGACGGCGCACGTGACGACGATGCACACGGGGTTGCCGGTCGAGGACCACGGGCTGTATGAGTGGCGCGTGTGGGAGCCGGCGCTGGAGGGCGTGACGATCCCGCTGCTGGTGGGCGGCGACGACTCCGCGGGGTTCGCGACGCGTTCGCTGCTGCCGGAAGGTCCGTCGTTCTACCAGCGCCTGGCGATCCGCGCCGGCGTGGCCTCGACCGTGTTCTCACCTGCGCGGTTCTCGCCGTCGGGCTACGACGCGATCGCGGTCCGCGGGGCTCGGCTGGTGCCCTACGACGACCTCTCCTCGATCACGCTTCCGGTGGGTGACGAGAAGTCCTACGTCTACGTCTACTGGGACATGATCGACGCGGTCGGCCACCGGCACGGTCCGAGCAGCCCGGAGTTCGACGACGCGTGCCTGCGGGCGCTGGACGGGTTGTACGGGGTCTTCTTCGGGCCGGAGTCCGCGTCGTTCTCCGACACCTTGTTGTTGTTGACCGCCGACCACGGCCAGATCGACGTGTCGCCGGACAGCCTCGACCTGTTGGACATCCCCGACGCCCTCCCCGCCGGCTCCGCCCGCGACCTGTTCCTGCACGTATCGGAGGACCGCGTCGACTCCACGCTCTCCGCGATCAACACGACCCTCGGCGACCACGGCACGGCCGTCCGGTCCTCGACCCTCTTCCCAACTCCGGGGCCGCGACTCGCAGCCCGCCTGGCACCGATCTGCGTCCTACCGGCACCCGGCCGCATGGTCTGGCTCCGTGGCCACGAAGACGACCCACAACTGTCGTTCCTCGGCCACCACGGCGGGCAGACTCCGGAGGAGTCGACGTCGTTCCTGGGGACGCTCGAGTTGGGCTAGTCGTCTTCGAACTCCAGGCTCAAGCCATGCTGCTCGGCAAGCCGCGCGACCCGAGCCCACTCGCTAGTCGTCAAGAGCCCGGTCTTGCCAACGACGCGGCGACCCTTGTACCGGAGGCGCCCGATGCCGGGAAATAGCGCGCGGACGTCACCGTCAAAGTCAAGAAATGCCTCGTTATCGGGATCCGAGCCATCGTGCTCGTCGTGGCGCAATCTCCGCAGTTCGTCCAGGATCAGCTTCAGCGGCGCACCATCGGGCGCGGCGTTGATGGCGTCGGTTCCGCTCTGCGTGAGGCCGAAGTGCTTCCACAGCGCATTCTCACCACCGGAGCGCTCGGCGGTCGTCTTGATATGCGCGGCGAGCTTGTCGACTTCGCCGGGAAGAACCCACGGCCGCAGGTCGGGCGCGTACTCATGGAAGTTGATCCCGCCGACATCGAACGGCGGGCTCGTGTGCTCGTCGCGCACGACACAGATCGGATGGTTCAGCGCCGTCCGGATCCCCAGTTCCAAGAACACGTTGGCGTTCAGCGTCGAAACATCGCAGAGCACCATGTCCGCGCTCTGCAGGTTGCGCACGATCTCGGCGAGGATCATGTCACTGCCCTCGGCGATCGGCTTCTTCGGCGCGAAGCCAGCCGCCTCGATCGCCGGCACGAAGAGATGCTCGAGGACATGTAGAAAGTGGCTGACGTCACCGCCATAACGCTCAACCGCGTTCTTCGGCGTCGTCAGCGGCATGATCACGAAGCACTCAGGCATGCGCGGCACAATCTACCGGCGGGCAGGCGATCGGTGAGTGCGGAGAGCGACGGCAGCGGAACCGCCACCGACGATGACGCGCCGGTTACCAGGACGTCTGCGCCGCGAGAAGTGACCGCTGCGGCCAACGACGATCGCGCCGCCCGCAGTGTGGAGCCGCATCTACCGAAGCGACGCGGAGAGCGACGGCGGCGGAACCGCCACCGACGATGACGCGCCGGTTACCAGGACGTCTGCGCCGCGAGAAGTGACCGCTGCGGCCAACGACGATCGCGCCGCCCGGAGTGTGGAGGCGCATCAACCGAGCGGCGGCGAGCGTGGCGGCGGCGAGGCCGCCGGTCAGGGGCGGCGAGCGTCGCCGCTGCGAAGAAACCCCCGCCCTCGCCGGCGCTCGCCGCCGAGTGACCCCTGGACGGTAGGCACTCGACGACGACCGCCCGCGAGGGCGAGAAGAAGGTGGTTCAGCGGGCCAGCGCCACTGGGAAGGGCCGGAAGCCAGGGTGGCGGCCGGAGTCGACGACCAGCATGTCGACGCGGCAACCCGCGCGCCAGCGCAGCTCGCGGGCCAAGGACGTCCAGCCGGCCGGCACGACGATCAGCTCCGCGTCGTGCTCGCTGGCGACGGCACACAAGGCGGCGACCAGGCCGCAGCGCCGCACGTGGCCGTTGACGGTGAGTCCCGCGGCGCTCAGCGCGCCCTGGACGTCGGCCAGCACGGCGTCGACCTCGGCGCGGCGGCCCAGCGTCCGGGCCAGCTCCTGCGCGCGGGCGCCGGGCGGCTCCCAGGCGGCGACGACGTGGACCGTGCCGTGGCGCGCCTCCGCGACCGCCCCGGCGTACCAGGCTGCGGCCTCGGCGGCCGGCGAGCCGTCGGCGGGGACGACGATGTTCGTGGTCATGGTGGCGGTCTCCAGCATGGTCATTCGGCTCCGTGCACCGCGAGGGCGTTCACTCGCACGGAACGGCGTTCACGCGCCCATCCGTTCCGCCCCGAACGACCGGTGAACAGTTGTGTCCGGAGCCAGCGTCGGCTACGGTCGCGGCCCTCATGGGGACCACTGAACGGCGGCGCGTGGCGATCCTCGGCGGCGGAGCGGGCAGCCTGTCCGCGGCGTTCGAGCTGACGGCCACCCCGGAACTGCGCGAGAAGTACGACATTACCGTCTACCAGCTCGGCTGGCGCCTCGGCGGCAAGGGCGCCAGCGGACGCCGCGACATAGCCGGCGCGCAGCGCATCGAAGAGCACGGCCTCCACGTCTGGTTCGGCTTCTACGAGAACGCGTTCGACGTCATCCGCCGCGTCTACGAGGAGCTCGACCGCCCCGACGGCGCGCCCCTCCGGACGTGGCAAGAAGCCTTCCACCCCACCAACGAGGTCGTCCTCTGCGACGACACCGACGACCACCACTGGATCCCGCGCCACTTCCACTTCCCCACCAACGACGGCGTCCCCGGCATCGCGACCGAGTCGCCCTCGCTGCACCGCCTGATGCACGACGCGATCCGCACGCTGCGGCTCGTCGAGCCGCCGGCCCACGCGTCCCTGCGGCTGCGCGCGCTGGACCAGTTCTTCGACGGCTTCCTCCTGGCGCTGGAGAAGATCCTCGGTGGCGACGACGGCGAGGGCGAGCTCGCCGAGCTCTTCGAGCGCTTCATGAGGTTCGCGCGGCCGCTCCTGCACCTCGGCGCCGGGGTGGGTGGGGCCGAGTCCGCCGAGGAGCCGATCATCTGCCGCTTCCTGCGCGTCCTCACCGACGTCATCTGGTGGATCACCGACGGCGACCGCTACGCGATGACCTTCGACGTCACCGCCACGGTCTTCCGCGGCATCCTCACCGACGGCCTCGACGACACCAAGAAGGGCGGCTTCGGCCAGGTCAACGACGAGGAGTTCATGGCCTGGATGGCGCGCCACGGCGCGCGCCCCGAGACCCTCAAGGAGTCCCCCATCCTCCGCGCCTTCTACCAGCTGTGCTTCGGCTACAAGGACGGCGACCGCGACCAGCCGTGCATCGCCGCCGGCAAGGCGCTGCAGGCGATGCTGCGCATGTGCCTCGGCTACCGCGGCTCGATCATGTGGAAGATGCAGGCCGGCATGGGCGACGCGATCTTCGCCCCCATGTACGAGGCGCTCCGCGCGCGCGGCGTGCGCTTCGAGTTCTTCACGGAGGTCACGAACGTCGGCGTCTCGCCCGACGGCGCGCTCGTCGACCGCATCGGCCTGCGCCGCCAGGCCAGGATCGTCGGCGACGCCGAGTACCTCCCGCTGATCGACGCGTGCCAGCTGAGGTCCTGGCCGGCCGAGCCGCTGTACGACCAGCTCGAAGGCGGCGCCGCCGTCTACCGCGACGTCGCGTTCGAAGCCTGCCAGTCGGGCCCCGACGCCCACGAGCGCGAGCTCCGCGTCGGCGTGGACTTCGACGACGTCGTCCTCGGCATGTCGGTCGCCTCGCTGCGGCCGGTGACCAAGGAGCTCGCCGCCGCCGACCCCAGGTTCCAGCAGATGCTCGACCACGCGACGACGGTCGCGACGCAGGCGCTGCAGGTCTGGATGACCGTGCCGCCCGAGCAGCTGGGCCCCAGGAACCCGGCCGGCATGGTCGCCGGGGCCTACCTGAAGCCCTTGGACACGTTGTGCGACATGTCGCATCTCCTGCCGCGCGAGGGCTGGCCGGAGCCCACGGGCGTCGTCTCGATCGGCTACCTCTGCGGGACCATGGAGCAGCCGGCCGACGACACCCAGGACCTCGCCGACCAGCGCGCGTTCGCCGCCGGCGTCGAGCACCTCAAGGCCAACGCCTTGGTCCTGTGGCCCGGCGCCGAGCGGGACGGCGGCGACGGCGAGTTCGCCTGGGACCTGCTCTTCGACCCCACCAACTCCACCGGCGAGGACCGCGTCCGCGCCCAATACTGGCGGGCCAACATCTTCGGCTCCGAGCGCTACGTGCTCACGCCGCCCGGCTCGATCCAGTACCGGATGCGCCCCGACGAGGCCGCGCCCGCCAACCTCGCGCTCGCCGGCGACTGGACGCGCAACGGCATCTGCGGCGGCTCGGTCGAGGCGGCCGTGACGTCCGGGAAGCTCGCCTCCAAGGCTCTGTCCGGCCACCCGTCCGTCGTGCCGGGCACCGAGGGCTGGCTGGAATCCGACTGACGACCCGACCGACACGACCAAGGACCCCAAGATGACCGACCTCCCCGCCTACGTCGAGTTCGGCGGCCTCGGCTCCGCGCCCGGCCCGCTGCAGTGCGACGACACCACGTTGTACGTCTTCTCCCTGAAGGCCGACCACGCCAAGCTCGACGCGCTCTGCCAGAAGGCCTTCAACACGCCGACCGGCGGCGCCGTCGACTACCGCCCGCTGGGCGACAACGTCATCGTCACCTTCGGCGTCGTCGGCGCGATCTGCCCGGGCTATGAGCCGTGGCACTCGATGGGCACGGTGCGCGAGCCGCAGGTCGGCTTCTGGATCCCGGTCGCGCGCGTCAAGCACGACGGCGACAAGCTCGTCGCCCAGGACTTCGGGATGTTCTGCGCGGCCATGATGTTGGACAACCCGATCTCGCTGCTGTCCGGGCGCGAGGACTACGGCTACCCCAAGACGATGGGCTGGTCGACGATGCCGGACTCCGCGACCGAGGACACCGCGCCGTTCACGCTCGACGTGTTCGGGATGAACTTCGCGCCCGACCAGCACCCGGAGCGCCGCCGGCTCGTGGAGCTCGCGCCGGTCGGCGCCGAGCTCTCCGAGGCCGAGCTCGCGCTCGGCGACATCCTCACGGTTGGCCAGTACATCAAGGAGATGCTGTTCGACAAGCCGCAGGTCGACGTCGGCCTGCACTTCGCCGTCGAGTTCGGCAAGGCGCTCAAGGACCACAAGGTCAACCAGGTCTTCCTCAAGCAGATCCGCGCGACCGGCGACGGGCGCAGGGCCGACATCCAGCAGGTCGTCGTCGCGCCCGCGATCACCAAGAACATCAAGATCTTCCAGCTCGACCACGACTACGACTTCAAGCTCCAGCACTTGGACTCGCACCCGCTGCAGGACGAGCTGGGGATCGTCCCGGAGCAGCGCGTGACGTTCGCGCTGCGCATGCACTTCGACTTCCTGATCGACGTCGGCGAGGTGCGGTGGGCCGCGCCCGGGACGACGAACGGCTAGCGTCGGGACCGTCATGCCAGGTCGCCTGATCGCCTCCAGCATCTGCTCGCTCGACGGCTACACCGTCGACGCGGCCGGTCGCTTCGACTGGTCCGCGCCGGACGCGGAGCTGCACGCGTTCATCAACGACCGCGAGCGCCCGATCGGCACCCACCTCTACGGACGCCGCATGTACGACACGCTCAAGGTCTGGCAGACGATGGACGACCCGGAGCCCGTGATGCGCGACTTCGCCGCGCTCTGGCGCGCGGCGGACAAGGTGGTGTACTCGACGACGCTCGCAGAGGCGAGCACGCCGCGGACCCGCGTCGAGCGGGCCTTCGACCCGGACGCCGTGCGCGCGCTGAAGGCCGGCACCGACCGCGACCTCTCGATCGGCGGCCCGACGCTCGCCGCGCACGCGTTCGTCGCCGGGCTGGTCGACGAGGTCCAGCTGTTCGTGCAGCCGATCGCCGTCGGCGGCGGGACGCCGGCGCTGCCGCCGGGCCAGCGCGTGGACCTCCGCCTCGAAGACGAGCGCCGCTTCGCCGGCGGCGCCGTGTTCCTGCGCTACGCCGTCACGACGGCCTAGCGGCTTCTAGCGCTCGACCCGCACGCGCCACACGTCCGGCCCGGGCGGCCCCGGGTCGTAGACGCAGAACACGCCCGTCCGCACCGAGCGCTCCAGGTGGTGGCCGAGGCGCGCGTCGTGCTCGGCGATCGCCCGCACCGCGCCGCGGATCGCGCGGGTGACGTTCACGCGGGCGCGCTCGGCGGCGTTGCCGGCGCGGCGGTCGCGGCCGCCCAGGCCGACGGCGCGCGCCAGCTCCGCGCCGATGAACTCCAGCTCCTCGCGCAGCCGCGCGGCGCGCTCGACGTCGTGGAAGCGCTCGGCCTCCTCGAGGTCCTCGCGCAGGTCGACGACGCGCTCGCGGTACGCCGCCTTGGCCTCCGGGTCGAGCAGCGCGCCCGCGTCGCCGCCCTCGTCCAGGACGACGTCGCCGTTCTCGCCCGCGCCGGCGCCGCCGGACGTGCGCCCGCGCGCCGCCGCGTCCACCGGGCCGGACACGAGGTCGATCGCGTGGACCTCGACCGTCGGCCGCTCCAGCAGCGTCGCGAGGTACTGCAGGCCCTTGCGGTTCTTCAACCGCACGGTCTCCGACCCCGTGACCGTCCAGATCTCGCCCTCCAACCGGAACGCCGCGGTCGGCGCGCCGGTCCGCTCGGACGCCGCCGGCGCGGGCGGCGGGACGGCGGGCTTCGAGGACGCACCGGACCCGTTGCGCACCGGCGGCGGCGTCCGCGCCGCGCGCGGCCCGGGGTTCGGCATCACCGGGATCGGCAGCGCGCTCAGCGCCTTCTCGTATCCGAGCAGCCCGGCCGCGCGCCGCGCCAGCGTCGCGCTGCCCAGCCGCTGCGCCGCGGCGGACGCGCGCTCCAGCAGCGCCCGGCCGCGCTCGCGGTCGTTCGGGCCGTCGCGCAGCAGGAGCAGCCGCGCGGTCGCCAGCTCGGTCCGCGCGACCCAGACCGGCGCCCGCAGCGCCGTGTTCAGCTCGGCCGCGCGTCGCAGGTGCTCCTCGGCCTCGGCGTACCGGCCGATCACCGACGCGACCGCGCCGAGGTGGTGGTCGACGCAGCCCCACGCGCTGATCCCCGAGTAGACGACCTGCCCGCTCCACGGCGCCAGCAGGTCGTACAGGACGCTCGCCGACTCCTGCTCCTGGAGGTGCGCGGCGACCTCGGCGTAGATCGCCAGCCCCGGCAGCCACGTCACGTCCGGCGGCAGCTCGCTGAAGCCCGACGCGTTCTCGTGGCCGAGCACGCGGCGCGCCTCGTCGTCCAGGTCGCCCTCGCAGCAGGCCAGCGCCAGCACCGCGCGGAAGGCCGGGATGCCGGGGTTGTCGGCCACGACCTGCGCGATCAGCGGCTGCAGCTCGGCCAGCCGGCCCTGCTCGTAGCGGATGTTCGTCAGCTGCGAGGTGAAGAACGACAGCGCGTCGCGCTGCGCGGACAGCGTCGCGAGCTGCAGCGCCTCGTGCGCGTGCTGCTCGGCCTCGGCCAGGCGGCCGAGGATGATGTCCACGTTGCCCTGGTCGTAGGTCGCCAGCCAGCGCATCGTCGGCTGGCCGAGCCGCTCCGCCAGCTCCGCCTCCAGCGCGACGTCGCGCGCCGCGTCGCCCAGCCGCCCCGCCTCGACGAACGCGGCCGCGCGCCAGTGCACGGCGTGGAACTCGGCGACCGGATCGCCCGTGCGCCGCGCGGCCGCCACGTTCTCGTCGGAGTTCGCGAGCCGCTCGTCGAGCGTCTCGGGCAGCCACAGCGTCACGAACCGCAGCGACAGGACGCGCGAGAGCGCCGCCGGGTCGTCGAGCCGGCGGGCGAGCGCGAGCGCCTCGTCGCTCAGCGCCACGCGCCGGGCGCGGTCGGCGGGGGAGAACGCCAGCTCGGAGGCCAGCGTCGCGAGCAGCAGCGCGCGGTCGGCGCGATCGCCCTCGCCCACGGCCTCCAGCGCGTCCTCGAGCGCATGCAGGCGTTCATCATCAACAACGCCCGACGCGCTGGCGAACCCGCGCGAGTTGGCCAGGACCGCCCGGACCAGGCGCGGCCCGTCGCCCAGCCGGCGCGCCAGCGACGCGGCCTCGAGCAAGGTGGTGCGGAACTCGGGATCGCCGGCCTGGCGCTGCGCGTCGCCCAACCCCACCAACAGGTCGAACCGGACCGCGTCGTCCTGCCCGCCGAGCTGCTCGAACAGGCCGAGGCCCTGCCTGTACCAGTCCACGCCGTCGTCGGGCGCCAGCTGCGCGACCGCGTGCTCGCCGGCCAGCCGGGTGTAGCGCAGCGCGCGCTGCAGGTCGGCCGGCTCGGCGTTGAGCCAGTGGCGCGCGAGCTCCCCGACGCGCGAGGCCGGCCCCGCCGCCCCGTCGGGCACGAGCGTCTCCAGCGCCTCGGCCGCGCGGCGGTGCATCTGCGCGCGGCGCACCGGGCCGAGGCCCTCGTACAGCGTCGAGACGATGAGGCCGTGCGCGAACGCGTAGCGGTCGCCCGGATGGCGCGGCGCGACGACCAGCGCGTCGTCGGCGGCGCGGTCGACGGCCCGGGCGACGACGTCGGTGTCGCCGACCATCGCGCCGACGAGCTCGAGGTCGAACTCCTGCCCGATCACCGCCGCGGCCGCCAGCGGCTCGCGGGCGGGGTCGCCCAGCCGCTGCAGCCGCCGCTCCAGGACGTCGCGCACGCTGCCGGGGACCGTCGCGCCGACGAGCTCGTCCCCGTGGCGCAGCATCTCGGTGACGAAGAAGGCGTTGCCCGACGTGCGCCGCTGCAGCGTGCGCGCGGCGTCCATCCCGGCGGCGTCGAGCTGCCGACCGCTGGCGGCGACGGCCAGCTCGGCGACCGCCTCGGCCTCCAGCCCCGTGAGGTCCACGCGCGTGACGTCGGGCTCGCGGTGCAGGTCGGCCAGCAGCTTGGCCAGCGGGTGCTCGTCGTCGAGCTCCGTGGACCGGAACGTGGCCATGATCGTCACGCGCAGCCGGAGGTCGCTGGCGACGAGGTGGCGCAGGAGCAGCAGCGTCGGCGTGTCGGCCCACTGGATGTCGTCCAGGAACAGGATCACCGGCCGCTGCGCCTGCTCGGCGTCGAGCACCCCGACGACCGCGCTGAAGAGCAGGTAGCGCTCGGTGTCGCCGTCGGCCGCGCGCGGCTCGGGCGCGTCGGGCAGGCGGCGCGCCAGGGCCGGGACCAGGCGCCCCAGCTCGCCACCGTGCTCGCCGACGTGGCGCTCCAGGACCGCGGGCGCGGCGTGCTGGACGAGGTGCGAGAGCGCCTCCACGAAGGGCTGGTAGGGCATCCGCAGGTCCTCGTCGCAGCGGCCCTGCAGGACCGTGGACCCGCGCGCGTGCGCGGCGACGGCCAGCTCGCGGGCCAGGCGCGACTTGCCGATGCCGGGCTCGCCGCCGAGCAGCAGGACCTGCCGGCCGCCGTGGGACGAGCGCGCGATGAGCGGCTCCAGGCGCGCGAGCTCCGGACCGCGGCCGGCGAACGTCTCGGGCCGCGCGACCTCCAGCCGCGCGGGGAGCGGGACGACCGGCTCGGGCAGCGGGTCCCAGCGGATCTCCGCCGCCGCCTCGGGGCCGCCGAGGCGGCGCGGCGCGGC
>DATDMD010000165.1:0-12090 GCA_036518975.1 Baekduia sp.
TGATCGTCTTCTCCTCGGCGAGTCGCATGACCGCGTCGAAGTCCCGCTTGGCGAGGTCTTCGAACAGGTAGGCCGCGATCAGCACGTCTTTGCGGTCGTCGCTCATGATCACGCGCCTCCCTATGCCGTGACGCCGCGGACGGTGTCGCCCTGCGAGGCGTGCTCGTGGAGGTCGTGCTCGTCCTGGTGGTCCAGGTGCGGCGCGACGTCGAACACCACCTTCTTGACGGTGCCGGTGAACGCGAACGGCGCCCTGTCGGCGTAGTTGCGGTCGACCACGAGGCCGTTGTCCTGGCCGACGTCGAGGCCGCTGTAGCCGCTGAAGCCGAACGGGACCGTGTGGTCGAGCCGGCCGCCGCCGACCGGTTCGCCATCGATGAACAGCGTGATCGTGCCGGGGGTCGCCGGCTTGGCCTCGTCGGCGGCGAACGTGAGCTCGACGTTCACGTCCCCGCTCGGCAGCGTGCCGTCGGATTCCTGGCGGTACTCGAACACTCCGAGGAACGCATAGGTGTGCTTGAGCTTCCCGTCTTCGACGAACAGCGAGAACCCGCCGAGGTGGCCGCCGTCGGCGACGATCACCCCTTCGGCGCCTCCGTCGGGGATGTGGAGGTCGGCGCTGATCGTGTAGGAGTGGTTGTAGATCCGCGGAACCAGCCCGGGCGCCACGTTCTGCACGTTGCCGTGGTAGGTCACCGTCGTGTTGGCGCCGAGCGGCGGCAGGATGCCGAAGAACGGCGAGAAGCCGGCCAGGAGCGGCTTGACGTGGTACTTCTCGGCCTCCTCCCAGAACAGGTCCTGCAGCTCCTTCACCTTCTCCGGGTGGCTCGCCGCCAGGTCGTTGGCCTGGGAGAAGTCGTCGGGGAGGTGGTACAGCTCGACGGGGTCCGCGTCGGGATCCCACACGCCGGGCGCGAACGTCTTGAGCATCTCCGGGTCCAGGCGCCACGGCACGCGCGGCATCCGCATCGCCAACCACCAGCCGTCCTTGTACATCGCCCGGTTGCCGAAGTTCTCGAAGTACTGCTGCGTATGCCGTTCCGGAGCGCCGGCATCCTCGAGCGAGTCCGAGAAGCTCACGCCGGTCATCGGCTGCTGCTCCACGCCGTCGACGTGCGTCGGCTGCGGGATCCCGACGACGTCGAGGATCGTCGGGCCGATGTCGCTGACGTGCGTGAACTGCGAGCGCAGCCCGCCGCGGTCCGCGATCCGGTCCGGACAGCTGACCACCAGCGGGTTGCGGGTCCCGCCGAGGTGCGAGGCCACCTGCTTGCCCCACGCGAACGGCGTGTTCCCCGCCCAGGCCCAGGCCGTGGAGTAGTGCGGGTACATCAGCTCGGTGCCCCACGCCTCCACCCCGCCCCACTTCAGGGTCAGCTGCATCTGCTCCTCGTCGGTGAGCGGCAGCCCGTTGACCATCGTCCCCTCGTTGAACGTGCCGGTCGGCGTGCCCTCCAGGCTGGCGCCGTTGTCGCCCCAGATCCAGACGACGACCGTGTTCGCGAGCTCGCCCATCTCCTCGATCGAGTCCAGCAGCCGGCCGACGTGGTGATCCGCGTTCTCCGAGTAGCCGGCGTAGACCTCCATCTGGTGGGCGAACAGCCGCTTGCTGTTCTCGCTCAGGGAGTCCCAGGCGGGCATCTCCTCGGGCCGCGGCGTGAGCTGCGCGTCGGCCGGGATGACGCCGAGCCGCTTCTGGCGCTCGAACGTCTCCTCGCGGAGCCTGTCCCAGCCCTGGTCGAACTTCCCCTTGTACTTGTCCGACCACGCCTTGGCGACGTGGTGCGGAGCATGGCTGCAGCCGGTCGAGTAATAGAGCATCCACGGCTTGTCGGCAGCGTGGCCGCGGACGCCGTGCAGCCAGTCGATCGCCTGATCGGTCATCGCCTCCGGGAAGTAGAACGGCTGCCCGTCCTTGCCCTCCTGGACGCCGATGAACCGCTGGTTCTCGGCGATCATCGTGTCGTACTGGCCGGCCTCGGGCGCCAGGAAGCCCCAGTAGTAGTCGAAGCCCCACGCGTTCGGCCAGTGGTGGAACGGGCCCGCCGGGCCCTGCTCGCCCTCCGGCGTCAGGTGCCACTTGCCCACGCACGCCGTCGCGTAGCCGTTCTCCTTGAGCACCTTCGGGAACGGCGCCGCGTCCCGCGGGAGCATGGCCGAGTAGCCCGGGAAGCCGCCCGAGAACTCGGGGATGCCGCCCATGCCCACCGCGTGATGGTTGCGACCCGTGAGCAGTGAGGCCCGCGTGGGCGAGCACATCGCCGTCACGTGGAAGCGGTTGTAGCGCAGGCCCTGATCGGCGATCCGGTCGTAGTTCGGCGTCTCGATCGGGCCGCCGAAGGTGCTCGGGTTCCCGAAGCCCGCGTCGTCGATCAGCACGACCAGCACGTTCGGCGCCCCGTCCGGGGGCTCGACGTGCCCGATCAGCTCCCAGCCGGGCGTCGAGCCCGCGAGCGTCTTCGCGGTCACGCCGGTGAACGCCGGGCGGCGGATGGGCAAGGTGGTGCGGTCGATCGTCGCGTCGCTCACGGGACGCTCCTTGTCATCGTTCTTTGTCCAGCCAGCTCGGCGGCGAAGGCCCGGGCCTGCTCGAGGTACTCCGGCTGGAGGTTGGTCGGCGGGATCTTCACGCCGAGGTAGCGCTCGCGATCCACGCCCGTGCCGAAGTAGCTGAGCAGCGACAGCAGCGATCGGACCTGGCCGCCGGCGAACGAGAAGTGGATGCCGCCGACGTACCTGCCGCCCTGCCGGGTGCCGAGCTTCCTGACCGTCCGCAGGTTGATGCCCCAGTAGCGCCGGCAGACCACGTAGACGGCGAAGCGGTGGCCGGCGAGCAGGCGCCCGGCGTCGTCGGACTCCAGGAACGAGCGGACCGGCACGCTCGTCTTGAGCCACCAGGTCGGCGAGCCGATGCAGATGAGGTCGTACTCGCCGTCGCGCGCCTCCGCGGGGATCACGATGTCTCCGGTCGCGCCGCGCACCTGGGCCGGCAGCATCCCGAAGAGGTCGCGGTAGGCGTGGCGCAGCGGAAACCGTGTGAACCGGCCCGCGTAGCGGACGTCCGTGAACTCGATCGCGGCAAGACGGGCATCACAGCCGCGCTCGCGGAACGCGCCGGCCATCGCTTCGGCGACCTTGCGGCTCTGCTGGGTGTAGGTGTAGTACAGGAGCAGCACACGAGGTTCCGTGGCGCCCACGTCGTGCGTGGTGTCCATGTCGGACCGACGGTGACGCGGCGCGACGGCCGCCGCATCGCACCGATCGGATGAGGTCGAGCCGTGGGCTTCAGGCGTGGCGCGGACGGTGTGGATCTCATCCGGACCGGAGGATGCCGGTGGGCCCGCCGGGGCGTACGTTCGCCCCATGGGCAACACACCTTTTGATGAGCTCGGCCCGGTCGACTACGTGGTGGTCGAGTTCCCGGCCGGCGCCAAGAACTTCACCGGTGAGATGGCGGAGGAGCTGCTCAGGCTCGTCGACGCGGGAACGATCCGCATCGTCGACGTCCTGATCCTCGACAAGGACGAGGACGGGTCGGTCGAAGCCACCGAGCTCTCCGACATCGACCAGCTCGGTCCGTTGCAGGCCGTCGAGGCCGAGTTGGCCGAGCTGCTGGCCGCCGACGACGTCGCCCATCTCGCCGCCGCGATGGAACCCGGCAGCACCGCCGGCGTGCTCATCTTCGAGAACCTGTGGGCCGCGCCGTTCGCGTCAGCCGCGCGACGCTCGGGAGGCCAGCTCATCGCCAACGGACGGATCCCGATCCAGGCGATCATCGCCTCGGTCGAGGCCGATCTCGTCGGCACAAGCACCGAAGGAGACTGAGATGCCGCTCAGAGCAGAACGTGCGGGACGCGTAGGGGTCATCGGCCACCCCGTGGCCAAGACCGCCGTGGTGGCCAAGGCCGTGAGCCCCGGGAGATCACCGGTCGCCAAGACCGCCGTGGTCGCCGCGGCCGTCACGCCGGGCCGGGGTCGGCGCCGGCGCATCTGACCGCGGCCGGGCGCGTGTCGCCGGACCTGTCTCGAGAGCGCTCACCCGGACGGGATGATGCGTCGCCCGATCGCCTCCACCACGGTGGCGTGCAGCACCCGCCGCCGCGTGGACCGACCAGGAGCGCATGACCATGAGCAGGACGTTCAAGGGCAAGATCAACACCGACATCCGCGACTCGGTGCCGGACTGGTCGCCGTTCGAGCCGCCGCGGGCGCCGGACGGGGCGCCGAGCGTCGTCTACATCGTGCTCGACGACGTCGGGTTCTCGGCGCTGGAGAGCTACGGCGGTCCGGTCCCGACGCCGAACATCGACCGCGTGGTGGACGAGGGCGTGCGCTTCACGCAGTTCCACACGACCGCGCTCTGCTCGCCCACCCGCTCCTGCCTGCTGACCGGCCGGAACCACACGCGCAACGGCATGGCCTGCATCACCGAATGCGCCAGCGGCTTCCCGAACGCCAACGGCGTCATCCCGCCCGAGAACGGCCAGATCCAGGAGATCCTCGGGGCCCAGGGCTGGAACACCTACATGGTGGGCAAGTGGCATCTGTGCCCCGAGGCCGAGATGAACCTCGCCTCGACGCGGCGCAACTGGCCGACCGGCCGCGGCTTCGAGCGCTTCTACGGCTTCCTCGGCGCCGAGACCAACCAGTGGTTCCCGGAGCTTGTGTACGACAGCCATCCCGTCGACCCGCCGAGCACGCCCGAAGAGGGCTACCACCTCACGGTGGACCTCACCGACAAGGCTCTGGAGTTCATCAAGGACGCCAAGGTGCTGGCGCCCGAAAAGCCGTTCTTCCTGTACTACGCTCCCGGCGCCTGCCACGCGCCGCACCACGCGCCGAAGGAGTGGGCCGACAGGTTCAAGGGGCAGTTCGACATGGGCTACGAGGCGATCCGCGAGCAGACGCTCGCGCGTCAGAAGGAGCTGGGCATCGTCCCGTCCGACACCGAGTTGCCGGGGTTGAACCCGATCGGCACGCCCGAGACACGCACCGGCCCGGACGGGCAGCCGTTCCCGGTGGTCGACGTCACGCGGCCGTGGGACTCGCTGTCGGCCGAGGAGCAGCGGCTGTTCAGCCGCATGGCGGAGGTCTACGCCGGGTTCCTGGCGCACACCGACGAGCAGATCGGCCGGCTGCTGGACTACCTCGAGGAGAGCGGCCAGCGCGAGAACACGATGGTCGTCGTGGTCTCCGACAACGGCGCCAGCGGCGAGGGCGGCCCCAACGGGTCGGTCAACGAGAACAAGATCTGCAACGGCATCCCGGACGACATCGAGGCCAACCTGGAGATGCTCGACGAGCTCGGCGGGCCGAAGACCTACAACCACTACCCCAACGGCTGGGCGATGGCGTTCAACACACCGTTCAAGATGTGGAAGCGCTACGAGTTCAACGGCGGCAGCTCGGACCCGTGCATCATCTCCTGGCCGGCCGGCATCAAGGCCAAGGGTGAGCTGCGCGAGCAGTACCACCACGCCATCGACCTGGTCCCGACGATCCTCGACGCGCTCGGCGTCGAGCCGCCCGAGACGATCGGCGGCCACGTCCAGAGCCACTTCGACGGCGTCAGCATGCGCTACAGCTTCGACGCCGCGGCGCTGCCCAGCGCTCGCGAGACGCAGTTCTTCTCGATGCTCGGCTCGCGCAGCATCTGGCACGACGGCTGGAAGGCGGTCACCACCCACCCGACGCTCAGCGGCTGGAGCAACTTCGGCCAGGACGAGTGGGAGCTCTACCACGTCGAGGTCGACCGCTCCGAGCTGCACGACCTCTCCATGGAGGAGCCCGAGCGCCTCCAGGAGCTGATCAACCTGTGGTACGCCGAGGCCGGCGCCAACGGTGCCTTCCCGCTCGACGACCGCTCCCCCCTTGAGCTCCTGACGACGCCGCGACCGCTGCTCACGCCGCCGCGTGACCGCTACGTCTACTACCCCGGTCTCGCCGACGTCCCGGAGTCGCAGTCGGTCAACATCCGCAACCGCTCCTACGCGATCGCCGCGGTCGTGGACATCCCGGAGGCTGGGGCCGAGGGCGTGCTGTTCGCCCACGGCGCCCGGTTCGGCGGCCACGCGCTCTACGTCAAGGACAACAAGCTGCACTACGTCTACAGCTTCGTCGGCAGCGTCGAGCAGATGGTCGTCGCCGACGCGGAGCTGCCGACCGGCGAAGGCGTGATCCTGTCGGCCGCCTTCGAGAAGGACGGTGAGGACCCGCCCGGCGTGGCGGTCGGCACCCTCTCGCTGTTCCACGGCGACGTGAAGGTCGGCGAGGGCCGCATCATGACTCAGCCGGGCAAGTTCACCCTCGGCGGCGAAGGCCTGTGCGTCGGGCGCGACAGCAGCGATCCGGTCACCGACGACTACCCCGGCCCGGCGCCGTGGGCGTTTACCGGCGGCACGATCAACCGCGTCGCGATCGACGTCTCCGGCGAGCCCTACGTCGACCTCGAGCGCGAGGCCGTCGCGATGATGTCGCGCGAGTAGGCCCAGACGATGGGCGAGCTCGAGTCCTGGTCGGACGGACCGGCGCGCCAGGCCGTCGTGGACTTCGTCGCGCGAGCGTGCGACGAGGTCCCGGTCGCGGAGCGCGTGGCCGTCTTCGACAACGACGGCACGCTGTGGTGCGAGCAGCCGCTGCCGATCCAGGCTGACTTCATCCTGCGCCGGCTCGGCGAGATGGCCGCGGCCGACCCGAGCCTCCAGACGCGCCAGCCGTGGCAGGCGGCGCACGAGCAGGACGCCGCGTGGCTGAGCGCGGTGATGACCGAGCACTACGCCGGCGACGACACCAAGGTGAAGGTGCTGCTCGGCGGGATCCTCGCGGCCTACGCGGGCATGAGCGTCGAGGAGTTCGAACAGCGCTCGGACACGTTCCTGCGCACGGCGCGTCACCCCACGCTGGACCGGCCCTACCTCGAGTGCGCCTACCGGCCGATGGTGGAGCTGCTGGCCCACCTCGAGGCCAACGGGTTCACCAACTACATCGTGTCGGGCGGAGGGCGCGACTTCATGCGCCCGGTCACCGACGAGCTCTACGGCGTCCCGCGCGAGCGCGTGATCGGCAGCACCGCGGCGTTGGCCTACACCAACGACGACGGCGGCGGCGGCACGATCACCCACACCCCGCGGCCCGAGTACCTCGACGACGGCCCCGAGAAGCCGACGCGGATCTGGAGCCGCACGGGCCGCCGCCCGCTGCTGGCGGCCGGCAACACCAATGGCGACGTGGAGATGCTCGACTTCGCCGAGCATGCCGACAAGCCGTTCCTGCGCCTGCTCGTCCGGCACGACGACGCCGAGCGCGAGTTCGCCTACACGGCGGGCGCCGAGCGGGCGCTCGA
Source organism: Baekduia sp. (assembly GCA_036518975.1). Lineage (GTDB taxonomy): Bacteria > Actinomycetota > Thermoleophilia > Solirubrobacterales > Solirubrobacteraceae > Baekduia. The sequence goes on from DATDMD010000165.1 coordinate 7,343, forward strand.
GCGCGCCGCGGCGCGGGACTGGACCGTGGTCAGCGTCAGGGACGACTGGGCCACCGTCTTCTAACGCCGTTCACCCCGAACGGGTGATGTCGCCGCCGCGCCGCCGCGCTTCCATGGGAGCGTGACCACCGCCCTCGAGCCAGGTCCCGTGGGGGTCAGCACGCCCAACGGGCGCGCGAAGCCCCACCCGACCCCCGCCGAGCGCGCCGCGCACGGCCGCGCGGTGCGGTCCGTGGTGCCGCGGTCGAGCCTCGGCGAGTGGGCGCCGGCGCCGGACCGGCGCGACCCCGTCGAGCTGCTGGAGCAGCAGGCGCGCACGCGCGTCCAGGAGCTCGTCCCGATCCGCCACGGCCGGATGCTCGTCTCGGCCTTCACGTTCTACCGGGGCGGCGCGTTCCTGATGGCGGAAGACCTCGACGGCGCGCCGCGGACCGGCCTGACCGTGCAGCTGTGCGGCGACGCGCACCTCTCCAACTTCGGCGCCTACGCCGCGCCCGACCGCCGGCTGGTCTTCAGCGTCAACGACTTCGACGAGACGCTGCCCGGCCCGTTCGAGTGGGACGTCAAGCGGCTCGTGGCGAGCTTCGCGGTGGCGGGGCGCGACCGCGGGTTCGACGCGCGGCAGCGCGAGGCCATCAACCGGACCGTCGGCAAGGCCTACCGCGAGTCGATGCGCGACTTCGCCGGTCAGCGCCAGCTCGACCTCTGGTACGCGCGCATCGACGTCGACGACATCGCCGCGCGGCTCGCCCAGCAGGCCAACCCGAAGGAGATGCGGCGCTTCGAGCGCAACCTCGCCAAGACGCGCAGCAAGGACAGCATGAAGGCCCTCGGCAAGCTCACCGAGATCGTCGACGGACACCCGCGGATCATCGGCGACCCGCCGCTGATCGTCACGATCGAGGACGTCGCCGGCCCCGACGAGCTGCCGCGGGTCGAGGGCTTCGTCCGCGAGATCCTCCACGACTACCGGCGCTCGCTGCCCAACGACCGCCGTCACCTCATCGAGCAGTTCCACTACGCGCACGCGGCGCGCAAGGTCGTGGGCGTCGGCAGCGTCGGCACCCGCGCGTGGATCGCGCTGATGCAGGGGCGCGACGCCGCCGACCCGCTGTTCCTGCAGGTCAAGGAGGCCGAGCCGTCCGTGCTGGAGCCGTACCTCGGCCGCAGCGCGTTCTCCAACCACGGCAAGCGCGTCGTCGAGGGCCAGCGCCTCATGCAGGCGGCCAGCGACCTGATGCTGGGCTGGGTCCGGCTCACCGGCGTCGACGGCGTCGTCCGCGACTTCTACGTCCGCCAGCTCTGGGACCAGAAGGGCTCGGCGATCGTCGAGACGATGACCCCGCGCATGCTGACGGCCTACGCGCACCTCTGCGGCTGGACGCTGGCCAAGGCGCACGCGCGCTCCGGCGACCCGGTCGCGATCGCGGGCTACCTCGGCTCCGGCGCCACCTTCGACCGTGCGCTCGCGGCGTTCGCCGAGACCTACGCCGACCAGAACGAGCGCGACTTCGCGGCCTTCCGCGACGCCGTGGCCGCCGGCCGGCTCAGGGCCACGACGGGCCTCTGACCGGCGCCGGAGCTACTGCGAGCCGGGCAGCGGGATCGCGGCCGCGACGAGGGTCCCGCCGCCGGCCGGGCTGTCGACCCGGAGCTCGCCGCCGAGCGCGGTGAGCCGGTCCGCTAGGCCGACGAGCCCGCTCCCGGTGGACAGCGCGCCGCCGACGCCGTCGTCCCGGACCCGGACCTCGACGGTGCCGTCCGCCAGGCGCGCCGTCACCTCGGCGTGTCCGGCGCGGGCGTGCTTGGCGACGTTGGTCAGCGCCTCGGCGACGACGAAGTAGGCGGTCGCCTCGACCGCGGCCGGCAGGCGGTCGACGGACACGTCGATCGCGACTGGCAGCGCCATCCGCGAGGCGAGCGCGTCCACGCCCGGGCGCAGCCCGCCGTCGGTGAGGGCCACCGGCAGGATGCCGTGCGCGAGCTCGCGCAGCTCGACGTTCGCCTGCTCGGCGTTGTCGAGCGCCTCGGTCACCAGGGCGGCGGCGCCCGCCTCCCCGTCGAGGACGGCCTGCCGCGCGAGCTTGAGCGTGACGACCGCGTGGACCAGCCGCTGCTGCGCCCCGTCGTGCAGGTCGCGGACGAGCCGCCGGCGCTCGGCGTCGGCCGCCGCGACGATCCGCACCCGCGACGCCGCCACCTCGGTCCGCGCCTCGGCGTTGGCGATCGCGGTCGCCACCAGCTCGGTGAACGAGACGAGGCGCGCCTCGGCGTCGGCCGGCAGCGCGTGCCCGGTCGAGGACAGGGTCATCACGCCCCAGACGCGGCCCTCGACCACGATCGGCGCGCCGGCCGCCGAGACGAAGCCGTGCCTGCGGATGGCGGCATCGAAACGCCCGGAGGAGTCCCCGTACCCGTCGATCCGGGTCGATCGCCCGGTCGCGCGAACCACCGTGCTGACGTTGCGGCCGCCGAGCGGCCACCGGCTGCCGACCGGGAAGCCCTCGGCCACGGCGGCGGAGACCGCGAGCACCGTCATCGCGTCGTCGGGCTCGTAGCGCGCCAGGCCCGCGTTCTCGCCGGGGAACACGCGCGCCACCTCCTCGACGACCGCCGCGAACAGCTCCTCGGGCGGCGCGCCGCGCGCGACCAGCATCGCGGCGCGGCGCAGCGCCGCCTGCTCCTCGGCGAGGCGGGCCAGGCGCGCGCGGCTCTCGGCGTTCCCGATCGCCATCGCCAGCAGCTCCGTGAAGGACGCCAGGCGCGCCTCGGTGTCCGGCGGCAGCCGCCCAGTTCCCGACGTGCCGGCGGCGATCACGCCCCAGACGCGGCCCTCGACGACGATCGGCGCCCCGGCGGCCGCGCGGACGCCGCCCTCGCGGACGGCGTGGCCGACCGGACCGGAGGCGGCCGCGTAGTCGTCGATCCGCGCCGAGCGACCGGTGTCGAAGACGATCGTGTTGAGGTTGTTGCCGCCGAGCGTCAACCGCGTGCCGATGGGGACGAAGTGGCCCGGCGTTCCCCAACTGGTGAGGAACGTCATGGCGCGGTCGGGCTCGTAGCGCGCCATGCTCACGAGGTCGACCGCGAGCACCCGCCCGACCTCCTCGACGGCCGCGGCGAACACCTCGTCCGGCGGCGCCCCGCGCGCGACGAGCGTCGCGAGCCGGCGCAGCGCCGCCTGCTCCTCGGCGAGCATGTTGGATTCGTCATCAGTCACCGGCGCTCATCGTCCTGATCGCCGCGGCTCTCCCGACGGGTCAGCGCGCGGTGACGCGCTCCGCGAAGCTCGCCACCGAAGCGATGGCCTGGTCCCTGCCGAAGTCGTTGAACGGCTCGTGGCGCGCGCCCTCCAGGATCTGCACCTCGCTGGCCGGGCCCGCCAGGCGCTCGACCACGGGACGCGCGAGCGCGATCGGCACGAGCTGGTCGTCGCCGCCGTGGACGTAGAGCAGCGGCAGGTCGCCGAAGCCGGGGCCCGCGGCGATCGCGGCGTCGGCCGCGACCACGGCCTCCAGGTAGGGCCGCTTCCAGCCGCCGTGGTAGACGAGCGGGTCGGCGGCGTAGGCCGCGCCCACGGCCGGGTCGCGCGACAGGACCGCGACGTCGATCGGGTCCGACGGCAGCTCCGGCGCGGCCAGCCAGCCCTCGACCACGGGGCCGAGCCCGACCGCCGGCGCGCTGAGCACCAGCCCGGCGAGGTCCTCGCGGTGGCGCTGGGCGTAGCGGATGGCGACGAGGCCGCCCATGGAGTGGCCGACCATGACGACGGGGAGGTCGCCGCGGGTGGCCTGAACCACGGCGCGGAGGTCGTCGACGACCGCCTCGAAGTCCTCGACCACCGCCGGCTCCCCGGCCGAGCGCCCGTGCCCGACGTGATCGGGCCCGGCGACCGCCGAGCCGCGCGCGACCAGCGCCTGCGCGACGTGCTCGTAGCGGCCCATGTGCTCGCCGTAGCCGTGTACGAGCACGACGAGCCGGGCGGCGTCGCCGGCGGGCCACCGGCGCGCCTGCACCCGTCCGATCGTCAGCGTCTCAACGGTCACCGCCAGCGATGCTACGCCGGTCCGCCGCGTCTGCCGAGGAGGGCGCGCGGGCGCGGCGGCTACGTCGTCACGCGGGTGAGCGCGCGCGGCCGGTTGTGCTGGTTGACCTCGAGCATCCACAGCGCCTTCCCGGACGCCGCGAGCAGCTCGATCGCGTTGCCGTGGCGTGGATGCAGCGGGTAGGAGCGCGTCTGGCCGTCGGCCCCGACCCGGAGCAGATGGCCCTTGGAGTCCTCGGTCCAGAGCGCGCCGCCGGGGCCCGAGACCGGTGTCTCGGTCAGGTACGCGCCGGCCTGGGCGACCTGGAGCGTGTTGATCGTGGCGCGCTCGGGGTCCAGCTGGCAGAGCTGCGACAGCGGAGGGAGGCAGAGCGACCACGCGAGCCCGTGTCCGGGAGCGGGCGGCGCCGGGCGCGGCACCGGGCGCGGGACGACCGCGGCGCGGGAGAGGACGTCGCCGCCCGCGCCGATGCGCAGCAGCTGCTCATCGGGCTGGAACGTCAACCAGTCGACGCCGCCGTCGGGCTCCGCGGCGACGGGCCGGCCCGCGACCGGCACGGGCCACGTCGCGTGGCGGCCGTCCGCGGTCACGCGGCCGAGCTGCGCGACGCCCTCCCGGAACCAGACGCTGTCGCCGTCGGCGCCGAGGACCGCGGTGGGCAGGATCGCGCCCGAGCCGCGCGCGATCGCGACGCGGCGCGCG
>DATDMD010000166.1:0-31960 GCA_036518975.1 Baekduia sp.
GCGGCGGCGCGCCGGTCCACGAGCACGTCGCCGACCTGGAGCGTGCCGGCGAGGTGCGGCGGCTCGCGGCGGAGGTGCTGGATCGCCATCCGCGCCTCGACGTCCTGGCCAACAACGCGGGCGCGATGTTCACCGCGCGCCACGTGACGCCCGACGGCCACGAGCAGACGCTCGCGCTCAACCACCTCGCGCCGTTCCTGCTCACCGACCTGCTGCGCGAGCGGCTGGCGGCCGGCGGCGGCGGCCGCGTCGTCACCACGGCCAGCGACGCCCACGGCGCGGCGGACCTCGACCTCGACGACCTCGAGTTCGCCGACCGCCCCTTCAAGGCGATGCGGGTCTACGGCACGTCGAAGTTGATGAACATCCTCTTCACCCGCCAGCTGGCCAAGCGTGCCGCCGGCGACGGGATCACCGCGACCTGCTTCCATCCCGGCGTCGTGCGCACCGGGTTCGGCAAGAACGACGGCCTGCTGTTCCGCGCGGGCCTGACCGTCGCCGGGCCGTTCCTGCGCTCGCCGGAGAAGGGCGCGCGGTCGCTGGTATGGCTGGCGCTCGACCCGGCCGCGACGTCGCTGACCGGCGCCTACGTGGTCGACATGAAGGTGCGCGAGCCGTCGGCGGCGGCCCGCGACGACGTGCTCGCCGAGGCGCTGTGGGAGCGGACCGAGGCGCTCGTCGCTACAGCCGCGTGACGCCCTCGGCGGCGACCGCGACGCCCGCGGCGGTCAGCAGGACGCCCGAGACGCGCAGCGCGACGCGGTAGCCGCGACCGCGCAGCAGCCGAGACCGGCCGGCGCCGAGCGCCGCGGCGACCACGAGCTTCGAGCCGACCAACATGAGGTAGAACGGCACGAGGAACGCGACGCCCTCCGCGACGCTGCCGTCGCCGAGGATCGGGACGCCGACCGCGATCCAGAACACCCACGGGTGCGGGTTGAGCAGGTTGACGAGCGCGCCGCGGCGCAGCGAGCCGGCCGCCACCGCGGCGCCGCCAGTCGCGGCCTCGACCGGCGCCGGCTCCTCGCGCAGCGCCTCGGCGCCCAACCACACCAGGAACGCGCCGCCGGCGATCCCGAGGGCGCCCAGCGCTGGGCTCGGCAAAGCGCTGGCCAGGACGACGGCCACCAGGATGATCGGGACGTCGGTGAGCAGCGGGCCCATCGCGACGCGCGCGCCGGCGGCGAAGCCGCCTTCGAGCGACGCCCGGACGACGACCGCGAGCAGCGGCCCGGGGGCGACCCCCGCGCCGAGGCCCAGCGACAGTCCGAGCAGGAGGCTGTGCACGCGGGCGGCGCGTCAGCCCTTGGGCTTGGCGGCCTTCTTCGGCTTCGCGGCAGCCTTCTTGGGCTTGGCCGCCGTGCCGGCCCCGGCACCGCGTGGCTCCGCCGCCGCCGCCCCGCCGCTCGCCGCCGCCGCCCGCTTGCGCAGCGGCGCGAACTCCGTCCACGGGCGCGTGTTGGCGACGTCGTCCTTCGTGAACCCCGCGCGGCGCGCGGTCGCGATGCCCCAGCGCGAGATGCCCTGGGTCGAGACGCCGTGCGCGTCGGTGTTGACGATGATCGTCACCCCGGCGGCCCTGGCGGCGCGCGCGTGGACGTCGTTGAGGTCGCGGCGGTCGGGCGCGGAGTTGATCTCGATCATCGTGCCGACTCGCGCGGCGGCGGCGAAGACCGCGTCCGTGTCGACCTCGTAGGGCTTGCGCCGTTCGATCTTGCGACCGGTGAGATGGCCGATGCAGTCGATGTACGGGTGCTCGATCGCGGCGACGATCCGCTTGGTCATGTCCTCCTGCGACATGCCGAACGAGGTGTGCACCGAGGCGACGACCCAGTCGAGCTCGGCGAGCAGCTCGTCGTCGTAGTCCGGCGCGCCGTCGGGCAGGATGTTGGTCTCGGTCCCGACCAGCACCTCGATGCCGTCCAGCTTGTCGTTGATGGAGCGGACGAGCTCGATCTGGCGCTTGAGGCCGTCCGGGCTGACGTCGTTGCCGAAGCCGTGCGTTGCCGAGTGGTCGGTGATCGCGACGTACTCCAGGCCGCGCTCCAGCGCGCCGCGCGCCATCTCCTCGGCGGTGTTGCGGCCGTCGGAGGCGATCGTGTGGCAGTGCAGGTCGCCCTTGAGGTCGTCCTGGACGATCAGCTCCGGGACGACGAAGCCGGGGTCCAGCTCGCCGCGGTCCTCGCGCAGCTCCGGCGGGATCCACGGCAGCCCGAGGCGCGCGTAGACCTCCTCCTCGGTCGCGCAGCGCAGCGTGTCGCCGGTCGCGTCGTCCAGGATCCCGTACTCGGAGACGTGCAGGCCCTTGCGGACCGCGCGCTCGCGCAGGCGCATGTTGTGGTTCTTGGAGCCGGTGAAGTGCTGAAGCAGGTTGCCGAACTGGTCGGGGCGGACCACGCGCAGGTCGAGCGACACGCCGTTGTGGGTCCGCGCGCGCGCCGCGTTCTCGCCGGACGGGCTGGCCGACTCCACCAGGTCGATGTCCGCCAGCGCCGCGGCCAGCGCCGGCGGGTCGTCGGAGGCCGCGACGATGTCGAGGTCCTTGACGCTGTCGGCCAGCCGCCGGACGCCGCCCGCGATCTCGACGTGGACCGCGGCCGGGTGGCGGCGCAGCTCGTCGACGATGGCGTCGCCCAGCTCGGTCGCGCGGTGCAGCAGCACGCGCGGCGCGGCCTTCTCGGCGACGCCGGACGCGAACGACGCGAGGACCGACTCCTCGAACTTGGGCCCGAAGCCCTTGACGCCGCGCAGCTTCTGTCCCTCGGCGGCGGCCTTCAGCGCGTCGAGCGAGTCGATGTCCAACTCGTCGAACAGCCGGCGCGCGCGCTTGGGGCCTAGGCCGGGCAGGCGCGTGAGGTCGATCAGGCCCGGCGGGAACTTCGCGCGCAGCTTCTCGGCGGCCGGGATCGTCCCGGTCTCCAGCAGCGCGCGGAGCTTCTCCTCCAGCGTCTTGCCGATGCCCGGCAGCGTGGTGACCTTGCCCTCGCGCGTGAGCGCGGCGATCGACATGGGGGCGTCGCGCACGGCCTTGGCGGCGTTGCGGTAAGCGACGACGCGGTGGACGACGGCGCCGTCGAGCTCGTAGAGGTCTCCGAGCTCGTCGAAGGCGGCGGCGATGGCGGCGTTCGAGGGGTCAGGCATCTCGTCTCTAGCCTACGGGCATAGGGTGTGCCGCTCGAATGCCCGGACCGCCTTGGCTCATCCTGCCCACCTTCGACGAGGCCGAGAACATCGAGCTGATCGTCGCCGCGTCGCTCGACGTCCTGCGCGAGGCGGCGCCCGGCGGCTTCAAGATCCTCGTCGTCGACGACGACTCGCCCGACGGCACCGGCCGGATCGCCGACCGGCTGGCGCAGGCGCACGACGAGGTCGAGGTCCTGCACCGGACCGAGCGCGAGGGGCTGGGCAAGGCCTACATCGCGGGGTTCCAGTACGCGCTGGCGCGCGGAGCGGGCTACGTGTTCGAGATGGACAGCGACTTCTCGCATGATCCGAAGGACCTGCCGCGGCTGCTGGAGCCGGTGCGGTCGGGCGGCGCGGACGTCGCGCTGGGGTCGCGGTACGTCGCGGGCGGCGCGGTCCTCGACTGGGGCCTGCTGCGCCGGATCATCTCGCGCGGCGGGTCGCTGTACGCGGCCGTGATCCTGGGGTTGACGGTGCGCGACCTGACAGGCGGCTTCAAGTGCTTCCGGGCCGAGGTCCTGCAGGGGATCGACCTGCCGAGCGTCGAGGCGTACGGGTACGCGTTCCAGGTCGAGCTGACGCACCGCGCGATCCGGCAGGGCTTCCGGGTGACCGAGGTGCCGATCACCTTCCGCGACCGCCTGCGCGGGCGGTCGAAGATGAGCCCGAAGATCGCGATCGAGGCGATGTTCCTGGTGCCGAGGCTGCGGCGGACGGGGCGTTCGGGGCGCTGAGGTTCAAGCGCGCGCCGCGCCCGGTCGATCGAAGGGGGTGATGGCCCCCGAGCTCGTCGTCGTCCAAGGCCTGCGCGACACGCGCGGCACGCTCCAGCGCTGGAACACGCGCCCGCTGGCGGTCCTCGGACCGTGGCTCGCGCTGTCGGCGGGGATCTGCGCGGTGCTGCTGGTCGCCGTCCTGGTGATCGCGCATGTGTCCACCCCGGACCCGACGCCGATCATCCTGCCCGGCCTCAACGAGCCGGCGACGCTCGGCGCGGTCGGCCACGTCCTGTTCCGCAACTCGCTGGTGCTCGCGCTGCACGCGATGGCCTGCGTCGCCGGATTCATCGCCGGCAGCTCGCTGCCCATGGAGGCCGAGCGGTACTCCGGCGTCTGGCGCTGGGTCCACGACAAGGCGGGCCCGCTGGCGATCGCCTTCGTCATCTGCGCGACGACCTTCTCGCTCTTCACGCAGGCGTTCGTCCTCGGCGCCGCCGCCTCGACCCTGGCCGCCCAGGGCGGGATGTCACCGGAGCTCCTGGTCGTCGGCATCCTCCCGCACGCGATTCCCGAGCTGATCGGCCTCTTCCTCCCGCTCGCGGCCTGGACGACCGCCAGCCGCCGCGGCGCCTGGGAGGAGCTGCTGGCCGCGACCTTCCTGACCGTCGCGATCTCCATCCCCCTGGTCGTGACCGCAGCGTTCATCGAGGTCTACGTGTCGCCGCACCTCATCCTCGCGCTGCGGGGCTGAACCCCGCCGCCGGGCCCGCCGCGGCCGCCTCCGCGCAGGTGGGCGCGGACGGAGTCGACCCCGCTGTGTGGCGCCGCCGTACCTCCTGTGTCGTCCATCTCCGACCCAAGGAGGGTCTCCATGAACATCCGTCTCGTCGCGGCCACCGCCGCCGCGACCGCCGCCGTCTGCCCGTTCGCGGCGATGGCAGGAAGCGCCGCCACCGCGCCCGCGCCACCCGCGCAGGCGGCGGCCAGCAGGACGATCGTCGGTGTCGCCGCCGGCGACCCGCGGTTCTCGACGCTCGTCAAGCTCGTCAAGTCGGCCGGCCTCGCCGGCACGCTCTCGAAGGGCAGCTACACGGTGTTCGCGCCGACCAACGCCGCGTTCGCCAGGGTCCCGACGGCGACGCTCGACGCGCTGGGCAAGGACAAGGCCAAGTTGAAGGCCGTCCTGCTGTACCACGTGGTCAAGGGCCGGGTCCCGGCGTCGCAGGTCGTCAAGCTCCACAGCGCCAAGACGCTCAACGGCGCGTCGGTGAAGATCGCCGTCAAGGGCGGCAAGGTGTTCCTCAACGGCTCGACGCAGGTGACCAAGACCGACGTCAAGGCCTCCAACGGCGTCATCCACGTCATCGACAAGGTCCTCCTGCCACCGTCCTGAGCGGCGGCGGAAAGGAAGCCGCCGAGCCGTGGCGAGCAGGAGGGCGTGGTGGGGCCCGGGCGGGTAGCGTTGCCCGTAACGCAGGCACGTCTGCCCGAGACTGCACTTCACTTTGTATAGTGCAGGCACTACCCCTTCCAAGGAGCCCGACATGGCCGGATCCCTCTCCGAAGTCACCGACAGCAACTTCCAGGCCGAGGTCCTCGAGGCCGATCGCCCCGTCCTCGTGGACTTCTGGGCGCCCTGGTGCGGCCCGTGCCGCGTCGTCGCGCCGGTCCTGGAGGAGATCGCCGCCGAGCGCTCCGACCTGAAGATCGTCAAGCTCAACGTCGACGAGAACCAGCAGACCGCCGCGTCGTTCGAGGTCCTCAGCATCCCCACGCTGATCCTCTTCAAGAACGGGCAGGTCGCCAAGAAGGTCATCGGCGCCTACCCCAAGCGCAAGCTCGAGGCCGAGCTGGAGCCGGCGCTGGCTTAGCGCCCGCGCCCGCCCCGCCCGCCAGCCCCCGCCGCTAGCCGGCGTCGACGGTCATCCGCGCCGCCTGGTCGGCGCGGCCCCCGTCGAACGCCAGCCGCTCTCCTTCCAGCAGTCGCCGCACCCGCTCGGGATCGCCGAGCGCGGTGCCGGCGATCGTGCCGTCCGCCTTCAGGACGCGGTGCGCGCCGTCGCACTGCAGCCGCGTCAGCTTCGCGTTGACGCCGATCGCCTGCCGCGGCACGCCGCCCGCTCGCGCGGTGACGTCGCCGTAGCTCATCCAGCGCCCGGGCGGGATCGCCGCGACGACCGCGCGCAGCGCGTCGTCGTCCATCGTGGACTCCGTGGTGATGTCGCTCATGCCCCTCTTAGGGGCACGGCGACGAGAACTCGCCCCCCTCAGCCGGCGCGCTGCACGCCGACGGACAGTGCCCGGCCGTCGACCGTCGCCGAGAACGTCCCGTCGTCGGACCCGAACCGCATCGACGTCGCGAGGACCTCGTCGGCGACCAGGCGCTCGAACTCCTCGGCGACCGCCACCAGCTCGGCGTCGCCGCCCAGCGTCAGGTCGATCCGGTCCGACACGTCCAGCCCCGCGTCCTTGCGCGCGTTCTGGATCGCGCGGACGACCTCGCGGGCCCAGCCCTCGCGGCGCAGCTCGTCGTCCATCGTGAGGTCCAGCGCCACGGCGTGGCCGCCCTCGCGCTCGACCTGGAACCCGGACAGCGGCTGCAACCCCACCAGCAGGTCGTCGGCGGTCAGCTCGTGGTCGTGCCCGTCGACGGCGATCCCGACCGTCCGCCCCTCGCGCAGCGCGACCGCGACCCTGTCGGCGTCCAGCGCGGCGACCGCGTCGGCGACCAGCGGCATGCGCTTCCCGAACCGCGGTCCGAGCGACCGGTAGTTCGGCTTGAGCTCGTAGGACCCCAACTCGTCGGCCTCGTCGACGAAGCGCAGCGACTTGACGTTGAGCTCCTCGCGGACGACGTCGGCGGTCGACTCCAGCGACACGCGCTCGCGCCCGGCGGCCACCACGACCGCCTCGCGCAGCGGCCGCCGCAGGCCGACCTTCGCGCCCGCGCGCGCACGGAGCCCGAGCGCGACCGCCTCGCGCGCCGTCGCCATCGCGTCCTCCAGCGCCACGTCCCGCGCGCTCGGCGCCGGCCAGTCCGTCAGGTGCACCGACCCCAGCGCGCCGTCCAAGTTGTCGTAGATCTCGTCGGCGACGAACGGCGTGTAGGGCGCCAGCAGCTGCGCGACCGTCACCAGGCACTCGCGCAGCGTCGCGAACGCGCGCGCGTCGCCGTCCCAGAACCGGCGCCGGTTGCGGCGCACGTACCAGTTGGACAGGTCGTCGACGAACGTCGCGATCTCGCGCGCGCCGCCCGTGGCGTCGAACGCGTCCAGCCGCTCCGTGACCGCGGTCACCGTCGCGCTCAGCCGCGAGAGCACCCAGCGGTCGAGGTCGGTGGGCTCGCCGAGCCGGGCGTCGTCGCCGTCCGCACCGCCCGCCGCGTTCTCGTACAACACCAAGAACCCGTACGTGTTCCACAACGTGTTGAGGAACAGCCGGACGCCCTCGGCGATCGTGTCCTCCGAGAACCGGTAGCCGTCCCACGGCTGCTTGGACGAGAAGAAGTACCAGCGGAGCGCGTCGGCGCCGAACTTGTCCAGCACCGCGAAGGGGTCGACGACGTTCCCCTTCGACTTGGACATCTTCTGGCCGTCCTCGTCGAGGATCAGGCCGAGGCAGACAACGTCCCGGTACGGCGCCTCGCCGTAGAGCAGGACGCTCACCGCCAGCAGCGAGTAGAACCACCCGCGCGTCTGGTCCAGCGCCTCGCAGATGAAGTCCGCCGGCCAGGCGGCCTCGAACCGCTCGACGTTCTCGAACGGAGCGTGCCACTGAGCGAACTGCATCGCGCCCGAGTCGAACCAGACGTCGATGACCTCGGGCACGCGCCGCATCACCGCGCCGGTCTTGGGCGAGATGAAGGTGATGTCGTCGACGAACGGGCGGTGCGGGTCCTCGACCTTGACGCCGCTGAGCTCCTCGAGCTCGGCGAACGACCCGATGACGTGGATCTCGCCCGAGCCGTCCTCCGCGCGCCACACCGGCAGCGGCGTGCCCCAGTAGCGCTCGCGCGACAGCGCCCAGTCGACGTTGTTCTCCAGCCAGCGGCCGAAGCGGCCGTGCTTGACGTGGTCCGGATGCCACGTGACGGTCTCGTTGGCCGCCAGCAGCTGGTCGCGCAGGCGCGACGTCGCGATGTACCACGACGGCTTGGCGTAGTAGAGCAGCGGCGTGCCGCAGCGCCAGCAGTGCGGGTAGGAGTGCTCGTACTCCTGGGCGCGCAGGAGCTTGCCGCGCGCGCGGAGGTCCTCGACCAGGTCGGCGTCGGCGTCCTTGACGAAGCGGCCCTCGTAGCCCTTGATGCGCTCGTCGTAGCGGCCCTCGAGCGTGACCGGGTTGACCACGTTGAGCCCGTACTGCGCGCCGAGGCGGAAGTCGTCCTCGCCGAAGGCGATCGCGGTGTGGACCAGGCCGGTGCCGTCGTCGGCGGTGACGAAGTCCCCCAACAGCACGGTGTGGCCGCGCTCGCCGTACTCGTCGCCCTTGATGTAGGTGAACGGCGGCTCGTAGCGGACGCCGTCCAGCGCCGCGCCCGGGAAGCGCGCGAGGATCTGGACGGGCTGGTCGGGATCGGTCTTCAGCACGCGGTCCACGAGCGCCTCGGCCAGCACGACCGGTCGCTCCAGCGCCCCCGGCTTGGCCCGCACGTAGGTGAGCTCGGGGTCGACCGCGACCGCCGCGTTGGACACCAGCGTCCACGGCGTCGTCGTCCACACCAGCAGCTCGTCGCCGGCCTGGAGCGGGCCGCCGTCCTCGACGACCGGGAAGCGCACGTAGACGCTCGGGTCGACGACGTCCTTGTAGCCGAGGGCCAGCTCGTGCGACGAGAGCGCCGTCCCGCAGCGCGGGCAGTAGGGCACCACCTTGTGCCCCTCGTAGAGCAGGTCCTTGTCGGCGATCTGGCGCAGCGCCCACCAGACCGACTCGATGTAGCCGGCGTCGAGCGTCCGATACGCGTTGTCGAGGTCGACCCAGAACCCGATCCGCTCGGTCAGGCGGTTCCAGTCCTCCAGGTACTCGAACACGGACTCGCGGCACTTCTTGTTGAACTCCGCGATCCCATAGGCCTCGATCTCGTGCTTGTTGTGGAGGCCGAGCTGCTGCTCGACGTTGATCTCCACCGGCAGGCCATGCGTGTCCCAGCCGCCCTTGCGCTCGACCAGATGCCCGCGCATGGTCTTGTAGCGCGGGTAGATGTCCTTGAACGCGCGCGCGAGGACATGGTGGACGCCCGGCCGCCCGTTCGCGGTCGGCGGCCCCTCCCAGAACACCCACCGCTCGGCGCCCTCGCGCCGGCGCAGCGACTCGGCGAACACATCGCGCTCGCGCCAGCGCGCGAGCACCTGCTCTTCGAGCTGAGGGAAGGACTGGTTCGAGTCGACCGGACGGCGCGCCATATGGACGCCGCAGGATAGTTCCCGCCCGCCCGTGCCGCCGGAGCGGGAGTCGAACCCGGCGGTCTACGCCACCGGCAGCGGCGCCGCTTCGTCCTCGACCGCCAGCTTCCGGCAGATGTCGGTCAGCATCCGCGTCTCGGCCTCGTCGAGCATCGCGAAGGCGTCGGTGACGCGCTGGGTGTGCTCCGGCGCCAGGCGGTCGATGAGCTCGCGGCCTTGGATGGTAAGGCGGACGGAGGCGGCGCGGCGGTCGTGGGGCAGGCGGAAGCGCTGGACCATGCCGCGGGTCTCGAGCGTCGTCACGACCTCGGTCGCGTTGGCCTTCGACGTGCGCTGGCGGGCGAGGAGGGTGCGCAGCTCCAGCTCGCCGCCGGAGGACGACAGCACCATCAACACGGAGAACCCCGAGGACGAGAGGCCCTCGCGCTCCAGGTCGGCGGCCAGCCGCCGCCGTACGTTGGCCTCCGCGCGGAAGAGGGAGTCGAGCGCCTCGTGGGCCAGGGTGTCGCCGGACTGGGTGAGCGTCATCGCGGGGCCATCATGCCGGGCGGGTCGGACGGCTCCGAACGACCCGCCGCCCGCGCAGCGCTACATCCCGATCGCCCTCGACGGCCCGCGCACGAAGCGGCCCACCTGCGCCCTGCCCTCCAGCCGCGCGAGCAGCGTCTCGCGCGCGGCCATCGGCATCCCGGGAAGCGCCTCGACGGTCGTCGAGCCCGTGTGCGCGATCGCGCCGCGGTAGTCCAGGATCAACACGTCGTCGCCGGCGACGCGGCGCGCGGTGAACACCAGGCGTCCGAGCGAGTCGAGCGACGCGCCGCGCCCCGTCAGGATCACGCCGCGCGGGTCCAGGGCGGAGATCGCGTGCGACAGCCGCGACGGGTCGCTGTCGGCCGTCAGCGTCAGCGTCCGCAGCCCGGCGCGCCGGAGGACGAGCTCGAGCGCCTGCGCCTGCAGGGACTCCACGTCGCCCGGCCGCGACGCGTCGAAGACCAGGATGCCGTCGGGCCGCGACGCCGGCGGTGAGATCCGCTGCGTGGCCGCCATCCACCCGGTCGCGTAGCGCCAGGCGAAGCCGTACTCCGGCGTCGGCGCGACGTTCAGCGCCGGCGCGAGCGCCTCGACCGACGGCAGGAGGACCTCCTCGATCGTCCGCTCCACCGAGCGCACGGTGAGCGACTCCTCGATCAGGCGGTTGGCGCCGTCCTCGTCGTAGCGGCCGAACGCGCTCTGCAGCCGCGCCGGCGACGCGGGACCGGCCCCGCGCTCGCGGGCGACCGACACCGCGGAGGAGATGTTCTGCGTCTCCTCGAAGGCGGAGCGCAGCGCCTCGATCTCGGCGAGGTCGAACTGGCGATGCCCGCCTGCCGTCCGCTTCGGCTCCGGGAAGCCGAACCGGCGCTCCCAGGAGCGCAGCGTGTTGGGGCTGACGCCGAGCATGGCCGCCGCCGCATTGGTTCGGATAGAGCCACCCATGTCCCGTGATTCTTCGCCCTTTGGTGAGGTTCGGGCAACTTGCGCAACGTCCGGTGCACGGCGGGACGGGCCTTGCACCGGGAGGAGACGGCGAACGACCGCCGACGACCGTCCCTGAGCGCTACACCGTCCCGAGCACGATCAGCGCGCCCTCCGGCGGGCCACAGGAGCCGACGCGCGCCGCGTAGCGCACGCCGTACTCGCCCGCGGGCCGGACGACGATGCTCGTCGCCGGCGCGAAGCCCATCGCCGCGGACGCGACGATGCCCTTCAGCAGTTCGTCTCCGTCGCCGGCCTCGGCGTCGGCGGGTTCGAGGAAGTCGGAGACCAGGCGGTGGACCGCCTCGGGCTCGTCGACCCCGAGCAGCCGCTCGGCGCCGCGCGAGAGCGCGCACAGCTTCAGCTGGCGGTCGACGATGACGAACGACTCGCGCTCGCGCGGTGCGAGGTCGGCCGCCGCGGTGATCACGACGCCCAGGCCGCAGAGCGAGCAGACACGCGAGCGCGCGGCCATCTCGGTCGGCGGCGCTTGGCCGCAGTGCCCGCAGAAGCTGACGAGCGGTGTGGGTTTTACGGGATCCGGTACCAGGCGGAGCATCGGACGGGAGCTCAAGCTGGATCCTCCTCAGCCATTAGGCGGACAACCGACGTCGGGGTGGCGTGGTCGGTGCCGCGAGATCGTCGAACTCCATCGAGTCGTCCGCTTCGTCGTCGGCGCTTCCGCCTTCGGCGATGTCGAGCAGCTGCCCGGCGGCGATGGTCGGCGCGCCGGCCAGGTGGCGGGCCCCCGCGTTGCGCGTGGTGCGGTCGCCGCGGCCCGCGCGACGGAAGAGCAGGACGGGAAGGGCGCCGGCGGCGGCGCGCACGCGGTAGGCCCAGCGCGCGACGTCGTCGTCGACCTCCTCGCCGCCGGCGATGATGACGACCTTCGGCTGGTAGGCCGTCAGCACGTCACCGAGCCCGGCGAGACCGGTCACGGGCAGCGTCACGGTGCGCAGCCCGATTCTCGAGGAGCACAGCTCCAGCGCCCGGAGCGCGAGCGCGTCCGGGTCGAGCTGGTCGCGCGTCGCGTCGCCGAGCAGCACGGCGGGGCCGGTGGCCGTCGGCGGCGAGAGGCGCTGAGCGCGCATGAGCCACTCGCCGGCCCAGCGGGCCGCGAGCGCCCAGGGCGCGGAGTCGGTGCCGTGGCGGTCGCCGATCTCGCCGAGCGACGGGAGCAGGACCTCCTCGACCGAGCGCTCCACGGAGCGCAGCGCGAGCGCGCCCTCCATCGCCTGGTCGGCCCGGTCCAGCTCGTAGGCCGCGAGCGCTCCGACGAGCACGTGGGTGTCGGCCGCGACCGACTCCCTGGCGCGGGAGATGGCCGACGAGATCGACAGCCCCTCCTGGAGCGCGTCGCGCAGCGCGGCGATCTCGCCGTGCGTGTAGAGGCGGTGCTTGCCCGGCGATCGCTGCGGCTTGGGATAGCCGAAACGACGCTCCCACGCGCGGAGCGTATTGGGGCTGACGTTCAGGACGGCAGCGGCTTCAGATGTCTTCAGCGTGCGCACGCGCGTTCAACGGGATCACGGAGTACAGCTTTAGTCCCGCCTGATGCCCAAAATGCATCGATTTTGCGCAGCTTCCCGTGCAGAGGCACACGCCAAGCCTACGCTCCGCGCCCGTCATCCGTCCAAAACAAGCCTGGGAGGCTGCAGTGTCCAACTTGAAGCTCCGCGCCCTGCCGTACGCCGGTGTCCTCGTCTTCGTCGCTTCGATGGCCGGCTACGTCGGCGCCCGCTAAGCCATAGCCGTTGCCGCGCTAGACCCGTGCGGGGACGCCCGGTAGCGTCCCCGCCGTGAGCGGGCCCACCGTGGAGCAGCGCCCCCACCTCGCGGTAGGTCTCGCCGGCGCGGGGTTGGTGGTGGCAGCCGGGCTGGCGATCGGCCTGCCCGGCGAAGTCGGCGATCCGCTCCTGCCGGTCCTGCTGGCCTGCGCGGTCGTGTCACGACTGCTCGCCGTCGACGTCAACGACCAGCGGGTCTTCGTCTCCGGCGCGTTCCTGTGCGGCATCCTCGCCGCGGGGTTCCTCGGACCCGCCGCGGCCTTCGTGGTCCCGGTCGTGGCCGAGCTCGTCGGCTGGACCGTCGAGCGCTACCGCCCCGTCCCGTTGTTGGTGAACCTGGTCGGCGCGACGCTGCCGACCGTCGGCGCCGCCGTCGTCCTGCACGAGGCCAACCTGGACACGGGCACCGCCAGCTTCGCCGTCGCGCTGGCCGGCGCGAGCGCGGTCGTGTTGATCATCAACTCGGAGCTCGTCGCGGTCCTGATGGCCATCTACGAGGGTCCGGCGCTGGGCCAGCGCTTCCGCGCGCTCGCGGACCTCGCGCCGACCATCGCCATCAACATCGCCTTGGTCACCGCGATCGGCGCGGTGTACGCGGAGACCGGGCTCGCGGTCATCACGCTCGTGTTGGTGGCCTTGCTCGCGTTCTCCTACATGACGCGCCTGGTGATCGTCGCGCGCAACCGGGCCAAGGAGTACGCCAACCTCTCGTGGGGCGTGCTGTCGGGCCTGATCCGGACGCTCGACGCCCGCGACCACCGCGCCGCGCGGCACTGCGCCGCGGTCGCCCGGTTCGCGCGGGACATCGCCAAGCATGTGGGGATGTCCACGCGTGAGCAGGAGCTCGCGCACACCGCGGGCCTGCTGCACGACATCGGCCGGTTCGCGCTGAGCGACCGAGTGATGGAGCGCGGCGTCGTGCTCACGGAGGACGACTGGACGGCGATCCGGCGCCATCCGGAGCTCGGCGCGGACATGCTCCGCGACATCGGCGTCTACGGGCCGCTGAGCGAGATCATCATCTCGCACCACGAGCGGCCGGACGGCAAGGGCTACCCCGCGCGGCTGACCGCCGACGAGATCCCGGAGATCGCGAAGATCATCGCGGTCGCCGAGGTGTACGACACGCTGACCGCGCCCGACACCTACCGGACGAGGCTGTCCTCGTTCGAGGCGCTGACCGAGCTGCGCCGCGTCGCGGGCAAGCAGCTGGACGCGAAGTACGTCGAGGCCCTCGCCGAGCTGCTGGCCGGGCAGGGCACCGACTACCGGCACGCGGACGCGGCCGACTACGACGAAGAGCTCGCCATCGAGCGCCGGATGAACCAGGCTGCGGGCGGCTGAGCCGCCGTCCTACTCCTCGGCGTCGATCGGCGGCTCGCCGACCTTGCTCGCCTCCCCGGGCTCCTCGCGCGCGAAGCGCCCGGTGCCGCTCGTCCGCTCCTCCAGCGAGGAGACGAACTCGTCGAGCTCCTGGACCGGGAAGCGGCGCTGCCCGCCCGGCGTCCGGTAGCCGCGTAGGTAGCCCATGTCTGACCACCGGCGAACGGTGGAGAGGGAGACTCCGAGGTGACGTGCCGCCTCCGAGGTCGTGAGACCCAGACGGCTGGTGTGCGTGGACCGCGTCATGAAAGGCAGTGTTAGCTCGCTGCGGGGCGTTCGGTGCGCATCGCGCGCCTTTGCGCAGGTTTCGGCACGCTGCGTGGCCGATCCTGCGGCGTCTGAGAGGATTTGTGTCAGTTATGGGCCGATTGGATGACCTCGACCTCTCGCTCAAGCTCAAGCGCCGCGACCAGGACGAACGCCTGGCCGCAGGCGGGCGACGCCTGGCACAGCTGCGGCTCGCGCTGGGCGGGAAGCTGCACCCCGGCGACCCGCTGGGTCCGCCGCTGTCGGTCGTCATGGAGGGTTGGGACGCGGGCGGCAAGGGCGGCGCGATCAAGCGGCTCGTCGCGCCGCTCGACTCCCGCCACGTGCGTGTCGCGTCGTACAGCGCGCCGACGTTCGACGAGAAGCGCCATCACTACCTGAAGCGGTTCTGGGACGCGATCCCCGGCTGGGGCGGCATGACGATCTTCGACCGCTCCTGGTACGGCCGCGTGCTGGTCGAGCGCGTCGAGGGCTTCGCGACCGAGGAGCAGTGGCGCCGCGCCTACGACGAGATCGTGGAGTTCGAGCGCACGCTCGCCGCCGAGGGCATGATCATCGTCAAGTTCTGGTTCCACATCTCGGCCGAGGAGCAGCTCGCGCGCTTCCAGCGGCGCGAGAAGGACCCGCTCAAGGCCTACAAGATCACCGACGAGGACTGGCGCAACCGCTCCAAGCGGCCGCAGTACGTCGAGGCGTGCGAGGAGATGTTCGAGCGCACCGACGTCGAGCAGGCGCCGTGGACGCTGGTCGAAGCCGAGTCCAAGCGCTACGCGCGCGTCAAGGTGATGGAGTCTGTGATCGAGCAGATCGAGCGTGGGTGCTCCGCGCGCGGGTTCGAGCTGCCGGAACCCCTCGAACCGGAGACCAACGTATGAGCTTCCTCCACACCGAACGGGTCCGCTTCGGCGACCTCGACGCGATGCGCCACCTCAACAACGTGGTGTTCCTGCGCTACTTCGAGACCGCGCGGATCGCCTACCTCCGGGAGATCGTGCCCTCCCACGACCCCGCGCGCCCGGAGGAGGACGTGTTCGGCCTGATCTTCGCCGAGTGCCACATCAACTACCGGTCGCCGGTGGTCTTCGACGAGGAGGTCGGGGTGACGTGCACGATCGGGAACGTGCGGCGCTCGTCGTTCCGGGTGGAGTTCGACATGCGGGTCGGGTCGCGGCTGGTGGCCGAGGGGTACGGGGTGCTGGTGGGGTTCGACTACGCGGAGCAGAAGGCGGCGGCGTTGCCGGATGAGCTGCGGGAGCGGTTGGAGGCGGAGGCGGCGGCGCCGACGGTGTCGTAGGGGGTCGCGCGCTTTTTTGGGCGAGCAGCGCAGGCGTTGGTCGTGCTGCGGCGCGGGGTCTGCTTCGCATCTAGGGCGTGAGGAGGGTGGGTGGCGCTCCGCGCTGTCGGTGTGGCTCGTCGCCTGGGTGCTTCCGGGGGCGAGTTCGGGGCCGAATCGTCGGGACCGCGACGGTCAACGGTGGTTTTGGGTGCGTATAGGACCCCAAAACGCCGTTGACCTCCGCCGGGCCGGGTCATTTCCACATTGGTGCTCGTATAGAGCACCAATCTGAAACTGACCTCCCTACGGGCGGGTCGTTCGTATCCAGTGGCCCATATAGGGCTATGCGCTACGAACGACCTCGCCGCCGTGCCGCGATCCCCTCCCAAAACCCCTGCCCCAAGGCCGAGGCACGCCGACAGCGCGGAGCACCACCTCAACTGCCTCACGCCCTAGATGCCAAGCAGACCACGCCCCAAAACACGACCAACGCCGGCACTGCACACCACCGACGCCCGCAGCACGCCGCGCCGCCCGCCACCGCCCTCTACGACGCCCGCGGCTCCGTCGCGATCAGCGCGATCTCCGGCTTGCCGTCGCGGCGGACCACGGCGAACGTGATCCTGCCCGTGATCGGTGGGGCGCCGGTGCGGGTGACCGTGTAGTGGCCGGCCGCGCGGCCCGCGCGGCCGCCGGTGACGTCGAGCGAGTCCAACTTGTACTGCTTGATCCGATCGGCCGCGAACTGGCCTGCGTACTCGGCGACGACCGCCGACCGCCCGCGCTGCACGGCCGCGCTCGCGCTCCAGCGCTCGACGTCCGGCGTCAGGACCCGGCGCAGCGCGTCGCGATCCTCGGGGGTGTACGCGGAGGCGAACGACTCCGCCGCCGACCGCACCTCACCCGCGCTCAAAGGCCCGGTCTTCACACCCCCGCCGGCGCCGCCCGCCCAGCGGACGACCAGCACCGTCGGGACCGCGAGGACGAGCACCGTGGCGCCGAGCGCGAGCTTCCGCCCACGCCCGCGCTGGACCTTGACCGCCGCCGGCCGGCGGCGCTGGTCCTCCCGCTCCGGCTCGCGGACCCGCGTCGCGCGGACGCGCGTCTCCGGCTCCGGCGTCATCACCGCGGTCGCGCTGAGCGCCGGGGCGATCCGGGTCGGCTCGGCCTCCTCGGCCGACGCGGCGCCGGTCGCCACGCTGCCGCGCGCCGTCACGCTCCGCTCACCCGCCACGGCGGCCAGGGCCGCGCGCCCCAGATCGCCGGCCGACGGGTGGCGATCCGCCGGCTCCTTGGCCAGCGCCCGGGCGATCACCGCGTCGAACGCCACCGGGACGCCGGGGACCGACGACGGCCGCGGCGGCCCGTCGTGCAAGTGCGCGGTGATCGTCGCGGGGACCGTCTCGCGCCGGAACGGCGGCGACCCGGTGAGCGCGGTGTACAGCACGCAGCCCAGCGCGTAGACGTCGGCCCGGGCGTCGGTCGGCTCGCCGCGCAGGTGCTCGGGCGCCATGAAGTCGACGGTCCCGATCCAGTTCCCGGAGTCCGTGATCCGCGTGTCGGACGCCTGCACGCGGGTGATCCCGAAGTCGCTCAGGTAGGCGTGCGCGCCGCCGATCAGGACGTTGGCCGGCTTGACGTCGCGGTGGACGAGGCCCGCGGCGTGCGCGGCGTCCAGCGCGTCGGCGACCTGGGCGACGATCGACGCCGCCCGCGCCGGGTCCAGGCGGCCTTCGCTGCGCAGCAGATGGTGCAGATCGGTCCCCGGGACGTAGCGCATCACCAGGTAGAGGTGGCCGTCCTCCTCGCCCGCCGCGTAGACCGGCACCACGTTCGGGTGCTCGATCGACGCCGTCAGCCGCGCCTCGCGCTCGAAGCGCTCGCGCACGTCGGGGTCCGCCGCCTGCTCGGTGGCGATCAGCTTGAGCGCGACGGGACGCCCGAGGCGCAGCTCGGTGGCCCGGTAGATCACGCCCATCCCACCGCGTCCGAGGACGCCCTCGATGCGGCAGCCGGCGAACTCGCTGCCTGTCTCGAGGTCGGCCATACGCCCCTTATTGTGCCGCGCGCCGGCGCGCGTCCGTCTCAGCGCTCGTAGTTGACGAGCTGCCGGCGCAGCGTGTCGTACCCCGCGCGCGTCTGCCCGTTGGGCGCCGTGAGGCCCGCGTCGAACCGCGCGCTGCACCCCGCACCGGTCCAGTTGTAGACGTACAGCCGCTGCACGCCGGACGTCCGGTAGGTCCGGGCGAGCGAGAACATGGTGTTGATCCGGTGCGCCGCGCGCGTGGTGTTGCACGGGAACGAGCGGCCGAACTTCACGATGCCGCCGGTCTCGGTGAACCAGAACCGGGCGGTCGAGTTGTAGCGGTGGGCCTCGCGGATGATGCTGCGCGTGAACGTCGGCCGCCGCTGCCGGTTGACGTCGCCGTAGTTGTGGATGCCGACGATCGTCGCGCGCCGGCGGAACGTCGCGGACAGGTGGCCGAAGAACGTCCTCATGTAGCGCTCGACCCCGGTCTGGTCCAGGACGTCCAGCGCCACGACGCCGCACGACGGGCACGGGATCTTGACCATTCGGTACATCTCGCGGAAGAAGTCGGCGGCGCGCGTCGGCGAGCGGTAGGTCGGCTGCGACGCGTGGTTGGCCTCGTTCCACGCGCCGAAGTCCTGGACGCCGAGCGCGCGGAAGTACCGCACGAGCCGGCCGACCTTCGACCGGTAGGCCGCGACCGACGGCAGCTTGGCCTTCCTGATGGTGTAGTTGTCGGTCGAGACGTGCAGCAGGATCGAGAAGCGGTTGGCGCGCGCCTTGGCGACGAACTGCGTCGCCGCCGTGAGCTGCCCGGGGTTGTCCATGATGTTCCAGGGCACGAAGAACCGGACGCGCTCGAACCTGGCGCGCTGGAACGCGGGCTGGTCGAACATCGTGATGCTCTGGTCGCCGATGCCGACCCGGATCGGGATGCGGGCCTGCGCGGCGCCGGGCACGGCGGCGACCACCGCGAGAACCGCGAGCAGCGCCGCTACTCGCCCCGATCGCGAATCGGCGTCGACCACGCCGCCCCTGCGCCGGACACTCGAGGGCATGTCCACAGCTTCCCTCACCCAGGTCACCGACGCCACCTTCGCCGCCGCGGTCCTCGAGGCCGACGTCCCGGTCCTCGTCGACTTCTGGGCCGCCTGGTGCCCGCCGTGCCGCGCCATGCACCCGATCCTCGAGGAGCTCGCCGCCGAGCGCGACGACCTCCGCGTCGTCTCGATCGACGTCGAGGCCAACCAGACCATCGCCGCCCGCTACAGCATCCTGTCGATGCCGACGTTCCTGCTCTTCCGCGGCGGCGAGCCCGTCCAGCGGCTGATCGGCTCGCGCCCCAAGCGGCGGCTGGAGGCCGAGCTGGCCGAGGCCCTCGGCGCCGCCGCCGTCTAGGAACCCAGCGCGCCCCGCAGGTGCTCGGCCAGCAGCCGGGCCACCGGACCCAGCGGCGCCGCCCGGCGCGTCACCAGCGAGAGCTCGTGGCGCGCCGCGCCGCCGGCCACGGTCGCCACGCCGACCTCCGGGCCGGGCACCGCCGCCCAGGACTCCGGCACCAGCGCGACGCCGAGGCCCGCGCCCACGAGCGTCCGGACCGCCGCCGGCTCGCCGACCTCGAACAGCGGGATCGGCCCGAAGCCCTCCGCCGCGCACGCCGCCAGCGCTGTGGCGCGCAGCGCGCTGCCGGGCTCGGCCAGCACGAACGGCCGGTCGCGGACGTCCCACAGCCGGACGCCCGACCGGCCCGCCAGCGGATCGTCCGAGGCCACCAACAACACCAGCGGCTCGGGCGCCAGCGCCACCGCTTCGAGATCGTCCGAGACGCCCAGCCCGTCGACCGCCAGGGCGGCCACGGCCAGCTCGGCCGCGCCGGACGCCACCAAGTCCATCACCTCGCCCGGACCGCCTTGGCGCAGCGCCACGCGCACGCCCGGATGCTCGGCGCCGAACCGCGCGAGCGCCGGCGCCACCCGCAGCGCGTCGCCCGCCGTCGCCGCCGCCCGCACGCCGCCGCGCAGGGTTCCCGCGTGCTCGTCCATCGCGGCGCGGGCCCGCGCGACGTCGGCCAGGATCGCCTCGGCCCGCGCCAGCAGCTCCGCGCCGGCCGGCGTCACCTCCACCGGCGGCTGCGCGCCCGGCCGGCGGCGCAGGAGCTCCAACCCCAGCTCGGCCTCCAGCCGCCGCACCGCCTGCGACACCGCGGACTGCGTCACGTACAGCGACTCGGCCGCGCGGCGGAAGTGGCGGTGGCGCGCGACGGCCGCGAAGTACTCGAGCTGTCGCAGGTCCATTGCGGTGCATTCTGACCGCCGGTCCCTACGAACGCCGCACCCGCCGCACTAGCGTGGAGCGCCGAATGGATCCCTCCGACGTCGACCTCCTCGAAGGCCTCGTCCACGACGTGCTGACCGAGCAGGCCGGCGCGGCGTTCGCCGACACCGTCCAGTGGCTGCACGCCACGGCCGCGCGCGTGCGCGAGGGCGACCCGGACGCCGGCGGCGCGCTCTTCGCCCGCCTCCACGAGCTGGCCGCCGGCGACATCGAGCCGATCATCCACGCCTGTTCGCTCCAGCTCCAGCTGGCGAACATCGCCGAGGAGTACGAGCGCCTGCGCCGGCGCCGCGCCTACGACGCGCAGGGCACGACCCAGCGCGAGTCGCTTGCCCAGACCGCCGGCCTGCTCCAAGAGCACCATGTCGATCGCGAGCGCGCGCTGCAAGACCTCCATGTCGAGCTCGTCCTGACCGCGCACCCGACCGAGGCGGCGCGCCGCTCGGTCCTGGACCACCAGTGGGCGATCACCGAGGTGCTGGACCGCCTGGAGGACCCGCGGACCGGCCGGTCGCGCCGGCGCGCGCTGCTCGACGAGCTGCGCGAGGTCCTGACGATCTGGTGGCAGACCGACGAGGTCCGCCGCGCGCGTCCGCACGTCGAGGACGAGGTGCGGCGCACGTTGTACGTCTTCGAGTCGGTGCTCTACGACGCGGTCCCGCGGACGCTGGACGAGCTCGAGCGCGCGCTCGGCGAGCCGCTGCCCGCGGGGGAGCCGGTCCTGGAGTTCGCCTCCTGGCCCGGTGGCGACATGGACGGCCATCCGGAGGTCGGCGCCGACACGGTCACCGAGACGATCGAGCTGCACCGCCGCGCCGCGATCAGGCTCCTGCGCGACCGCGTCGCGCGGCTCGCCCGCCGCTTCAGCCACTCCGAGCGGCGGATCCCGGTCAGCGACGAGCTGCTGGAGTCCCTGCGGATGGACGCGCTGGACATGCCGACCGCGCGCGTCCTGCGCCGCCCGCATCACGCGTGGGAGCCGCTGCGGACCAAGTTGGGGTTCATCGAACGCCGATTGATCAACATGCTCGACGGGCGCGGCGAGGCCGGCTACGACAGCCCGGCCCAGATGCGCGCCGACCTCGACCTGATCGCCGGCAGCCTGCACTCCGAGCACGTCGCGCACGGGTCGCTGCGGCGGCTGCAGCGGCAGGTCGACATCTTCGGCTTCCACCTCGCTGGGCTGGACCTGCGCCAGAACGCCGTGGTCGTCGACGCGGCGGTGAGCGCGCTGCTGCCCGGCTACGCGGCCGCGCCGGAGGAGGAGCGCCAGGCGCTGCTGGCCGACGCGATCGCCGCCGGCCGGATCGGCCTGCACCGCCGGCCCGAGGGCACCGCCGGCGAGCTCGTCGCCGCGCTCGACGCCGCCGCCCTGGCGTCGGAGGCCTACGGCCCGGAGGTCGTGCGCTGCCTGATCGTGTCGATGACCGAGAAGCCGTCCCACGTCCTCGGCGCGCGCTGGCTGGCGCAGCGCGCGGGCGCGGCGCTCGACCTCCGCTTCGTCCCGTTGTTCGAGACGCTCGACGACCTGGAGCGCGCGCCCGAGACCATGGCCTCGCTCTACGCCTCGGCCGCCTACCGCCAGCTCCTGCGCGAGCAGGGCGACCGGCAGATCGTCATGTTGGGGTACTCGGACTCCGGCAAGGACGGGTCCTTCATCGCGTCGCAGTGGGCGCTGCGCGGGGCGCAGCTGGAGCTCGCCCGCCAGGCGGCCGCCGAGGGCATCGAGCTGGAGCTGTTCCACGGCCGCGGTGGCTCGACGTCGCGCGGCGGCGGGCCGATGTACCGCGCGATCGTCGCCCAGCCGACCGGCTCGCTGCGCGGGCGCATCCGGATCACCGAGCAGGGCGAGACGATCAGCGCCCGCTACGGGCATCCGGAGCTGGCCGAGCGGTCGCTGGAGCAGACGCTGAGCGCGGTGCTGCTGGCCTCCAACGTCGCGCGGCCGCCGGCGTCCGAGGACTGGCGCGCGGACATCGACCGCCTCGCGCGGCGCTCGCGCGAGGTCTACCGCGCGCTGGTCTACGACGACCCGGACTTCGCCCGCTTCTTCTTCCAGATCACGCCGATCGACGCGCTGGCCGACCTCAACATCGGCTCGCGCCCGCCGTCGCGCGGCGGCGACGGGACGATCGAGTCGCTGCGCGCGATCCCGTGGGTCTTCGCGTGGACGCAGAACCGGATCCTGCTGCCGTCGTGGTACGGGGCGGGGACCGCGTTGGCCGAGGGCGACCTCGACCGCTACCGCGCGATGAACGCCGACTGGCCGTTCTTCGCCTCGCTGATCTCGACGCTCGAGATGGCGCTCTTCAAGACCGACCTCGGCGTCGCCGAGCGCTACCTGCGCCTGGTCGACCCCGAGCTGCGCGCGCACTTCTGGCCGCAGGTCGTCGCCGAGCACGACCGCGTCAAGGCCGCGGTCCTGGCGATCACGGGCAACGACCGGCTCCTGGCGAGCGCGCCGCGGCTGCAGGAGCGCCTGGCCCACCGCGACCCGTGGGTCGACCCGCTGTCGCACCTCCAGGTCGAGCTGCTCGAGCGCGTGCGGGCCGGCGCGACCGCCGATCGCGCGCCCCTCCTCGGGACCGTGACCGGGATCGCGTTCGGCCTGCGCAACACCGGCTAGGGCTAGGCGAGCGCCGCCGGGACCTCCGGCTTCATCCCTTCGCGGATCATCTCCCGCAGCTCGGGGGTGTCCTCGTGGCCGTGCTTGGTGACCGCGTGGGTCACCGCCGCCTCGAAGAGGTGCTCCTCGCTGCCCGACATCGCCAGATCGCAGCCGCTCTCACTCGGCATCTCGCGGCAATCGATGTACATGCGCCCCATCGTTGGGCTCCTTCGGTTCGGAAACGACGAACGGCGTCTCCCGCAGACCCCAGCCGACGGTACGCCCGGCGACGGGCGCAGGCAAGGGCGTGCCTAGGTGCCTAGGAGTGGGGCTGCTCGTGCGGCTCGGCGTCGACGCCGGAGTCGGCGTCCGCGTCGCCCAGGACGGCGCGCAGCGCGCCGGCGCGGAGGTCGGCCATCGGGTCGATCAGCGCCGCCACGAAGGGGAAGACCTCCTGGTCCTCCTCGCGCATCCAGCCGCGGTCCTCGGCGGCGTGGACCCACTCGACCAGCGCGTCGTGCAGGGCGACGAAGCGGGCGAGCGGGAGGATGACGGTCGCGTTGGCCTCGAACTCGGCGAGGCGCTGGAGCTCGTCGCTGATGCTCGTGAGCTCGCGCAGGGCGAGGACGTCGTCGGTGCTCAGCGACTCGTGACGGTGGCGCTCCAGCCGGATCGCCTCAGCGGCCCGCGCCGCCGCCCTCAACTGCTGGGCGGACAGGTCGAACGACACGTTGCAGACGGGGGTGCCGTCGGCGGCGTGGAGCGTGCGGAGCTCGGCGTTGACCATGGCGGAGATTGACGCTAGCGGGTGGGAAGGACGACCGGGTGCCGTTTGTCGTTGTGCCCCGGTTATCGACCAACGAAGCGCAGCCCATGAGGGTTGCGCGCACGGACCCGATCGGGCATCATCGCGCAGAGACATGCAAGAACGCACAGAAGAACGCAACGGCATTGGACCGCTCCTCGTGCTCGTCGCCGGGCCCTACCGCTCGGGGACCGGCGACGACCCGGAGCGGCTGGCGGCGAACGTCGCGACGATGAACCGCGCCGCGCTGGAGGTCTTCCGCGCGGGCCACACGCCGCTGACGGGCGAGGCCGTCGCGCTGCCGCTGATCGCGCTGGCGGGCAGCGAGCGCGTGGGCGACGCGGTGTTCGACGAGATCTTCCACCCGGTCGCGCGGCGGCTGCTGGACCGCTGCGACGCGGTGTTGCGGGTGGGCGGCCCGTCGGCGGGCGCCGACGAGATGGTCGAGCGCGCGCGGGCGGCGGGCAAGTTGGTGGTGTCGAGCGTGGACGCGCTGCCGGCGGGCGCGGGCGCGGGCGAGGGCGGTCATGGCCTCGTGGGCTGACGACGGCGGGCTGCTCAAAGACGAGCGCCACCGGCGGATCCTCGCGGAGCTCGGCGCGTCCGGGCGGGTGGTCGCCACCGAGCTGCACCGCGAGCTGGGGGTCAGCGCCTACACCGTGCGGCGCGACCTCGACGAGCTGGCCGAGGCCGGGCGCCTGAAGCGCGTCCACGGCGGCGCGCTGCCGCTCGCGCCGAGCGAGGTCGCGACGACGTTCGCCGGGCGCGAGCGGCAGTCGGTGGCCGGCAAGCGCGAGGTCGCGCGCGCCGCGGCGGGGCTGCTCGTTCCCGGGCAGGTGACGATCCTCGACGGGGGTTCGACGGCGCTGGCGGTGGCCGAGGCGCTGCCGCCGGGCTACGTCGGGACCGTCGTGACGCACTCGCCGCCGGCCGCCGTGGCGCTGGCGGCGCACGAGGGCGTCGAGGTCGTCCTGGTCGGCGGCGTGCTGGAGCGCCGCGCGATGGTCGCCGTCGGCGCCGACTGCATCAACGCCTACAGGTCGATCCGCGCCGACATGGTGCTGTTGGGCGTCTGGGCGCTGCACGCCGAGCACGGGCTCAGCGAGGGCTACCGCGAGGAGGCCGAGGTCCGGCGCGTCCTGCTCGGCCGCGGCGACCGCGTCGTCGGGCTGGCGACGGCCGACAAGCTCGGGACCGTCGCGCCGTTCGGGTTCGGGCCGGCCGACGCGCTGACCGACCTCGTCACCGAGCGCGCGGTCGAGGACGCCACGCTCGCCCCGCTGCGCGAGCGCGGCATCGCGATCGTCCGCCCCTGACGCGCGTTCTCAGCTGAGCGCGCCTTCGAGCCTGAAGATGCGTCGGAGGATCGCGATCGACGTCGCGTAGGTGGAGTCCATCCCGTAGTAGGACATGCCGCGCGCGCCGAGTGTCCGGGCCTGCGTGAACGGCGTGTCAGAGGCGTAGTGGACGATGCCGAAGTCGATCGGGAGCTTGGAGAAGTTGACCTGCTCGCCGGCGGGGTAGCGGTCCGGCTCGGTCAGCTCGTAGACCGCGTCGCAGTAGGGGCCGGCCTCCATCTCGACCACCGTGTAGGCCTCGCGGTAGTAGCGGTCCAGGTAGGAGCGGTTCTGCAGGAACGTGGAGCGGACGGTCACCGCGCGCTGGTTGTCCAGGCCCGAGCCGAAGCGCAGGTAGGGCGCGATGTCGTCGAAGTCGAAGGCGTTGTCCAGCCAGTAGGTGGTGCCGCTGTGCTCGTCGTAGATCGTGTTGGAGATCATCACGTCGCCGACGTCGGCGTTGAGCGTCGCGGCCTTGCCCAGGACGTAGACGCCGCGCAGCGTGTCGCGGTCGGAGGAGACCTCGGCGAGGATGTTGTAGGCCGCGAGCCCGAGCGGGTAGTCGATGTTGATGATGGTGGCCTTGGACGCGCGCAGGGCGTCGGGGTCGACGGTGCCGAGGCGGTCGTCCAGCGCGGAGGCGTCGAGCTTGTCGAGGGGCATGACCTGCGCCGCGACGCGCAGGCCCGAGTTCGAGGTGAGGTGCAGGATCCCGCGCGCCTGCTCGGCGTAGCGGCGCGTCTGCGGACCGGGCTCGGAGGTCGCCTGCTCGCGCGCGAGGAAGTACAGGAAGTTGTTCCAGGAGCCGGCGGTGCGCTGCTCGCGGAACGCGGCGAGCTCGGCCTTGAGGTCCTTGGGTCCCGCGCGCTCGGCCCAGTCGACGAGCTGCGATTCGCGCGACCGCGCGTCGCCCGACAGCAGGTTGACCAAGGAGTGGGTGTTGGACGAGACGAAGTAGATGGGCGCGTCGCGGCCGATGCCCGCCTGCTCGAGGCTCTGGCGGACCGGCGACCACCAGCGCCGGGTCAGGCGCGCGTAGGAGACCTGCGAGCCGCCGAGCATCCGGACGCGGAGCGAGAGGTTGGTGTTGGCGACCTCGCCGAGGCGGCGCGCGAACGCCGTGCCCCAGGCCTCCTGCAGGCGCTCCCAGTCCTCGGTCGAGCCGCCCAGGACGCGGCTGCACTCGGCCGCGCCGGGCAGGCCCTGGGGCTTGGGCCAGCCGATCGCGTTGAGCTTGCGGCGCAGCTTGTTCCACTCGATCTGGTAGGCGACGAGCGTCGGGATGAGGTCGTCGACGTCCGACGTCGAGGAGAGCAGCACGCCCCACGTGCCGTCCGGACCCTCGTGCCACTGCCGCCGCCGCGCCGGCCCCTCCTTGGTCGGCCAGTCGTCGAGCGGGAGGCCCACCGCGCTGAACTGCTCGGCCTCCTGGCCCATGACGACGACGCGACCCTGGAAGATCGTCGCGGGCAGCCGCTGCGTGGCGTACAGGAATGCACCGAGGTCGAGGTCCTCCGATCCGGCCAGCGGATGCAACGACGACTCGATCGCGATGTGCGAGGACTCGAGGATCCGCAGCTTCGTCTCGCCGCGCGAGCGGAGAAGGGTCGAATAGGTGCGCTGGTAAAGCTCGACGTCCTGGGGCATTGGCGTGCGGGTATACCGCACGGGGCGGCGGGGGCGTGTGAAACGGGGGGTGCGGCGGCCCTCAGGCGTCGGCGGCGACGCGGAAGCCCAGATGGCCGGACGACGCGTCCGGCGTGTTCGCCGTGCGGGCGGCGACGCGGTAGCGGTCGCAGTACGACGCGTGGCACAGGTGGGAGCCGCCGCGCATCGGGACGAGGCCGTCGAGTCCGCCGCGAGAGTACGTCCCGGACGTCCACTCCCAGACGTTGCCGGCGGTGTTGTGGAGGCCGAGGCCGTTGGGCTCGAACGCGTCGACGGGGCAGGTGGCGAGGTAGCCGTCGTCACCCGTGTTGTTGGTGGGGAACCGCCCCTGCCAGATGTTGGCCCTGTGCTGGCCGCCCGGCGTCAGCTCGTCACCCCAGGCGTACACCGCCTTGGTCAGGCCACCGCGCGCGGCCCGCTCCCACTCGGCCTCGGTCGGCAGTCGCAACCCCACCCATGCGCAGTAGGCCTCCGCATCGTGGCGGGAGACGTGGACGACGGGATGGCCGGCGCGGCCGCCGAGGTCCGACTGCGGCCCCTCGGGATGCGACCAGTCGGCGCCGTAGACCTGCCGCCACCACGGCGCCTGCGCGACCGCGCGCGTCGGCGGGAAGTCGTCGGGCAGGAAGCCGGCGAAGACGAACGACCAGCCCTCGGACTCCGCGGTCGTCACGTGGTTGGTGGCCTCGACGAACGCGGCGAACCGCGCGTTGGTGACCGCGTGGGCGTCGATGGCGTAGGCGTCGAGGTCGACGGTCCGGACCGGTCCTTCGCCGTCACCGGGGATGGCGTGGCGATCGTCGTTGCCCATGAGGAACGAGCCGGCGGGGATGGTGACGAGCGTCGCCCTCGCCCGGCTCACCGCCTCCGAGCTCGCCTCGGCGATGGTTGTCGCAGCCGCACCCCGTCCCTCACCGCGCGGCGCGCAGCACCCTCCGCCATGGCCGTGATCGTGTGCCATCGTCGCCGATGCTAGGCCCGCGGGGCCTGCCTCGCACCACCCGGCGGGGGTGAAACAGGGGTGCGAGGTCGCCCTCAACAACGTGCGAGGAGGGTGAAGGTCAGGCCCTATCTCCCGATGTCGTCCGATCCAGCAAAATGAGTGATTCCGGCCCTTGTGCAGGCGATTGCTGAGCGGCAAGGTGCGGCACCATGAAGACATCCAAGTTGCTCACCGCGGTCGGCGCGCTCGCCGCGCTCGCGGTGTTCCCCTCGGGCGCGCTGGCCGGCTCCACGCCGGTGCGCTCGCCCACGGGCCTGTCGATCCAGGCGCCCGACGCGGCGGCGTCCGGCGCCGCCGCAGGTGCCGCGTGCACCCTGACCGATCCGGCCAGCGGCAAGCTCGTCTACTCGAGCTCCTATGTCCACTGCTACACGCCGCAGCAGATCGCCGCCAACTACGGCGTCGACGTCGTGCAGGCCCAGCACAAGGGCGAGGGCCAGACGATCGTCCTGGTCGACTCCTACGGCAGCCCGACGGCGGCGACCGACCTCAACACGTTCTACGCGACGTTCTACAAGGCGCAGGGCTACCCCGCACCGGACTTCGAGCAGGTCTGCTCCGGCAAGTGCCATGACTACAACAACACCGCACACGGCGCCAACGGCCAGAGCGGGCCGGCCGCGGCGGCGGGCTGGGCGGGCGAGGCGAACCTCGACATCGAGTGGGCCTACGCCATGGCGCCTGCGGCGCACATCGTCCTCCTGGCGGTCCCGCCGGCCGAGACGGAGGGCGTGCAGGGCCTCCCGAACCTGTTCAAGGCGATGAGCGACGCGGTGGACAAGTACCCCTCGGGCACGATCTTCTCGCAGTCCTTCGGGGTAACCGAGGAGACGTTCGGCGGCGCGGCGGCGACGCAGACCGCCAAGTTCGACGCCGTGTACAAGAAGGGCAACGCCAAGGGCGACACGTTCCTGGCGTCGTCCGGCGACGACGGCTCGTTCGGCGTCTCCAAGACCCACCGCGACACCGGCAGCTACGACCATCCGACCGTCGGCTGGCCGGCGTCGAGCCCGTACGTGACCGCGGTCGGCGGCACGCAGCTGCAGTCCGGCTGGACATGGAACCCGACGAGCGACATCCCGTTCAACAGCGACGGGACGCCCAACATGGGGTACTTCGGCTGGACCGACGGCGGCAACACCGAGGCGGTGTGGAACGAGTCCTGGCTGCCGGCCGCCAGCGGCGGCGGTCCCTCGCTGATCTACCCGCGTCCGTCGTGGCAGAGCTCGGTCGCGTCGCGCATTCCGGGCGACCACCGCGGCGTGCCGGACGTGGCCTGGAACGCGGCGGTCGATGGCGGCGTGTTGGTGTACACGTCGTTCTTCCCGGACGTCAACCGGACCGGCTGGCACGTCTACGGCGGGACCAGCGCCGCGTCGCCGCAGGTCGCCGGCGTCCTGGCGCTGGCCAACCAGGCCCGCAAGGCCGCGGGCAAGTCGCCGCTCGGCCAGGTCAACCCGACGCTTTACGCGATCGGCGGCTCGAACGCCGGCGCGTTCCGCGACATCGCGCCGGTCACCGAGGGGACGGCCGCCAGCGGCCAGCTCGTCGACAACCAGGACTGGGACTACCTCGGCGACGGCGTGCCGGTCCAGCGCGACGCCGTCCCGGGCTGGCCGACCACGACCGGCTGGGACATGACGACGGGCTTCGGGACGCCTCGGGCCCCGGCCCTCGTCGCTGCCCTCGTCGCGGCGCCGTAGACGGAGAGACGGCGCGGCGCAGCGTGCCCGGTGGGTCGCAGCCCGGCTGTGACCCACCGGCCACCGCCCGACGCGGGCGCCCGGGCTCGTTCTCAGCCTGTCCGGGCGCCCACGTGGACGGCAGAAGACGAAGGCGATGCCTGGCCCGGGCTCGCGGAGGTGCCAGCGTCGTCCGCCACCGAGGTCTTGCCGTGGCCGGGGGCGGGCGCGGGCGCGTCGGCGGAGTTGCCCGGGGCCGCGGCGTCGCTTTGGCCGAGCGCGTTGGCCGAGTTGCCCGGTGTCTCGGTCTGGTCAGCAGCGGGCGTCGCGGGGTCGCCATGACCCGGCGCGTCGGCGGAGTTGCCGGGCGGCGAGGGGGTGCTGTGGCCGGGGGCGTTGGCCGAGTTCCCCGGCGACGAGGTGTCGCTGTGGCCGGGGGCGCTGGCCGAGTTGCCGGGCGACGAGGTGTCGCTGTGGCCGGGGGCGCTGGCCGAGTTGCCCGGCGGCGAGGTGGTGCTGTGGCCGGGGGCGTTGGCCGAGTTCCCCGGCGACGAGGTGGTGCTGTGGCCGGGGGCGCTGGCCGACCTGCCCGGGCTGCTGCTCTCACCCGACGCGTCGGCTGAGCTCGGCGGGCCGGCGCTCCTCTCATCGCCCCAGGCCTGGCCGGGATTCGCCATGGACGGAGAATCCAGGCGACCGCTGGCCGGCGGCCGCCGCGTCTTGTCGCTCGATTGGGTGACGGTTGAGGTCGTCTTGCCGTGACGGCGATCGGCGCCGCCGCCCTGGACCCCGCCGGTCCGCTGGCCAGGCGTTGTTGTCGTCCTTGATCGCTGCGAGACCGAGCCCATGGCTCTGCGGCCGTCATCCGTCTGGCCGCCGCCGGCGGCCGTCACTGCGCGTCCGGCCGCGTCCGTCGTCGCTCGGCGGCCGGCCCTCGCCAGGTCGTGGGTGGCCCCGACGCCGGCAGCCACCACGAGCACCGTCGCGGCCGCCTTGACCGCCGCCGACGCGCCGAGCTTGGCGCCGACCGTCGCCAGCCCGCCGCTCCCGGCGCCGGACGCGGCACGGCCGGGGCCGATCAGCAGGTGCGCGGCGGTGGCCGGCAAGGGCAGTCCGGGGAAGAGCAGGCGCAGCTCGCGGCTGCCGGAGGTGACGGCGTTCGCGAAGTCGCGGCAGGATGCGCAGGAGCGGAGGTGCGCACGGAGTCGGCGGCCGCGCCGGACGCGTCCGTCGCCGTCAGAGATCGCCTGCTGGACGGCGCGGCAGGCCATCGAGCGTCCGCCCTCGGCGTCCAGGAGCGCGCGGCGGGCCTCGTAGATCGTCTGCTTGGCGGCCGCCGCCGAGATCTGGAACACGGCGCCGATCTCGTCGTGGCCCAGACCGCACAGCTCGCGGAGCAGGAGCGCGCCCCGCTGGCGCTCCGGCAAGTTGATGAGGTCGGTCCTCAGCGCGGCAAGGCGGTCGCGCAGCTCGACGTGGTCGGCGACGTCGACCGGTGCCGCGAGGTCGAGCTCCGACAGCTCGTCGTGCGGCCGGCGCCTGCGCAGGATGTCGACAGCCTGGTTGTGCGCGATGCGGAACAGCCACGGGCGCAGCGGGACGTCGCGGCGCGCCGCGTCGGGTCGCGCCCACAGCGCCGCCCACGTGCTCTGAGCGGCGTCCTCCGCGTCCTCCTCGTCGTGCAACAGCGAGCGGCAGTAGCGGTCGACGTCGCGATGGTTCTCGCGGTAGAGCTCCGCGAACGCCGCCGGCTCGCCCGCGCCGAACCGCCGCCAGGAGTCGTCGCGGTCGCGCGGCGCCGCGCCGGCCGTGGTCAGGCCAGCCATCCGCGCGCCACCGCCGTGCGCTCGTCGCTCCCCACGCTGACGGCACGCTACCGGAGGTGGGAAGCCGGCGGGCGAGGGCGGACCGCGCTCGTGACCGGTCAGCGCCGCGCCGGGTCTCGGTGCGGGCGGTGGGCGCGGCGGCGGAGGACGCCTTCGCGTGCCGTCTCGGGGATCGCGCCGGCGAGGATCGCCGCGTCGCGGCCGGCGCGGTGGAGGTCGTAGTGGTCGCGGTCGGGGCGACCTGGCCGGGACTGGAACCAGTCGCGCTTCAGGCCCAGCGCCGCGGCGAAGGCGTGCAGCTCTTCGGTCGTGTCGGCCTGGAGGTGGCCGCCGCCGGTCCAGCGGCCCCAGTCGGCGTGCACGAACGCGTCGTCGACGTAGACGGCCATCAGCGAATGGGTACCCGCATCACGCCATTCTGGCAACGCCGGCGTGGCGGCGCGCTTGGCGCCGCCACGGATCGCGGCGCGAAGGCGTGCCGTGCCCGACCGACGCGGGCGGAGATCCGGGTCACCTTGCGCTCCATATCGGAGCCCGGAGTGACCTGGACGGCGTGGCGGTCTCGCCGACCTCAGTTCCGCCGGCGCGCGGCGGCTGCGCGCTTCGCGCCGGGCTTGAGGCAGCCGCCGTGCCCGTCGGCGCCGTACTGGCAGAAGTGGCCGACGCGCTCGCAGTTGCGCAACCTGAACGCCCCGTTGAGGCGGACGCGGACCGTGTCGTAGCCGGCGCCGCAGTCGATGGTGCCCTTGCCGTAGAACGCCCAGATGTAGTCCTTGCCCGGGCCGGCCTTGACGGTCGTCGTGCCGTGGCTCGGGTAGATGAAGTCGTTGCCGGCGCCGCCGATGAGCACGTCGTGCTGGCGGCTGTTGTTGTTCGACGGGTCCCAGTCGCCCCAGAGGACGTCCTTGCCCTTTCCACCGTTGAGGACGTCAGAGCCGTGGTGGCCCAGCAGCTCGTCGTTGGCGGGGCCGCCGGTCTTCTTGCGCCCGGCGCTGTCCAGGACCTTCCAGAACACGCCGGTGATCGCCGGCCATCCCGTGTGGCTGACCTTCTCGCCGCCGCCCGCCGTCTGCATCCCGCCGCCCGCCCGGCAGCTGACGTTCGCAGGCGTGTTCCGGCACAGGCCGTCCGTCTCGTCG
>DATDMD010000167.1:0-7967 GCA_036518975.1 Baekduia sp.
GCGCGGCAACCTGGTGCTCGGCACGACGAACGTCTTCATCGACGACGACTGCCACGGCGGCGAGGTGAGCGCGGCGATCCGGACCGGGACGCCGACCAACGTGAACCTGGACCCGACGAAGCAGAGCATCTCGACGCTCACCGCGGCCGGCGGGATCACGGCGACGGCGTACACCAAGATCCAGCTGCCGCTCGAGCTGCGCAACGACGACGACGGCTGCGACCAGCCGTACATCACGACGGGCTACACCGAGTTCACCCAGACGTTCTTCCTGAAGGGGAAGATCCAGAAGGGCCTGGGTCTCAACAAGGTCACGCTGACCTCGCCGCCCGATCCGCTGGACGTGCAGGCGTGCCTGTCGCCCGGCTCGCCGACGTCGCCGTGCAACAACACGGCACTGATCATCCCGCTCCCGATCATCGTGAGCACCAACCTCCTGGTGAGCATCAAGGTGGGGTGATCCCCGATGCGACGGTCCGCCCTCGCGGCGCTGGTCGCGACCGTCGCTGGAGCCTCCTCCGCGGGTGCCCTGTCCCCGCTCGCGGAGGAGGCCGCGCTGGCGGCCTGGACGCCGCAGCTGCCGGCGGCCGGCTACTGCGTGCCGGCGCCGGATGACGGCGCGCTCGTGCCGCGCGGCGTCGGCGCGGGCGGCGCCGTGCCCTCGGGCGCCGGCGCGCGGCCCGTGGCGGTCCTCGACACGGGCGTCGACGGCGCCGTCCCGCAGCTGGCCGGCCGCGTGCTGCCGGCGCTGGACGCGCTGACCGGCGCACCCGTCAGCGGGGACTTCGACGGCCACGGCACGGAGGCCGCGGGCCTGGCGGCGTCGGCCGGGCCGGGGATGACGGGCGTCGCGCCCGGCCTCGGCGTCCTGCCGATCCGGATCTACGACCCCGCGACGCGCACGTCGTCGGCGGCCGCCGTCGCCAAGGGCATCGCGCTGGCCGTGGCGCACGGCGCGGGCGTCGTCGTGGTCGAGGGCTCGGCGCCCGCCGGCGGCGCCACGGACGACGAGCGGCGGCTGCTGTCCTCGGCCGTCGACGCGGCGTTCGCGCGCGGCGTCCTGGTCGTCGCCGGCGCCGGCGACGACACCGCTGACGCGACCGCCCCCGCCCTGCCGGCCTCACTCCCCCACGTGCTCGTGGCCGGCGCGGCGACCGGGACGCCGGCGCGCAGCGCGCCGACCGACGTCGGGCCGTGGCTGGACCTCCTAGTGCCCGGCGAGGGCGTCACCGCGCCGCTGCCGGGCGCGCTGTGCGCCAACGGCTACGGGTTCTCGAGCGGGACGTCGTTCGCCGCGCCCGCGCTGGGCGCCGCGGCGGCGATCGTGCAGAACGCACGCAAGAGCCTGACCACGCAGCAGCTCTTCGAGGTCCTGCGGCGCGCCGGGACCGACCTCGGCGTCGGCGGCCGCGACGACGACACCGGCTTCGGCCTGCTGTCGCTGCCGGCCGCGCTGTCGAGGCCGCCGCTGGCCAAGGAGACCTCGGTCGAGCCCGACGACGACCCCTACTGGGTGCGCGCCAAGACGTACGTGAAGGCCCACCCCGCGCTGCTGACCCGGACCAAGCTGCGCTTCAAGGCCAAGGGGTCGGTCAGCCCGGCCAAGGACCCGGCCGACGTCTACCGCGTGTCGCTCAGCAAGCGCGAGCGGGTGGTCGTCTCCGTCAGCGCCGCCGACCCGAACGCGCTGCTCGAGCTGTCGGTGCTCGACCCGCGCGTGGGCGACTTCGACGTGACCGACGACGTCACCGACTACGCGCTGGTGGCGACCGGCGGCTTCTCCAACGACCCGGGGGTCGAGTGGACGGCGACGCGCAGCGGGACGTACTACATCGCCGTCAGCGCGGCCGACGCCGTGGACCCGAACGACCCGAGCGCGTTGGCGCCGGACCTCGAGCCCTATACGCTCAGCGCCTACAAGCAGCGGCCCAAGAAGGCCAAGCGCTGAGCGGCGCGGCGCGCGTCACGCCGCCGTCGGCCGCCTCGCGCCGGAGGCGAGGAAGAGGCTGACGGCCTCCGTCCGGTTCGCCGCCCGCAGCTTGCGCAGGATGTGGCGGACGTGGGACTTGACGGTCGCCTGGGAGATCACGAGCGCCTCGCCGATCGCCGCGTTGGACGCGCCCTCGGACATCAGGTGCAGCACCTCGAGCTCGCGCGCGGTGAGCGACGCGAGCCGGCCGGGCGCGCCCGACAGCTCGCCGTCGAGCTCGCTGGCGCCGATGCGTGCGGCGGCCAGGAGCGGCTCGTCGCCCTCCTCGCGCGCGCGGCGCGCGCCGCGGCCGGCGATGTCGTCCATCGCCCAGCCGATGCCCGTCGCGAACGTCCACAGCAGCTCGCGGTCGAGCTCGTCGAGCTCGCGGCCGGAGCCGAAGTGGTCGGCGTGCAGGAGCCCGACCGTGTGCGCGTCGCGCACGATCGGCGCGACGACGTACGACGGCGTCCGCGCGACGTGCGTGAGCGGCCGGAACAGGCCGGTGGCGGTCTGGGCGTCGCGGACGAGCACGGGCATCTGCCGCACGACGGCCTCGTGCTCGGGCGCGCAGCGGTCGAGGCGCGGACGCACGGCGCGGGCCAGCCGCGCGAAGTCGGCGGCCATGATCGGATCGGCCTCGAAGCTCACGCTCGCGAAGCTCACGCGATCGCCCCGGATGTGGGACAGCATCGCGCGCTCGAAGCCGACCGCGCGGCAGACCTCACGCGGCGCGGCAGCGACCAGCCGAGCCACGGAGTCGAGGCTCGACAGGCGGGTCATCGCGCGTTGGACCCCGCGCAGACGACGAGCAGCTTCAGCTACAGGACCCAGCGGACGTGTCAGCACATCCATGGCAGCAGGTGACCCCCAACTCCTCCCTAAGACGGAGCGCGATAGTACCCCCGGTTCGGGTGGATGGCAAGATGCCAGATTTCGGAGTGGTGAAACGTGTTCTGGCACACGCACGCTCTCGATTCGGGCTGGACGAACGTCCGGGCCTAACAAGGGTGCAAATGTGGCCAAAGCGGCAGATCGAGGCTCAGCCAAAGGGCTGATCGACCCGATGGTGAGGCCGCGGGCACGGACGCCCGCCACCTCGCCATGGACGGCCACTTCCCCCGCCTCGCGACCCTCGTCGCCGCGCTCGCCCTCGTTCTCACGCCCGCCGCGGCGCGCGCCGACTTGCCCGCCGCCCGCTGGCCCGCAGGCGGCTCGACGCTGCGCGCCGCGCTGGCGCTGGGCGCCGAGCACTGGGGGATGCAGCCCTGCCGCGGCAAGGTCGCCGTGTCGTGGACCAGCAGGCTCCGCGCCCCGACCAACGCACAGTCCTCCTGGGCCAACGCCACCGACCCCTACCTCCAGCCCTCCTTCAACACCGACTGCTCGATCGCGCTCTCACTCGGCACCGACTGGGACTGGCCCAAGCTCTGCACCGTCGTCATCCACGAGGTCGGCCACCTCACCGGCCACGACCACGTCGACGACCCGACCGACATCATGTACTACGCGTACTTGCAGCCGGCGCCGGAGTGCACGGCGACGCCGGAGCCGGTCGAAACAGGCCCACCCACCCCACCACCGCCTGCGCCCGCCACGGCCGCAAAGCCACCCGCCGCACCGCGCGCCGCGGCGACCAAGAAGCCCAAGGCGCCACCCAAGCGCAAGCGCGCCCACCGCTCGCGGTGACAGTAGTCTCCGGGCGCGTCGTTTGACGGGGGTCAAGATCGGCGTGTCGACCGTCGATGTGTCGACGGAACGTTCTAATGAAGGGTGAAGCGGGTGTCGACGAGCGGCTCGTGGTACCAGCGGCGAGGGCTGCGCGCATCGCGCAGCGTGCAGGGACGACGCCTCGTCCGCATCCTCGCCCTCGCGGGCTTCTGCCTCCCCGCCGCCCTCGCGGCCTCGGCCCAGGCGGCGACCGACAGCCTGTACGCCGCACCCTCAGCCGCCGGCGCCGGCGACTGCAGCTCGCCGGCTGACGCCTGCTCGATCGTCGACGCGGTCACCGACGCCAACGCGGCGTCGGTCGCCGACAGCGTGCGGATCGAGCTCGCGGGCGGCACCTACTCGCTGTCATCGCCCAGCCCGACGGTCCTCAGCATCACGTTCGCCGGCCCGAGCCTCACCCTCGATGCCGGGAGCGGCACCCCGATCCTCGACGGCATGCACGCCGTGCGGTTGCTGTCGGTCGGCACGACCTCGAACGTGACGATCGACGGGCTCCACATCGAGTCCGGCGCGGCGTCCGCCAACGGCGGAGGGATCGAGAACAGAGGGACGCTCACCGTCAAGCGCTCGACGCTCTCGGGCAACTCCGCGCCGAACGGCGGCGGGATCGCGAACGATGCCGGCGCCACGCTCACCGTTCAGGACTCGACCTTTTCGGACAACACCACCTCCGGGGTCGGAGGCGGCGCGATCATCAGCCTCGGGACGACGACCGTCGAGCGCTCGGCGATCGTCCACAACACCGCGCCGCTCAACGGGGGCGGGATCAACGTCCAGCCGTCCGGGACGGCGACGGTCACGAGCTCGACGATCGCGGAGAACACGTCCGGGGGCCTGGGCGGCGGGCTCTCGAACCTCGGCACGCTCGCCGTCGAGGCCTCGACGATCAAGGACAACACCGGCAGCGACGGCTCGGCAATCGCGACGGGCAACGCGAACGTGACGTTCGCCGCCGACATCGTCGCGGCGCCTCCCTCCGTCAACGCGTGCAATCCCGCCAACGCGGCGATCGTCGACGGCGGCTACAACCTCGACAGCGACGGGACCTGCATCTCGCCGACCGCGCCGGCGATCGGAAGTCACAACGGGACCACCGCGTATGGGTCATCGACCTACGGGGCGGTGCTCGACGCGTATCTCGCGGACGGGCTGGCCAACAACGGGGGACCCACGCAGACGGCCGCACTGCTCAACAGCCCAGACCCGTCGACCAGCTTGGCGAATCCGGCCTTCGACGTCGTGCCGGCGAGCTTCGCCCTGCCAGTCGCCGTGGACGGCGTGTCCGCGGCGTGCGCGCTGGCCGACCAGCGTGGCGTCGTGTCCGTGGCGGGGGCCAACTGCGCCATCGGCGCCTATCTGCTGCAGGCGACGAGGACCGTAGTCACGACGTCCGCGGCCAAGGTCCATCAGAACGAGTCGGTGACCTACACGGCGACGGTCACGCCCGCGCCGGACGGCGGAACGGTGTCGTTCGACGACGGAGCCGCCAACCCGGCCACCACCCACTGCGCCGCGCAGAGCGTCGCGAACGGCAGAGCGACCTGCACGGTCTCCTACGCGAACGCCGGGGACTACCCGGTCGCGGCGACCTACTCCGGCGATGCCGCGCTGAACAACTACGTCGGATCGGCCTCCGCGAGCACGACCCAGATGGTCGACGTGGCCGCGGCCGCGGCCGCGCCAGCGCCGGCCGCCGCCGCGCCCATCGCCGCGACTCCGGACCGCACGCCGCCGACGACCACGATCCGCCGCGTCACCACGACCAAGCAGCCGATCACCCTGCACGGCACCGCCAGCGACGCCGCCGGCTCGATCCGCCGCGTCCGCGTGTCGGTCGCCCGCCACATCGGCAAGCTGTGCCGGTTCCTGCAGGCGAACCGCACCTTCTCCAAGGCCCGCAGTTGCGACAAGACCTCCTACCTCGACGCCAAGGGGACGTCGGCGTGGAGCCTGAAGCTCCCGTCGCTTCCCCACGGCCGCTACACGATCTGGACACGAGGGATCGACGCCGCCGGGAACGTCGAGCGCAAGGGCCGCGGCCGCAACCTGCTCGTCCTCCGCATCCCCACCCAGTCCAAGGCATCCACGCACGCCGGCCTGGCGGCGACGTCCGACACCCACGTCTCCGCGAAGCTCCACGACCCCGACATCGCCGCGCTCGTCCCGGCCGGCTGATGCGGCCGACGGCTCGGCGATCGTGCTCGATCGACGCGGCCGCTAGCCCTTCGGCTGGGCCCGCGCACTGGCATCTCGCCCCCTCCCCCCGTTAGGATCGCCCCCGTCGTTCAACGGCAGCCGCCCGTCCCGGGGTGGCCAGGGGAGAAGATGGGTCAATACGCAAGGACGCTCGCGGCGCTGTGCGCCGTCCTGGGCTCGATGCTGATCGCTACCGCGGCCGCCGGCGCGCAGCCGGTCGTCGTGCGCGCTGAGACGCGTGACATGAACTCGATCGCGACCGGGGCGTTCGTCAACCGCATGGCGGTCCAGACCACGCCGGTCACGATCACTGACGCGACGGTCCCGAGCACCGGCCTGACGGCCACCTGCGCCGACAGCAGCCCGGTCGCCGCGCTGATCGCCGCCGTCGGCCCCAGCCCCGCCCAGATCCAGACGATCTACGACCCGCTCACCCACCACTGGCTGCTGAGCAAGCTCAAGAACGTCGGGCCGGCGACGCTGACACCCGGCTCCGCACCGACGTGGACCTGGCGCATCTACGCCGACCAGGCGCCGATCGACAACGGCGGCGGGTGGGAGGCCGGCGACGTCTGCACCCCCACCGTCCCCGCCAACTCCGAGCTCCTCGCCTACGAGGCCTGCGGCACCCAGACCTTCGGCTGCTACTCCGGCACGCCGCTCTACATGCGCATCCGCGACGGCGGCCCGTACGACATCGCGGCCCAGACCGTGCCCGGCCGCGGCGCGCCCGTCGCGCTCAAGGTCTTCGGCGATCCGCCCATCGGCCTGCCCGCCGCCGCGCTGTTCGGCACCGACGAGCCGGGCTTCACGCCGAGCGCCTCGCTGGCCACCGGCCCGCTGGCCGGCCAGGCCATGGTCTCGTTCACGAACCCCGGCCCGCACCAGGTCATCGGCGTCGCGAGCAACGGCAGCCGGCCGCCGGCGCGCATGGCGGTCTGCGTCTCGGAGGGCAACGACGGCTACTGCGGCTCGACGAAGGTCCAGGCGCCGCCCGACATCCCCTACGTCACCCCGTCGCCGTGCACGACCAACGGCCACGACGGCTTCTGCGGCACCGTCGACACGTCCGGCCCGGTCACGCACGTGACCAACATCCTCAACAAGCAGGTCTTCAAGACCAAGAAGGGCCCCGGCCAGGTCAAGGGCTCCATCGACGTCGACCCCAACGGCGTCGGCGCCGTCCAGCTGCGCCTCACGCGCGTCACCACGACCAGGGTCCTCGTCAAGCCCAAGAAGACCAAGAGCAAGTCCAAGAAGAAGACCAAGAAGACCTACAAGACGGTCAAGCGCTGCACCGCCTGGAGCGACGCCAAGGCCCTGCTGGTCACCGCCAAGTGCGGGACCAAGTACGCCAAGTGGTTCAAGGCGGACCTCACCGACCTGCGCGACCAGTTCTCCTACAGCTTCGCGCTGACGCTGCCCCACGGGACCTACACGCTCGAGGTCACCTCGGCCGACGAGGACGGCCACAAGGACGTCCCGACCAACGGCCGGAACGTCCTGACCTTCACCGTGAAGTGATCGAAACCGCTACTGCGCCGGCGCGGCCCACTGGGCCTCGGCGAGGTCGCCCTGCTCGAGCGACGGCGGCGTCTCGATCTGCGGCGTGTCGCGCAGGTACCACTCGGCATCCAGCGCCGCCTGGCAGCCCGAGCCCGCGGCGGTGATCGCCTGGCGGTAGGTGTGGTCGACCAGGTCGCCGGCGGCGAACACGCCCGGCCGGTTGGTCCGGGTCGAGCGGCCGTCGACCTTGACGTAGCCCTCGTCGTCGACCTCGATCACGCCGTCGACGAT
The DNA here is from genome assembly GCA_036518975.1 of Baekduia sp. Lineage (GTDB taxonomy): Bacteria > Actinomycetota > Thermoleophilia > Solirubrobacterales > Solirubrobacteraceae > Baekduia. Next base: position 7,694 of record DATDMD010000167.1, read on the forward strand.
CTCGGACTGCGGCTCGTGGCCGACCGCGATGAACGCGCCGCCGATCTCGACGTCCTCGACCGCGTCGGTGCCCGAGTGCTTCAGGCGCGCGACGCGCTTGAACGGCCCGTCGCCCTCCAGGAACGCCTCGACGACGTACGGGGTCTTGAACTCGATGTTCTCCATCGCCCGCGCGCGCCCCTCCATGATCTTGGAGGCGCGGAACTCGTCGCGGCGGTGGACCAGGACGACCTTGCGGCCGAACTTGGCGAGGAACATCGCCTCCTCCATCGCG
>DATDMD010000168.1:0-29198 GCA_036518975.1 Baekduia sp.
GAGCGCCCCAGCTGTGCGGAGCCGGGACGCTCGCCTGATTCGGCCGCCGGTTCCGGTCCAGCGGAGAATGGCGGCCGAGTGGGGTCAGCCGATCATGAGCGAGGTGCGGTCCGCGGGGTCGATGCGGACCGGGACCGTCGCGCCCGGCTGGAAGGTCGGGATGGCGAGCCGGGAGATCGTCTGGCGGTGGGTGACCGCGTAGGGCTCGCCGCCGTCGAGCGACACGGAGAGGTCCAGCTCGACGGTCGGGTTGTCGTTGATGGTGATCCCGGTGTCGCGGATCGCCGTGATCGTCGCCGCGCCGGCGCGCCCGTTGGCCGCCAGGTGCTGGGCCTTGTCGGCGTCGGCCTGGACGGCGCCGAGCATCGCGCTGGCGTCGGCGACGCCCTCGTGCATCCGGCGCAGGCCGCCGGTCATGCCCTTGTGCTCGGGCGGCGTCATGGCCTGGGCCTGCTTCTGCAGGTTGCGGATGTCCTTCAAGAACCCCATGTCGGTGCGTCGTCTCCTGCGCGTCGGCGAAATCGGCGGTGTCCTCGGTGACAACCGCTGAGAGACGGAGCGCTTACGCGCGGGGCGACATCAACGCGACGCGCACGCCGAGTCCGGCGGCGCGATCGACGACCGCGATGCGGCGCCCGGGCTGGACCGCGGCGCGCGGCGCGCCGACGTTCGGCGTCGCCGCGGCGACGTCGAGGTCGCCGGCCACGAACGTGATCCCCCACAGCCGGGCGGGATCGCCGGCGGTGCCGGGCGCGGGCTCCGGCGGGCCGACGACCTCCAGCGCGAGGTCGTCGAAGAGGAAGAAGCCCTGGCGCAGCTCCGCGCTGGCGTCGCGGACGCGGCGCAGGTCGAACCCCGCGGCCTCGAGCGTCGCGAACGTCCGGGCGGTGTCGGGCGTGGCGAGGACGACGTGGTCGATCGCCGCGACCGTGTTGGGGTGCACAGCGGGCGCCGGCTCGGCGTCGGGCGCCGCGACCGCGGGCGCCACCGCGGTCGGCACGCCGTCCAGCCCGTCGTCGGCCGGGATCGCGCCGGCGACCGTCCAGCCGCCGAAGCCGCCCTCGCCGCCCGCGAGCAGCAGGTCGGTCGTCCCGGTCCGGCAGCGCCCGTCGTCGTCCACCGCGAACCCCGCCGCCCGCCACGCCGCGGCCGGCGCCCGGACCTCCAGCGCCAGCAGCCGCGGCCGGTCGCTCACGCCCGCGACTCCTGCGACTCCTCGCCCCGCGACTGCGCGCTGTACAGCGCCGCGTAGCGCCCGCCCAGCTCCAGCAGCTCGTCGTGCGTGCCGCGCTCGACGATCCGGCCGGCGTCCAGCACCACGATCTGGTCGGCGTCGCGCACGGTCGACAGCCGGTGGGCGATGGCGATCGTGGTCCGGCCGGTCGCGAGGTCGTCGAGCGCGTCCTGCACGGCGCGCTCGGTCTCGGTGTCCAGCGCGCTCGTCGCCTCGTCCAGCACCAGCACCGGCGGGTTGCGCAGCACGGCGCGCGCGATCGCGATCCGCTGCTTCTCCCCGCCGCTGAACCGGTAGCCGCGCTCGCCGACCATCGTCTCGTAGCCGTCGGGCAGCCGGTCGATCAGGTCCTGGATCTGCGCGGCGCGCGCCGCGGCCTCCAGCTCCTCGTCGGTCGCGTCGGGCCGCGCGAAGCGCAGGTTCTCGCGCACCGTCGCGTGGAAGAGGTAGGTGTCCTGCGACACCAGCCCGACCGTCCGCGCCAGCGACGCGAACGACACGTCGCGGACGTCGACGCCGTCGATCGTCACCCGTCCGGCGTCGACGTCGTACAGCCGCGCCACGAGGTAGGCGAGCGTCGTCTTGCCCGACCCCGTCTCCCCCACGATCGCGGTGAACGAGCCGGGCGCCACGTCGAGGTCGATGCCGTCCAGCGTCGGCCGCGCGTCGGCGTCGTAGCCGAACGTCACGCCCTCGAAGCGCACGTCGCCGCGGACGGCGCCCAGCTCGACGGGGTCGTCGGCCTCGAGGAGGTCGACCGGCAGGTCGAGGTACTCGAAGATGCGGTGGAACAGCGCCATCGAGGACTGGAGGTCGACCGACACCGACAGCAGCGACCCGATCGGGAACAGCAGCCGCGTCTGCAGCGTCGTGAACGCCACCAGCGTGCCGATGCTGACCGCGTCGGTCAGACCCGCGAACCAGTAGACGAGCGCCGGCATGATCGCGAAGGACATCTGAACGCTCGCCATTCGCCAGCGGCCGGCCATGCGCGAGCGGACCTCCAGCGTCGCCAGCTCGCGCGACTCGGCGGTGAAGCGCTCGGCCAGCTCGTCCCCCCGCCCCATCGTCCGGCCGAGCAGGATGCCCGACACCGACAGCGACTCCTCGACCAAGGACGACATGTCGGCCACGCGCCCCTGCCGCGCCGCCGTGATCTTGCGCCGCTCGCCGCCCACGCGCCGCGTCATCCACACGAAGAACGGCAGCACCGCCAGCGAGAACGCCGCCAGCCGCCAGTCCAGGGCGAACATCGCGATCACCGTCGCGATGACGGTCGTGACGTTGGAGACGATCGACGTCGCGGTCGACGTCACCACCGACTGGATGCCGCCGATGTCCGACGCGATGCGCGACTGCACCTCGCCCGTCCGCGTGCGCGTGAAGAAGGCGAGCGACAGCCGCTGCAGGTGGCGGTAGACCGCGGCGCGGAGGTCGTGCATGACCTCCTGGCCGACGAGGTTGGACCAGTAGGTCTGGGCCACGCCCAGCGCGCCGGTCACGATCGCCACCGCGATCATCCCGCCGACCAGCCACGTCAGCAACGTGGTGTCGCCCTCGGGGATCGCCGTGTCGAGCACGTCGCGCAGCAGGAACGGCGAGATCAGGCTGATGCCGGCGCTCAGCGCGATCAGCGCCAGGACAGCGCCGAGGCGCCCGCGGTAGGGCGTGAAGAGGCGGCCGGTGCGGTGCAGCTCGGACCGACGGGTCGCGGACGACTCGGCGGCGTCGGTCACGCGATCGGCGTCCTCGCGCTGAAGCGCCGCTCGCCGGCGAGGCCGTCGGCGACCTCGTCCAGCACCACCGCGAAGTCCCCGGCCAGCGCGGGCCAGGAGAAGCGCTCGTGCGCGTCGCGCCAGGCGCGGCGGCCGCGGCGGCGCCGCTCGACCGGGTCGTCCAGCGCCTCGGCCAGCGCGCCGGTGAGCGCGCCCTCGTCGTCGGGCTCGACGAGCCAGCCGGTGACGCCGTCGGCGACGATGTCGGCCGGCCCGAAGCGGTCGACGGCGATCGCCGGCAGCCCGCAGGCCATCGCCTCGACCAGCACGGAGCCGAACTGCTCGCGCACCGACGCGAGGACGAAGACGTCGGCGGCCGACAGGAACGACGGCAGCCCGCCGTGGTCGTGCCAGCCGCCGAGGAAGACGTTGCGCGCGCCGGAGGCGGCGATCGCGTCGGCCGGATGCTCGCCCTCCCACTCGCCGGGGTAGCCGCCGAGCAGGACGAGCGACGCGTCGTCCGGAAGAGCGCCGTCGCGCTGGGCGTGCGCCCAGGCCCGGATCAGCAGGCCGATCCGCTTGACCGCCGTGAAGCGGCTGACGCTCATCGCCGTCGGGCCGCCGCCCGTCAGCGGGGCGATGTCCTCCAGGGTGTAGGTGATGCTGCCCTCGTCCTGGCCCGGCGCCCAGCCGCGCGGCGCCTCGACGAGGTGCCGGCGCCAGAGCTCGGCGCGGTCGACCGGGAGGCGGTCGAAGGCCTCGGGGTCGAAGCCGTTGGGGCTGACCACGCAGCGGCTCTCGTCGATGCCCAGCAGCTCCACGGCGCGCGCGACCTGCGAGGGCGACAGCACCAGCAGCCGCTCGGAGTTCTGGGCCCAGCGGCGCATCCGCCGCACCCACGCCTGCGCGTACGGCCACGGCGCGCCGTCGGCGATCTCCTCGAGCATCAGCAGCTCGGTGCCGTGCAGGTGCGTGACGACCGGGACGCCGGGCGCCACGCGCGCGGCGGCCTCGTGCAGCGGCGTGAGGTGGTGCAGGTGCAGGACGTCGAACCCGTCGGCGCCGGCGGCCTTGAAAGCGCGCGCCCAGGCCGAGACGTGCCCCTCGTAGGCGGTCTCGTCGACCGACGCGAAGACCTGGTCGTGCGCGCCCGGCCGGTCCTCGAACGAGGGATGCAGCGGCGCGTCGCCGGCGTCGAAGTCGACGGGCCGGACGTCGAGGCCGGCGAAGAACCGCCGCGCGTCGCCGTGGCCGCCGGCCCGCGAGCCGGTCACCAGCGTGACGTCCCAGCCGTGCGCGGGCAGCTCCGTCGCCAGGGCGCGGGCGACGTGCGCGGACCCGCCACGAGGGAAGAACATCAGACCGGAGAGCACACGCACCCCGTCAGTTGTAGCTGATCCGGAAAGCGGTCTATCGGCGGCGGAACACGATCGCCGTCGGCACGGTCCGCCCGCCGGGCAGCCCGATGCCGTGCGCCTCGCGCGGGACGTTGCGCAGGCGGCCGCCGCAGACCAGCGACGTGGAGCCCCCGCCGTCGAGGTTCATCGCCTGGACCGCGCCCAGCGCGGCCATGGCCTCGGCGAGCTCGTCCATCGCCAGGCCGGCCTCGTCGTCGGCGCGCCCGTCGCAGGCGACCGCGAGCGCCTCGCCGCGCCGCGTGATCCCGATCGCCGCGCGCGGATGGCGCCCGTCGGTGATGTCGGAGTCGAACTGGTGCGAGGCGGCGCTGAAGCCCTCGCGGTCGCCGCGGACCGGCGCGCCGCCGGCCACGAGCAGCGGGCCGGCCTGCAGGAGGTCGCCGCCGCGCAGCGTCTCCGGGAGCTGGTCGCGGCGGGCGATCGCCACGTCGGCGCCGTCGACGCTCAGGCACGCGCGCACGGCGCCGTACGGCGCGGCGAACGGGACGTGCCGGCGCTCGACGCCGCCGGTCCACAGCGCGCCGAGCGGGACGAGGTCCGGCCGCTCGTAGAACCCGCCGACCAGCGCCTCGTCGAAGCCGTTGGCGCGGCAGAAGTCCTCAAGGGGCGCCGGACGCGGCAGCCGGACGACGCGCAGCTCGAAGCGCCGGAGGTCGTAGCGGGCGACGTACAGCGTCGTCCGCCCTCCATCGGCCAGGCGCAACCGCTCGCGCCGGAGGTGGCGCAGCTTCGGCGGCTGCGGGGCGAGCAGCGGCGTCAGGCGAGGCAGTGGAGCCATGGCGCGGGACAAAGGATGGCGAATGAACGGGCGGCTACGTGAAGCTCTTGTGATCGTTCGGCAGCGACATGTTCGCTCCTGCCGCCGCGTGGCGGCGATGGCGCGCACGATACTCGCGGCCCTTGACGCGATTTCCGCAGATCTGCATCGAGCACCACTGCCGCGAGCGGTTGCGCGAGCCGTCGTAGAACAGCCAGCCGCAGTGCGGGCCCGGGCAGGCCTTCATGCGCGTCCAGCGGCCGTCGGCCATGGCCTCGGCGACGACGCCGAGGACGAGTGCGAGCGCCGTGTCGGGCCCGTCGCCGGCCGCGACGTGCACGGGCGGCCCGCCGGCCTCGAAGCGCACGTGCAGCGGGGCGCCCGCGGCGGCCGCGTCGAGGATCGCCAGGTCGGCGGGGTGCGGCGGCGCGTCGGGCGCGTCGTGGTGGGTCAGGGCCATCCGCCGCAGCGCCTCGCGCAGCGCGACCGCCCGCCCCCGGTCGGCCTCCGACGCGTCGCGGCCGCCCGCGAAGCCGCGGGCCGCCAGCCAGCGGCCGTAGGCCGTCGCGTCGCCCCACTCGTCGGCGCCTCCGGCGTCGAGATCCCAGAACGAGTTCGCGAACGCCTGCACGAGGCCGAGCCGCCCCGGCGCGGGCGTGCGGCCCGAGGGCTGGCGTCCGGGAACGAAGGGATCCACGCGGACATGGTTGCGCACAACCACCCAACCTGTCTACGCTGGTTAGGCCGTGGTCGCCGAGGACGAGCAGCACCAGGACCCTGACCCCCCTCCCCTCCGGACCTGTCCGAGCTGCGGCCGCGAGGGCCGGACGCGGTACGAGCGCTGTCCCCACTGCCAGACCTCGTACTTCGCCCGGTCCCGCGCGCAGACGCGCCGCCGGGTCGCGGTCGGCGGGGGCGTCCTCGGCGTCGTGCTCGTCCTCGGCGCCGCCGGCGCGGTGGTCGCCCTGAACGCCGGCCACAAGGACGAGCGGCGCGACCGGGCCGAGCAGGCGCGGCTCGTCGCCCAGCTGCGCGCGAAGCTCGTCCGCGTCCAGGCGCCCCACCACGGCGCGGCTCCGCAGCTCCGGCCCGCGCCGGGCGCGTCGGACGCCGACCGGCTGCGCGCCCGCCGCGCGCTCGTGGTCGCCGTCGAGGACCGGATCACCGCCGACGCCCGCGCCCGGGCGCGGGCCGGCGAGCTCGACGGCCCGATCCTCTCCACCACCTGCGGCCCGATCCTCAAGGCGCCCAACGCCGTCCCCGACGACGAGGTCCTCGGCAAGGACGTCGGCCGCTACGACTGCGTGGCCATCAAGCGCCACGTCACCGGCGCCGGGGGCGAGAAGGTGGCCGAGCTGGGCCACGCGTTCGTCGCCGCGCTGAACTTCAAGACCTACAACTACACCTGGTGCCGGAACACGCCGGCCCAGGGCGAGCGCGGCGCGGCGCTCGTCTTCGTCCGGCTCGACCGCGCGTGCCTGGCCGCCAAGGGCAAGGCCCTCGGCACCGGCTACGCGGCGCTGCCGGGCGAGGAGAACCTCACGACCGACGACCTCAGGACGACCGCCAAGGGCTAGATGAGGGTCAGCGGTTGCGCTTGCGCGCCTGGCGCGAGCGCTTGTCCGCCGCGCGGTTGCGGGCCTTGCGCCTCTTGATGTCGGCCTCCTTGCGCGTGCGCGTGGCCTCCAGCTCCTCGGTCTTCTCGGCGACGGGCGCGTTCTTGCGCGCGTCGGTGACGATCGCCCACGCGATGCCGAGCAGCAGGATGCCGCCGCCGGCGAAGATCAGGACCTGCTGCCAGCCCTTGAGGCCGCCGTCGTCGGTGCTCGTCGTGGGGTCCGTCGTCACCGTCGGCGCCGGAGCCGGAGCCGGCTGTGAGGGCGGCAGCGGGGCGAACGGGGAGCTCTGCGCGTGCGCGATCCCGACCGGGACGGCGAGCGCGGCCATCAGGCAGATGAGAAGCGTGAACCGACGAGGCATCGGACGCATCCTGCCACGTGTCGGCGACGCGGTGGGCGATCGGCCGCTGCCGGTAGGCTGCATTGCGACATGCCGCCCAAGCAGCGCCAGATCAAGATGCAGCAGCAGGGCGGGCTCGCCGCCATGCAGCAGCTCGAGTCCCGCTCCGACGAAGAGCTCGAGCGCGAGCAGAAGTTCAAGGCCGCCGCGCAGGCGATCCTGGGCGCGCGGGCGGCCGAGCGCTACGACGCCAAGGCCTCGCGCGAGCACTTCCGCAAGGCGCTCGCCGCGGCGCGCCCGCAGGAGCGCATGGCGCTGCGCCGGATGGCCGACGCGTCGCTCGCGCTGGCCGAGCGCCGGCCGGACGACCTGAAGGCCGCGGTCGAGCGCCTCGGCCAGACCCCGCCGTCCTCCCGCCAGCTCATGCTGCTGCGCTTCATGGGCATCGTCGCGCCGCCGGCCTCGGCCGGCATCGTCGCCCGCGTCCGCGGTATCGCGATCATCGTGGCGCTGCTCGTCGCGCTGATCCTGGTCGGGACCGTGATCGCCAAGGTCATCGCGCTGCCCTTCGGCGGCGTCAGCACCCTGGTCGCCGTCTGGCTCGGGATCCTCATCGTGATCATCGCGCTCGTCGTCCTGGCCCTGCTCGGCCGGCGACGCCAGGCGCGCGCCAAGGCCAAGGCCGCGGGTCCGGGCTCCTAACCTCGTAGGCCATGTGCGGGCGGTACTCGCTGGCGACGCCGGCCCAGAGCGATCTGCGGGGCCGGTTCGGCCTGGGCGAGACGCTGGAGGTCCGGCAGCGGTTCAACGTCGCGCCGGGCGATGACATCGTCGCGGTGACGACCTCCAAGGAGGGCGAGCCGCGCGGCGAGCTGCTGCGCTGGGGCCTCGTGCCGTTCTGGGCCAAGGAGCCCAAGGTCGGCTACAAGATGATCAACGCGCGGGCGGAGACGGTAGCCGAGAAGCCGGCGTTCCGCGACGCGTTGAAGACGCGGCGCTGCCTGATCGTCGCCGACGGCTTCTACGAGTGGCAGCCGCGTCCGGACCGCGGTCGCAAGCAGCCGTTCCACATCACGCGCGCCGACGGCGCCCCGTTCGCCTTCGCCGGCCTGTGGGCCTCCTGGCACGGCGACGGCGCGGCGGAGTCCGGCCTGCGCACCTGCACGATCATCACGACCGACGCCAACGACAAGCTCCGCGACATCCACGACCGGATGCCGGTGATGCTGCCCGACCAGGACGCCGAGGAGGCGTGGCTGGACCACGGCACGCCGCCGGAGCTGCTCCCCGAGCTGCTCGTCCCGCTGCCCGACGCGCTGACGGCGCGCCGCGCGGTCGGGCCGGCCGTCAGCGACGCCACGCACGACGAGCCCGACTGCCTCGACGACGCCCCGCCCGACGATGGCGCGTCGGCGCTTAGCCTCTTCTGAACCGCGGGCTCCAGCGGGTCGGCTAGGGTCGACGTCCGTGGAGCTCACGACCCCTCGACTGCGCCTCCGGCCGCTCGCGCCGGCCGAGATGCGCGAGCTGCTCGAGGGCCGGCTGCTTCCCGGACAGGCCTGGGCGGAGGGCTATCCGCTGGACGGGACGCTCGTCGCCGTCGCGATGCAGTCCGAGCTCGTGGACCACGACGTCGACCGCGGCGGCTTCTGCCACTACCAGGTCATCGAGAAGGACACCAACCTGGTCATCGGCGACATCGGCTTCCACCAGCCGCCCGACGAGCTGGGCGAGTTGAGCGTCGGCTTCGGGATCGTGCCGGTCGCCCGGCGCCGCGGCTACGCGGTCGAGGCGCTGCGCGCGCTGCTCGGCTGGGCCCTCGCCCAGCCCGAGGTCAGGTCCATCCACGCCGACACCGACCTGGTCAACCTGGCCTCCCAGCGCGTGCTGCTGGGCGCCGGGATGCGGGTGGTCGCCGACGAGGGCGACCGCAAGGTGTACGAGATCCACGCGCCGTGAGCGAGCTGTCGCCCTTGGTGGGCGAGTACGCCTACATGTTGCTCGACCTCGACGGCTGCATCTACGTCGGCGAGGAGGCGATCCCCGGCTCCGTCGAGGCGGTCGCCGCGCTGCGCGCCGCCGGGATCGGCGTGGCGTTCGTGACCAACGACGGGCGCCGCTCCGGCGAGGAGTACGTGCGCAAGCTGTGGGGGCTGGGGATGCGCGCGGCGCTGGAGGAGGTCGTCACGGTCGGCGGCGCGATCCAGCACGTCCTGGCGACGACCGACCGCTGGCGCGCGGCCTACGTGATCGGCGCGCCGGTGATGCACCGCCACGTCGTCGACGCCGGGCTGAAGATCGTCAACGGGCGCGACGTGCCGCCGCCCGACGTCGTCGTCGTGGCCGCGCACGACCGCTTCTCCTACGACGAGCTGCGCGACGCGACGCAGGCCGTCCTCGGCGGCGCCGAGCTGGTCTGCGCCGGCCGCGACCCGATCTTCCCCATGCCCGGCGGGCCGTGGCCCGGGACCGGCGCCGTGGTCGCGGCGGTCGAGGCCGCGACCGGCGTCGAGGCCATCAACCTGGGCAAGCCCGCCGCGCAGCCATTCTGGACGGCGCTGGAGCGCCTGGGCGCCGACGACGCCGGTCCCGCGACGCTGCCGCCGCGCCCGCCGTCGGCCGCCGAGCGCCTCGCCGCGGCTCCGACCGCACCGCCGGCCGTCGAGCCCGTGACGATCGACGACACGTTGCCGGTCGACGAGCCGCCCGCGGGCCCGCGGGCGCTGGTCGTCGGCGACCGCCTCGACGCCGACCTCGCCGGCGCGCACGCCGCCGGCCTCGACGCGGCGATCGTCCTGAGCGGCGCGACGACCGAGCGCGAGGCGCGCGCGGCCGAGGACCCGGCGCCCGTGGCCATCGCCGCGACGCTGGCCGAGCTGGTCTTCGGCGAGCGCTGACCGCGCGCGATGCGGCAGGATGGTGCGTTCATGCCGCGCCCCGTCGCCCTGCTCGTCAACCCCTCGGCCGGCGGCGGACGCGCGCTCAAGGCGCTGCCCGCCGTCGAGGCCGAGCTGCGCCGGCTCGGCGTGCCGTTCCGGACCGAGCGGACGCGGTCGGTTCAGCACACGCGAGAGCTGGCCCGCGCGGCCGCCGCGGCGGGCGAGGTCGCGGTCCCGCTGTCGGGCGACGGCCTGGTCGGCGCGGTCGCGTCGGCGCTGCGCGGCGATCCGGACGCGGTGATGGGCGTCCTGCCCGGCGGCCGCGGCAACGACTTCGCGCGCGTCTGCGGCATCCCGCTCGACCCCGTCGCGGCCTGCGCCGTCCTGGCGACGGGCGTCGCGACGCCGCTCGACGTCGGCGAGGTGGTCTCCGGCGGCGGCGCGAACGGGACGCCGCGGACGTTCGTCGGGATCGCGTCGCTGGGCTTCGACTCCGACGCGAACCGCATCGCCAACGAGGCGCCGTCGGCCCTCGGGCCGTTGGTGTACGCCTACGGCGCGCTCCGGGCGCTGGCGGGGTTCCGGCCCGCGACGTTCGACGTCACCGTCGGCCGCGAGCGCCGCACGTTCACCGGCTGGTGCGTCGGCGCCTGCAACACGAGCGCCTACGGTGGAGGGATGTACGCCGCCCCCGACGCCCGGCTCGACGACGGCCAGCTCGACGTCATGATGGCCTGGCCGCGCTCGCGCACGGAGTTCGCCACGAAGCTCCTGCCGCGCGTGTTCAAGGGCACGCACGTCGACCTCGACTGCATCGAGATGCTCCGCGGGCCCGAGGTCAGGATCGCTGCCGACCGCCCGTTCACGGTCTACGCCGACGGCGACCCGATCGGCGAGCTGCCCGTCACCATCCGCGCCGTGCCCGGCGCGATCAAGGTCCTGCTGCCCGCAGCCGCATGACGCTGCTGGGGGCCAAGCTGGCCGCGGCGCGGGCCGCGGGCGCGGTGTCCCGGCGCTCGGGCCGGGGCGGCACGTCGCTGCCCGGCAAGCTGCTGCTGCGGATGGAGCCCGGCGCGGTCGGCGCGCTGGCGTCGCGGCTGAGCAACGGCTCGGCCGTCATCTCGGCGACCAACGGCAAGACGACGACGGCCGCGATGGTCGCGTCGATCCTCGAGCGCGGCGGCCATGAGTTGGTGCACAACCGCGCGGGCGCGAACATGGCCGGCGGGATCGCGGGGACGCTGCTGGAGGCCGCCGGCCCGGGCCGCGCGATCCGCGGCGACACCGGCCTGTTCGAGATCGACGAGTTCTGGCTCGACCGCCTCGTCCCGCAGATCCGGCCGCGCGCGCTGCTGCTGGCCAACCTGTTCCGCGACCAGCTGGACCGCTACGGCGAGCTGGAGGCCATCGCCGACCGCTGGGCCGGCGTCGTCGCGGAGGCCCGGGACACCACGTTGGTGTTGAACGCCGACGACCCGCTCGTGGCCGACCTCGGGCGCGACCGCGACGACGTCGTGTACTTCGGCGTCGAGGACCCGTCGATGGCGCTGGAGGGCATGGCCCACGCGGCGGACTCCAAGCACTGCCGCCGCTGCGGCGCGCCCTACCGCTATGACTACGTGTTCTTGGGGCACTTGGGCCACTACCACTGCGACGCGTGCGGTCAGACGCGCCCGGCGCCGGCGATCGCCGCCGAGCGCGTGGTGCTCGACGGGCTGCGCGGCGCGCGCGTCACGCTGCGCCTGCCGGACGCGACCGTCGACGTCGCCCTCCCCCTCCCCGGCCTCTACAACGTGTACAACGCGCTGGGCGCGGCGGCGCTGACGACGGCGCTCGGCGCCACGCCGGCCGAGGTCGTCGCGGGCCTGGAGGCCGTCGCGGCCGCGTTCGGCCGGGCCGAGACCGTCCGGGTCGGCGGGCGCGACCTGCTGCTGCTGCTGGTGAAGAACCCGGCCGGCGCCAACGAGGTCATCCGCACGCTGGCGCTGGAGGACGGCGAGCACGACGTCCTGGCCGTGCTCAACGACCACACCGCCGACGGGCGCGACGTGTCCTGGATCTGGGACGCCGACTTCGAGGTCCTCTCCGGCCGCCTGCGGCGCGTGGTGTGCAGCGGCACGCGCGCGGCCGAGATGGCGCTGCGCTTCAAGTACGCCGGCGTGCCGGAGGCGCGGCTGGTCGTCGAGCCCGAGCTGCCGTCCGCGCTGGATCGCGCGATCGACGGCGGCGCCGGCCGGCTGGTCGCGATCCCCACCTACACCGCGATGCTGGAGCTGCGCCGCGAGCTGGTCGCGCGCGGCGCGGCGGGGAGCTCGTTCGCATGAGGGCCTCGACGCCGCTGAGGGTGATCTGGCACGACGTCGAGTGCGGCGGCTACGCCGAGGACCAGGAGCTGTGGCGCAGGCTCGCCCGGGACGTCGACGGGCCGGTGCTCGACGTCGGCGCCGGCACGGGGCGCGTCGCGCTCGACCTCGCCGCCCATGGCCTGGAGGTCGTCGCGCTGGACGTCGACGCCGACCTGCTCGCGACGCTGCGCGCCCGTGCGGCCGGCCTCGGCCTCTCCGTCGAGACCGTGGTCGCCGACGCGCGCGCGTTCGACCTGGGCGACCGGCGCTTCGGGTTGATCGCGGTGCCGATGCAGACGCTGCAGCTCCTCGACGACGCGGCCGCGCGGGCGCAGTTCCTCGTGACGGCGAGGCGCCACCTGGTCGACGGCGGGCTGATCGCGGTCGCGCTGGCCGACGCCCTGGACAGCTTCGACGGCGAGTCCGACGGCCTGCCCGAGCCCGACGTCGGCGAGGTCGACGGCGTCCGCTACCTGTCGCTGCCGCTCGCGGTGGTCGACGAGGGCGAGCACGCCGCGATCCACCGGCTGCGTCAAGTCATAGGGGATGACGTGCCCGACGAGCACGACATCATCAGGTTGGCCCGCGTCGACGCGATCATGCTCGTCCGCGAGGCCCGGGCCAGCGGCCTCGAGGCGGTCGACCTGCTCCGCATCCCGGCCACCGACGTCTACGTCGGCTCGACGGTGGTGGTCCTCGGTGGCTGACCGCGCGCTGCGCGTCTGCGCCCTCTACCCCGACCTGATGAACATCTACGCCGACCGCGGCAACATGTTGATGTTGGAGCGGCGCTGCGCCTGGCGTGGCATCGGCTTCACGCTCACCGCCGCCGGCCTCGGCGACGCGGTCGACCCCGACGCGCACGACCTCTTCTACCTCGGCGGCGGGCAGGACCGCGACCAGCAGCTCTGCGCCCAGGACCTCTACGACACCAAGCGCGACGCGCTGCGCGCGGCGGCCGGCCGCGGCGCGATCGTCCTCGGGATCTGCGGCGGCATCCAGCTGCTCGGCGACCACTACGAGCTCGGCGACGAGCGCGTCCCCGGCATCGGCCTGGTGGACCTCGTCACGCGGCGCGCGATCGACGGCTCGCGGCTGATCGGCAACGTCGCGATCGAGGTCGAGTTGGAGGGGTTGGACGGTCCGCGCGTCCTGGCGGGCTTCGAGAACCATGGCGGCCGGACGGTCCTGGGCGCGGGCGAGCGGCCGCTGGGCCGCGTGCTCAAGGGCCACGGCAACGACGGCCGCTCGGGCACCGAGGGCGTGCACCGCGGCACGGTGATCGGCACCTACCTGCACGGCCCGCTGCTGCCCAAGAACGCCTGGTTCGCCGACTGGCTGCTGGCCACGGCGCTGGGGCTCGCGCCCACCGACCTGGCGCCGCTGGATGACGCGCTGGAGGACGCGGCGCACGCCTCGGCGCGCCGCGCGGCCGGCGTGGGCGCCGGAGCCTAGAGCGGCGCGCGGACGCCCGGCGCCGGGCCGTCGTAGCGCGGCAGGCCGTCGTCCGGAAGCGGCTCCCACACCGCCGCGGTCTCGACGCGCTGGTGGTACAGCGGGCGGATGCCGGGGTCGCCGTCGACGGTGCCGAGGCGGATCGAGAGGATCGACGCGTCGGTCGGGTGGCGGCTGTACAGCGCGCTGCCGCACGCGGTGCAGAAGGACTTCAAGAACCCGCCGTCCCCCGGGTCGTAGTCCTTGATCAGGTCCTCACCCGCGACGACCGCGAAGCTCCCCGGCCGGACCCGCGCCGACGCGGCGGCCGCCGCCCCGGTCCGGCGCTGGCAGCGCGTGCAGTGGCAGTAGCCGGCGTCGGCCAGCGGCTCGGAGACCTCGTAGCGCACGCCGCCGCAGAGGCAGTGGCCGGTGAGAAGGGCAGCCATGCGCGCAGGATGCCAGGTGGACCTGGCGGCGGTGGCGTGTGGCACCCTTGGCGGGTGCGTCGCACGGCCGTCCTCGGCGTCGTCCTCCTCGCCCTCTGCGTCGCCGGCTGCGGCGTGCGGCACGTGCCGCTCGCGCCGCCGACGACGACCGCGGCAGCACCCGCGCCCGCCGCGGCGTCGGCCGCCGACGTCGCCTCGGGCCCCGCGCTCTCCCCGCCGCTGACGCGCCGCCCCGCCGGCCGCACGATCCACGTCGGCGCCCTGCCCGACGCGCTCGCCGCCGACCCGCGCGCCCACCAGTTCGCCGTCGCCATCCATGACCCGAGCCGCCTCGCGCTGGTCGACTCGCGCAGCGGCCGGGTGACCCAGCGCGTCGCGGTCCCGGTCGGCCAGGAGCGCCACCCGGCGCCCGCGGTCTTCCTGGTCCCGGCCGAGACCGGCCGGCACGCCGTCGCCGTCCAGCCCGCCCCGGTCACGCCCGCCGCCGCGCCGCAGCCGCGCGCCGCGCTGGTCCTGGGCCGGACGTTCGTCACCGGACCACGCGGCGACAGCGTCGACGTCCTGGACGGCGGCCGCCCCACCGCGCACTTCGGCAGCGCGCCCGCCGCGCTGGCCTCCGCGGACTTCGACACGCGCCTCGCCGTCCTCTCGTCCGCCCGCCGCACGCTGGAGCTGTTCGACCCGCGCACGCTGCGCGTCGTGGCCACGACGCCCGCCGGTCGGCGCCCGACCGGCATCGCGACCTTCGGCGACCTCGTGTTCGTCTCCGACAGCGACGGCGACGCCGTGCTCGCCTACTCCACGCGGCCGCGCCTGCACCCCGTCGCGCGGATCCCGGTCGGCGGCGCGCCCTACGCGCTCGCCGTCGATCCGCTCCGGCGCGACCTGTATGTGACGCAGCCCGCGCGCAACCGGCTCACGACGATCAGCATCGCCCGCTTCGCCGCCGTGTCCAGCCTCCCGACCGTCCGCCAGCCGGACGCCGTCGCCGTCGACTCCGCCACCGGCACGATCGCCGTCGCCGGGCACCGCGACGGGCTCCTCCAACTCGTCACCGCTGAGCGGCGCGATGCCGGACTGACACGCATCGCCCGGCGACCAGACTAGGATCGTTCGTTCCGCCGGCCGCGGACCTCGCCATGACCTTCCCCAACACCGCCCACGTCGAGGGGCCGTCTGGCTACCTGAGCTCCCCATTTCCCAGTAGGTTGGTGGACAAGTGACCGCGTCCTCCTCAGCCGCGACCGTCGAGTTCGACCACGCGGCCAAGTCCTACCCCGGAACCGACGAGCCGGCGATCCGCGACCTCAGCCTCGAGGTGCCGGCCGGCAAGCTGACGATCTTCATCGGCCCGTCGGGCTCGGGCAAGACGACGGCGATGCGGCTCGTCAACCGCATGATCGAGCTGACCTCGGGCGACGTCCGCGTCGACGGCGTCTCCGTCCGCGACCGCCCCGCCGCCGACCTGCGCCGCGGCATCGGCTACGCGATCCAGCAGATCGGCCTGTTCCCGCACCTCACCGTGGCCGAGAACGTCGGCACCGTCCCGAAGCTGCTGGGCTGGGACGGCAAGCGCGTCACCGCGCGGGTCGCGGAGCTGCTGGAGCTCGTCGGCCTGGAGCAGGCGATGGGCAAGCGCTACCCCGCCCAGCTGTCGGGCGGCCAGCGCCAGCGCGTCGGCGTCGCCCGCGCGCTCGCCGCCGACCCGCCGCTGCTGCGGATGGACGAGCCGTTCGGCGCCAGCGACCCGATCACGCGCGCCCGCCTCCAGGAGGAGTTCCGGCGCCTGCAGGTCGACCTCGGCAAGACCGTCATCTTCGTCACGCACGACATCGACGAGGCGCTGAAGCTCGGCGACCACATCGCGGTGCTCAAGCCCGGCGGCGTGCTCGCGCAGTTCGGGACGGCGGAGGAGCTCGTCGCCGCGCCGGCCGACGAGTTCGTGGAGGAGTTCGTCGGCGCCGACCGCATGATCCAGCGTCTTGAGTGGCTGACGGCCGTCCGCGAGGGAGGCCGGCGCGGGTGAGGCCGAGCGCCGACACGCTCTCGATCCTGGCCCAGGTCAGGATCCACGAGCGCGAGCCCGGGAAGCTGTCGTGCGTCCAGGACAACGGCATCTGCCCGGACTGGATCGTCCACCACTTCGACGAGTACCTCGCGCCGCTGTGGCGCCACCTCGAGCTGACGCTGTCGTCGGTCGCGATCGGCTTCGCGATCGCCTTCGTCCTGGCGCTGCTCGCCCACGAGCGCCGCTGGCTCACCGGCCCGATCATCGGCGTGACGGGCATCCTGTACACGATCCCCTCGCTGGCGCTCTTCGCGATCCTGATCCCGCTCACCTGCTTCGGGTTCACCACCGCGTTGATCCCGCTCACCATCTACACCCTGCTGGTCCTGTTCCGCAACATCGTGGCCGGCCTGGACAACGTGCCGGCCGAGGCCAAGGACGCGGCGCTCGGCATGGGCTTCACCGACCGCCAGCTGCTGTGGAAGGTCGAGCTGCCGCTCGCGCTGCCGGAGATCTTCGCGGGGCTGCGCGTGGCGACGACGACGAACGTCGGCCTCGCCGCCCTGGCCTTCTACGCGGGCGCCGGTGGCTTGGGTCAGCAGATCCTCACCGACATCACGTTCAAGTCCAACATCCTGACCGCCGGCCTGCTCTGCGTGCTGCTGGCGTTCGTGCTCGACCTGACGCTCCTGACGATCCAGCGGCTCCTGCTGCCCTGGCAGCGCGCGCGGGCGACGTCATGAGGGACGCGATCGACTACCTGCTGCACTCGCGCGAGTCGCTCGGCGGCGGCCTCCAGGTCGGCGGCAGCCACCTCTGGCCGCTGCTGTGGACGCACCTGCGCGTGACGTTCGAGGCGATGGTCGTCGCGATCGCGCTCTCGCTCCCGCTCGGCCTGTGGCTCGGCCACATCGGCAAGGGCCAGCTCGCGGCCTCGACCGCCGCCAACGTCGGCCGCGCGGTCCCGAGCTTCGCGGTCCTGGTGTTCGCCTCGACCTACCTGGGGTTGAACGCCGGGAACCTCGTGTTCGCGATGGTCCTGCTCGCGATCCCACCGATCTTCACCAACACCTACGTCGGGGTCCGCCAGGTGGACCGCGACGTCGTCGACGCCGCACGCGGGATGGGGCTCTCCGAGCGCCAGCTCGCGCTGCGCGTCGAGCTCCCGCTCACGCTGCCGCTGATCTTCGGCGGCATCCGGACGTCGGTCGTCAACGTCCTGGCGACGGCGACCCTCGGCCCCTACGTCGGGGTCGACACGCTCGGCGTGCCGATCATCAACGCCAACGTCCACGGCGACGCTGGTCGCCTCGGCACGGCGCTCCTGATCGCGGTGCTGGCCATCGGGGCGGAGCTCATCTTCGCCGCGCTCCAGCGTGCCGTGACGCCACGCGGGCTCAAGCTTTCCCAGCAGACCCCCACCCCGAGGAGGATCCGACGCATGCGCTCTCGCAGCGTCCTCGCGCTGATCACGCTCGTCCTGGCCGCCTTCGGCCTGGCCGCGTGCGGTAGCGACGACAACAGCAGCAGCGGCAGTTCGAGCACGGCGACCCAGTCCGCCGCCGGCTCGAGCACGGCCGCCGCCGACACGAACGTCATCCAGTCCAACCCCGACAACGCCAACACGCCGACGATCACGGTCGGCTCGAAGAACTTCACCGAGCAGTTCATCCTGGGCGAGATCTACGCCCAGGCGCTGAAGGCCGCCGGCTACAAGGTCAAGAAGCAGCTCAACCTGGGCTCGGAGCAGATCGCGCTGAAGGCGCTGAACTCCGGCCAGGTGGACGCGTACCCGGAGTACACGGGCACGATCCTGACGAGCTTCTGCAAGGTCAAGGACGCCGAGGTCTCGCACGATCCCGACCAGGCCTACGAGCAGGCGAAGGCCTGCATGGCCAAGAAGAACATCACGGCCCTCAAGCAGTCGCCGTTCACGGACTCCAACGGCTTCGCCGTCACGCAGGACACGGCCCAGAAGCTCGGCAACATCACCAAGTTGTCGGACTTGAAGGCCAAGGCGCCGACGCTGCGCGTCTCCGGCCCGCCGGAGTGCGAGCAGCGCCAGGACTGCCTGCTGGGGCTCGAGAAGGTGTACGGGTTGAAGTTCAAGAAGTTCGTGTCGATCGACATCGCCAAGCGCCACGAGGTCCTCAAGAACGGCCAGACGGACGTCGGCGAGGTCTTCACCACGGACGGCCAGATCAAGGCCAACAACCTGGTGCTGCTCCAGGACGACAAGCAGCTGTTCCCGCCCTACAACGCGACGCTGCTGGCCAAGACGCCGGTCGTCCAGAAGGCGGGCCCGGACTTCACCAAGACGGTGGACCTGGTCACCTCGGGCCTGACGCTCCCGGTGATGCAGGAGCTCAACTCGCGCGTCGACCTCGACAAGCAGACGCCGGCCAAGGTGGCGTCGGAGTACCTGAAGGAGGCGGGCTACATCCAGTAGCCCGCGGTGGCCGAGCGGTCCGCGTCCCTCAGCGGGCGCGGACCGTGACGTCGCCCACGTGGGTCAGGGCGTTGATCGCCTGCGGCGCGAGGTCGTCGCGGATCACGCCCTCGACCTTCACGTTGCCGCCCGACGCGTTGGCGTCGACGTGGTATGGGCCGTAGGGCACGGTGACGCGCACGTCGCCGGCGTCGGACATGGCCTCGGTGCGCGCCGGCTGGCCGAAGAGGTCGAGCGACACGTTGCCGGCGTCGGTCATCGCCCGCACCGTGACCGGCTCCAGGCGGTGCATCCGGATGTCGCCCGAGTCGGTCCGCACGCTCGCGCGCCCGGAGAGGCCGCGCAAGTCGACGTCGCCGGACTTCGTCGTGATCGCCACGTCGACCTCCGGCGGGGCGTCGATCTCCAGGTCCGACCGGCAGCGCAGCACGCTCTTGAGGCGGCCGCAGCCGGTGTCGATCGTCAGCACGCCGTCGCGCAGCTCCTCCGACACGGTCGGCCGGTCGACGAGCCAGGCGTCCGTGCGGTGGACCATGACGTCGGCGGTCAGGCCCGCGCGGATGTCGACGTCGCCGGAGTCGGACCGGACGACGATCCGGTGGACCGGCGTCGTGACGACCGCCTCGCGCTGCTGGGTGTGGTGCAGCGCCTCGGATCCCGCGAACGCGACGCCGCTCAGGACGAGCAGGCCGAGCGCGGCGAAGAGAACGATCCGGACGGTCGACACTGGGCGCAAAGGTAGAGACGTGGCGACAGCCGGGTGGTACGGCCAGCCCCCCTTCTTGCATCCCCACTGCTCAGATCCCCCGGTAGGGGGATCCCCCTGCAAATGGCCACCGAATGCTCAGCGGCCGGACGAGCCGAAGCCGTTCTCGCCGCGCTCGTCGGGCGACGCGGGCAGCGTCTCGACCACGTCGAGCGCCGGCGCCCAGAACGGCACGAGCAGCAGCTGCGCGATGCGGTCGCCGACCGCGACCGCGAACGGCTCGGCGCTCGCGTTGTGCAGCGCGACGCGCAGCTCGCCGCGGTAGTTGGGGTCGATGAGGCCGGGCGCGTTGAGCGGGTGGATGCCGTGGTTGGCCGCCAGCCCGGAGCGCGGCGTCACCAGCCCGGCGATCCCCGGCGGGATCGCGACGGCCACGCCGGTGCCGACCAGGCGCCGCTCGCCGGGCGCGAGCGTGAGGGCCTCGACCGACGCCAGGTCGTAGCCCGCGTCGTGGGGCCGCCCGCGGGCCGGCGCCCTGGCGTCGGGATGGAGCAGCCGGACGGCGAGCGTCGCGGTGGCGTCCACCTCGGTCACACCGAGAAGCGCTGGTAGCGCTCCGCCACCTGGGCGGGCAGCCGCGCGACGACGTGCACGCCCTCGGCGGTGTCCTCGCGGTGCAGGTCGCCGGCGACGTCGTGCAGCTCGGCCAGCCGGCCGCCCTCGGAGTACGGGAGCAGCAGCTCGACGGACTGCAGCGTGCGCGCGAACGCCTGCTCGATGGCCACGGAGAGCTCGTCGAGCCCCGCGCCGGTCAGCGCGCTCACCTGCACGCCGTCGGGATGGCGGTGGCTCAGCTCCTCGCGCTGCTCGTCGGACAGCTCGTCGATCTTGTTGAGCACCAGCATGCGCGGCCGGTCGCCCGCGCCGATGTCCTCCAGCACGTCCTCGACCGCGCGGACCATCTCCAGGCGGTCCTCCTCCTCGGCGGAGGCGTCGACCACGTGCAGGATCAGGTCGGCGAGCGTGGTCTCCTCCAGCGTCGCGCCGAACGCGTCGACCAGCTGGTGGGGCAGCTTGCGGATGAAGCCGACGGTGTCGGTCAGCAGGTACGGGCGGCCGTCGATCTGCAGCTGGCGCGTCGTCGGGTCCAAGGTGTGGAACAACCGGTTGCGGACGCCGACGGCCGATCCGGTCATGGCGTTCAACAACGTGGACTTGCCCGCGTTGGTGTAGCCGGCCAGCGCCACCTGCGGCAGGTGCGCCCGCTCGCGCTCGGCGCGCTGGACCGCGCGCGTGCCCTTGACGTGCTCCAGCCGGCGGCGCAGCGCGGCGATGCGGTCGCGCGCCAGGCGGCGGTCGGTCTCGATCTGGGACTCGCCGGGACCACGGGTCGCGAAGCCGCCGCTGGAGACGCCGCCGAGGCGCTCGAGGTGCGTCCACAGCCCGCGCATGCGGGCCAGGTTGTACTCCAACTGCGCCAGCTCGACCTGGAGCTTGCCCTCCGCCGTGTTGGCGTGGGAGGCGAAGATGTCCAGGATGGTCGCCGTCCGGTCGACGACGCTCATCCCGAGCTCCTTCTCGAGGTTGCGCTCCTGGCGCGGGGAGAGCTCGTCGTCGGAGACGATGACGTTCGCGTCCGCCGCCTTGGCCGCGACCTTGACCTCCTCGATCTTGCCGGGGCCGAGGTAGGTGTTCGGGTGCGGCTTGTCGCGGTGCTGCACGGCGTGGCCGACGACGGCGACGCCCGCGGTGCGCAGCAGCTCGCGCAGCTCGCTGAGGTCCTCGCCCTCGTCCAGGGCCGCGATCAGGTACGCGCGCTGCTTGGCGCGACCCTCGGCGGGCCCGGAGCCGTTGGTGGTGTTCGTGTTGCGTCCGTTGCGACCGCGTTCCATGTGCCCATTGAGTCTAGGGCCCCACGCCGCGCGCGTAGGGCACGCGATGCGCCGGAATCAGGTGAGGAGATCTCACCACGTGGCTAGTCAAAACTGTGCCGGCGGCTGGACGGATGATGCAGGTTGCCTCGGCAGGCCAGGAGTAGCTTGGGCGTTCAAGGAGATTGGTGATGCCCCGATGTCGGAGTTGACCGGACGTCCGGAGGACTGGATCCGCATCGGCGCGGCTGCTGCGGCGTTGGGCGTGAGCGTCGACACCCTGCGGCGGTGGGAGCGCGACGGTCGCATCAGGTTCGAGCGCCGCGGGCAGCAGCGGTACCTGCGCGCCGACGAGCTCGCCGCGCTCCTGCGCGCGCGGGCCCGCGAGGGGCGGTCGAGCGCCCGCAACCGCCTCCAGGGCATCGTCCTGGGCGTGCGCCGCGACGGCGTCATGGCCCAGATCGACATGGCCTGCGGCCCCTACCGGATCGTGTCGCTGATGTCGCGCGAGGCCGCCGACGACCTCGGCATCAAGCCGGGCGACCAGGCCGTCGCGTTGATCAAGTCGACGACGGTGGTGGTGGAGAAACGCTGATCAGCCGGTGGCGGGCCGGCTGCGGCAGCTTGTCGTAGCGGTCGGCCAGGCGGGCGACGGGCAGGACGATCACGCCTTCGCGCGGGTCGCCGACCCAGCCGCCGGTCCCGGCGGCCAGCGTGTAGGCGGCGTACGCCGCGGCGGTCGCGTCCAGCTCGTCGATCGTGCGCTGCCAGAGGCCGCCGTCGTCGTCGGCCACGCCCTTGAGCTTCAGCGCGGCGATCCGCTGCTGGAGGCCGGACGGCGTGCGCTTGGCCGGCGGGCGGTGGCCGAGCAGCGCGCAGAAGACGGCGTCCGGGTAGGTCTCGGCGACGCGGCCGAACCGCAGCGCCCCGTCCCCCACCGGCCCTTCGAGGCGATGTCCGCGGCTGGCGTCGGGCGTGAAGCGCTCGAGCGGGTCGAGCGCGGCGAACAGGTCGAAGCCGTGCTGCATCCACCCCTGCCAGCGCGTGAGCGCCGCGTCGGCCGCCGGGACCGGGTAGAGCGGCAGCCGCCGGCGGTACAGCAGGGTGTCGCAGACGCGCATCGTCTCGTAGCGGCCGTCGGGGAGCTGGAGCGCGTCGCGCAGCGGCTGGCCGGCGGCGAGCAGGTCGAGGCGCGGGCCGGACGGCGCGTCGATCGCGACGACCGCCTCGCCGCCGAAGCTGAGGATCGTCGTCGCGACGTCGCCGACGGTGCCGGGCGCGTAGAACGTCGCGACGAGCTCCGGGTGCGCGGGCCCGGCTCCGCGGCGCTCGTGCAGCGTCACGAGCTGCTGGTTGCCCGCCTTGGCGCTGATGTCGACGCCGCAGTAGCGCACGGCCGTCGAGGCTATCCGGGGCGCGACGGCGATAGCGTGGCGCCCCATGTCCGCCGAACGCCTCGGAGCGCGGGTGCTCGAGATCGTCGACGTCGCGTCGGCGTCGGGCGCCGAGGACGCGCTGGCCGCCCACGTCCTGGCGACGCTGGAGCCCGCGGGCGCGCGCGACGCCGGCGACACCTGCGTCCTGGCCGGCGTGACCGCGAAGCGCGGCGACCGGCCGCTCGTTCTCTTCGCGGGCCACCTCGACACGGTGCCGGCGCAGGGCAACTACCCGGGTCGGCTGGCGGACGGCGTGGTCCACGGCCTCGGCGCCGCGGACATGAAGGCCGGCCTCGGCGTGATGATGGAGCTGGCGCTGGACCCGCCGGCCGCGGCCACCGTCGACGTCGGGTACGTGTTCTTCGGGCGCGAGGAGCTGCCGTTCGGCGACTCGTCGCTGACGCCGCTCCTGGCGCGCGAGCCGGGGCTGCGCGACGCCGACTTCGTGGTGGTGATGGAGCCGACCGACAACGAGCTGCACGCCGGCTGCGTCGGGAACATCAACGCGACGTGGACGTTCCGCGGCGTCGCCGGCCACTCCGCGCGGCCGTGGCTGGCCGACAACGCGATCCACCGCGCCGGCCGCGGGATCGCCGAGCTGGCGGCGCTGGAGCCGGTCGAGCACGCGTTCGCCGGCCTGACGTTCCGCGAGGTGGTCTCGGCCGTGACCGTCCGTGGTGGCGTCGCTCGCAACGTCGTCCCGGACGAGTGCGTCGTCGAGGTCAACATGCGCTACGCGCCGGGCACGTCGGCCGACGCGGCCGAGGCCAAGCTGCGGGCGCTGTGCGAGCCGCACGGCGAGCTGCGGATCGACGGCAACGCGCCTTCGGGCGCGGTGCCGGCAGACGGCAACCCCTACATGTCGCGCCTGGTTGCGGCGGGCGACGGGCTGACGGTCGCCCCCAAGCAGGCGTGGACGCCGGTGGCCGAGTTCTCTGCGGCCGGCGTGGACGCGGTGAACTTCGGTCCCGGGAAGCCGCTGTACGCGCACCGCCGCGACGAGCAGGTCGAGGTCGCGGCGCTCGTCAAGTCCTACAACACGCTCGTGAGGTTCCTGTGCGCCTGAACCCGGTCCTGGAGTCGCTGGGCACGTACCCGTTCGTCCGGCTCGACGAGGCCAAGGCCGCGGCGGTCGCGCGCGGCATCGAGCTGATCGACTTCGGGGTCGGCGAGCCGCGGGAGGAGACGCCGGCGTTCATCCGCCGAGCGCTGGCCGACGCGCTCGACCCGGTGTCGACCTACCCCAAGGCGGTGGGGCTGCCGGCGCTGCGCGAGGCGGTCGCGCGCTGGGTCGCGCGCCGCTACGACGGCGTCGCGCTGGACCCCGACACGCAGGTGCTGCCGACGCTGGGGTCCAAGGAGGCCGTCTTCTCGATGGCCGAGGTCGTCGGCGGGTCCGCGGTCGCGGTCACCACGCCGGGCTATCCGGTCTACGCCCGCGGCGCGCTGTTCGCGGGGCGCGAGGTCGTCGAGCTGCCGCTCGACCCGGCGGCCGGGTTCGTCCCGGACCTCGACGCGCTGGGTCCCGACGTGCTGGCGCGCCTCGGGCTGCTCTGGCTCAACTTCCCCAACAACCCGACGGGCGCGGTCGCGTCGCTGGAGCTGCTGGAGCGGGCGGCCGGGCTGGCGCGCGAGCACGACTTCGTCCTGGCGTTGGACGAGGCCTACTCGGAGATCTGGCTCGCCGGCACGGCACCGATGAGCGGTCTTCAGCTGCCGGACCTGACCAACGTGGTGGTGTTGAACACGCTGTCCAAGCGCTCGTCGATGCCGGGCTACCGGTCCGGGTTCGTCGCCGGCGACGCGCGGCTGATCGCGGCGCTCAAGCGCTACCGGCCCAACGTCGGCACCGCGCCGCAGGAGTTCGTCCAGCGCGCGTCGATCGTGGCGTGGGACGACGAGCGCCATGTCGACGAGGTCCGCGCCCGGTACCGGCGCAAGCGCGACCTGCTCTGGCCGGCGCTGCAGGACGCGGGCTTCCGCGACGCCGGCGGGCCGGGCACGTTCTTCCTGTGGCTGGGCACGCCCGACGGCGAGGACGACGAGGCCTGCGCGGTCCGCCTGCTCGAGCACGGCGTCGTCTGCGCGCCGGGCTCGTTCTTCGGGCCGGGCGGCGCCGGCCACGTGCGCTTCGCGCTGGTCCCGACGCCCGAGGCGTGCGAGGCCGCCGCGCACCGCCTGCGCGGCTGAGCAGGTCCTACGCGTTGCTGTGCAGCGCGGCGTTCAGGCCCTTCCACGACTCGGCCGTGCGCGGCAGGACCTCGACGACGCCGGTCGTCGAGTTGCGGCGGAACAGCAGGCCGGGGCGGCCGGACAGCTCGCGCGCCTTGACGACCTCGCCCTCGGGCGTCGTCACGCGCGTGCCGGCGGTGACGTACAGGCCGGCCTCCACGAGGCAGTCGTCGCCGAGGGAGATGCCGACGCCGGCGTTGGCGCCGATCAGCGAGCCGGCGCCGATCGCGATGACCTCCGTGCCGCCGCCCGACAGCGTGCCCATGATCGAGGCGCCGCCGCCGATGTCGGAGCCGTCGCCGACCACGACGCCCTGGCTGATGCGCCCCTCGACCATCGAGGCGCCGAGCGTGCCGGCGTTGAAGTTCACGAAGCCCTCGTGCATGACGGTCGTGCCGGCGGCGAGGTGGGCGCCGAGCCGGACGCGGCGCGCGTCGGCGATCCGGACGCCGGACGGCGCGACGTAGTCGGTCATCTGCGGGAACTTGTCGACCGACACCACGCTGAGGACGCGGTCCAGCGCGCGGGCGCGCAGGCGCGCCTGGTCGAGGCGCTCGGGATCGACCGGGCCGCGGTTGGTCCACGCGACGTTCGGCAGGACGCCGAAGATGCCGTCCAAGTTGATGGTGTTGGGCTGGGCCAGCCGGTGGCTGAGCAGGTGCAGGCGCAGGTAGGCGTCGTGCGTGTCGGCGGGCGGCTCAGCGAGGTCGGCGATGACCGTCCGGACGGGGATGACCTCGACCTCGCGCAGGTCGTCGGCACCGACCGCGCCGGCGAACGCGCCGCCGCCGAGGTCCGTCGCCTCGGCCGTGCGCAGCGTCCGCGTCCCCGGCTCAGCGCCGGCGGGCGCGCCATCGAGCCCGAGGCGCGGGCTCAGGTACAGGGTGTCGAGCACCTTGCCGTCCGGGACGGTCCTGGTGGCGAGGCCGACGGCCCACGCGGGCCCGGAGATGCGCTGCGTCTGGGTCATCGGCCGAGACGATAGTCAGCCCGCCGCGGCGAGGTCGTCCAGCAGCGCGGCGCTCGCCTCGCCCGCGTAGACCGGCACCGCCCAGCCCGTGAGGGTGAAGAGCAGGGCGTCGTCGACGTCGACGACGAGCTCGCCGCCGTCGAGGACGACGGTCACCGGCGCGTCGCCGCCGCGCAGGACGTGGGCGATCGCCGCGCCCGACGCGCCGGTGCCCGAAGCGCTCGTCTCCCCCACCCCGCGCTCGAAGATCCGGGCGCGGATGCGGTCCGGCGCGAGCGCGCGGAAGAACGACACGTTGGTCCGGTTCGGGAACGCGGGATGGTGCTCGATGCCGGGGCCGACGGCGGCGAGGTCGAGCGCCTCCAGCGCGGCCGCGTCCTCGACGTGGATCGCGCACTGCGGGTTGCCGACCTGGACGTGCTGGAAGGCCCAGACGCGGCCGTCGTCGGTCGTCAGCTGCCCGCGGCCGTCCGCGGGTCCGTCGATGTAGTCCCGCGACGTGAGGTGCGCGCGGCCCATGTCCAGCGTGCAGGTCCGGTCGTCGTGGATCGTCGGGCGGATCTCGCCGGCGCGGGTCTGGATCGAGAACTGGCGCTGGTCGGTCCAGCCGCGCGCGCGGAGGTACATGACGGCCTCGCGCGCGCCGTTGCCCGACAGCTCGGCCTCCGACCCGTCCGGGTTGAAGATCCGCAGGCGTGCGACGAAGCCCTCGGCGTCGGGCGGCGAGAGCTCGAGCACGCCGTCGCCGCCGATACCGAGGTGGTAGTCGCAGAGGCGCCGGACGCGCGCGGGCGTCAGCGGCCAGGGCAAGGTGTCGCGCTCGACGATGATGTAGTCGTTGCCCAGCGCCTGCCACTTCTCGAATCGCATCGCGGCGGGCGAGGCTACCGGCCGAGCAGGTCGCGCGCGACGCCGGCGGGGTCGCGGTCGGTGACGTCGACGTGCTCGACGTCGGGCAGCTTGCGCAGCCACGTCAGCTGGCGGCGGGCGTACTGGCGGGTGCGGAGCTTCATCGTCTCGACATCGCCGGCGAGGAGCTCCTGGTAGCCGACGGCCTTACGCGCCGTGGGCGACGCGCCGTGCCGCTCGGCGGCGAGGACCTGCTCGCGCGCCCCGGCGGCGACCATCGCGTCGACGCGGGCGTCGATGCGCTCCTTGAGGCGCTCGCGGTCCATGGTCAGCGCGATCAGGCGCGTGGGCCGGCGGGTGTCGGTGGTCCAGAGGCGGTTGTCGCTTGGCGCTTCGGTGAGCGCGCCTGCGTGGTCGAGCTCCAGCGCGCGGACGATGCGGTGGCGGTCGCGGGGGTCGATCGTGGCGGCGACCGCCGGCGCGCGCTCCGCCAGTTGTCGATGGAGTCGCTCCGGGCCTTGTTGGTGCAGTTGCTCCATGAGGCGTTCGCGGACGCCGGGCTCCGGCGGCGGCTTGAGGTCCAGGTCGGCGAGCGCGGCGCGCAGGTAGAGGCCGGTGCCGCCGACGACGATCGGCCGGCCGCCGTCGTCGATGATGTCGTCGATCGCGCGGTGGGCGAGCTGGGCGTACTGCGCGACGGAGAACGTCTGGTCGACGTCGACGATCGACACCATGCGGTGCTCGAGGCGCTCCTGGTCGGCGGCGTCGGCCGCGCCGGTGAGGATCTCGAGGCCCTTGTAGACCTGCAGCGCGTCGGCGGAGACGGCGACGGGTCGCTCGCCGCGCTCGCGCAGGACGTCCGCGACCGCGATCGCGAGCTCGGTCTTCCCGACGCCGGTCGGCCCGAAGAGGGCGATGATGCTCACCGCGCGACAGTGTGGCGCGGCGCGCGGCGTCCCGGCATGAGAGAGTGCGCGGCCATGGAGCTTTCAGGTTCTTCCGTTTTGTTGACCGGCGCGACCGGCGGGATCGGCCAGGCGATCGCGCGGGCGCTGCACGGCGAGGGCGCCTCGCTGGCGCTGACGGGCCGGCGGACCGACGTGTTGGAGCCGCTCGCGGCCGAGCTGGGCGCCGGCACGCAGGCGCTCGCGGTCGACCTCGCCGAGCGCGACCAGGTGGACGGGCTGCTGCGCGACGCGGGCAACGTGGACGTGTTCGTGGCCAACGCCGCGCTCCCGGCGTCGGGCGACGCCCTGGCCTTCAGCGTCGAGCAGATCGACCGCGCGCTGGAGGTCAACCTCCGCGTGCCGATCATCATGTCGCGCGTGCTCGGCGAGCGGATGGCCGCCCGCGGACGCGGCCACATCGTCCTGATCTCGTCGCTCAGCGGGAAGTCGGGGCAGGCGAAGTCGTCGATCTACAGCGCGACGAAGTTCGGCCTGCGCGGCTTCGGCCAGGGGCTGCGCGGCGATCTGGCACCGCACGGCGTCGGCGTCAGCGTCGTGTTCCCGGGCTTCATCCGCGACGCCGGCATGTTCCACGAGTCGGGCGCGAAGCTGCCCAAGGGCGTCGGGACGTCGACACCGGAGCAGGTCGCCGCGGCCGTCGTGCGCGCGATCACCGGCGACAAGGGCGAGATCGACGTCGCGCCGGTCGGCATGCGCGCTGGCGCGGCGTTCGCGCAGATCGCGCCGGAGATCTCGGCGAAGGTCTCCAAGCGCCTGGGCGGCGACAAGGTCGCCGCGCAGCTGGCGAGCGGCCAGGCGGACAAGCGCTAGGCGTCCGGCCGGCGGGCCGCTCGTCACAGCGTGGGGCCTCCGCGCATAGTGGTGGGTGGTGCGCAGTGACGAAGACCTGCTCTTGGCTGCCGGCCGCGGTGACGGCGACGCGTTCTCCACGTTCTACCGCCGGCACGCCGGGGCCATCACCGGGTACCACCGCCGGCGCGTTGGGACGGCAGAGCTCGCGTTTGACCTGACCGCCGAGACGTTCGCCTCGGTGGTCGCCGCGCTCGACGCGTTCGATCCGGCGCGGGGTTCGGCACGCGGCTGGCTGTTCACGATCGCCATCAACGAGCTGCGGCAGGCGCTGCGCCGCCAACAGGTCGAGGACCGTGCGCGCCGCCGCCTCGCGCTGGAGCCGGTCGTGCTCGACGACGCGGCGATCGAGCAGATCGAGGCGATGGCTTCGCCGGGCGCGTTCGAGCGTGCGCTGGTGGATCTGCCTCAGCCCGAGCGCGAGGCGATCGCCGCGCGTGTCCTCGCCGAGCGCGAGTACGAGGAGATCGCTGCCGAGCTTCGCTGCTCACCGGCCGTGGTGCGCCAGCGCGTCTCGCGGGGGCTGCGCCGGTTACGGGAAGGCGTGGAGGACCCAGCATGACCGACCCCTACAAGGACCTTGAGCGCCAGCTCGACGCGGCGGTGCGACGACGGGCGACCGAGATCGCGCCGCCGGTCTCTCGCTGGGCGGCGTGGCGCCGCCGCTCGC
>DATDMD010000169.1:0-51141 GCA_036518975.1 Baekduia sp.
CGTCCAGGGCCGCGTCCTGCTGGCCCTCTGAGCCGTCGGACACGGGGCGCAGCGCGTCCTCGTAGAGGAGCGTCTCGTCGGTCGCGACCACGGTCATGGTCGTGAGGTCGACGAAGCGCTCCTCGTCGGGGCGGACCACCTCGAGGTAGCGCTCGCCGAACGCCGCCTCGATGGCGGCGGCGTCGCGGAAGCCGATCTCGACGACGCCGTCGCAGGTCTCGCCCATCACGCCGGTGTACTCCTCGATGACGTGGTTCTGCACGTACTTGGTCACGTGCTCGTCCATCGACGGGACGCTGAGGAAGAGCGGCCCATGGCGCTGCTCCCAGTGCTCGGAGAACTGCTCGCGGGTCAGCCCGGGCTTCCGTCGCAGGAACCCCACCAGCTTGATCGTCGTGGCGCCCGTGTCGCGGAAGACGACCTCGCGCGTGAAGACCGAGGTGTCGGCGATCGGGTCGTCGAAGACGTCCTTCTCGTCCTCGAACACGCTGCCGACGGTGGGGTCGGCGAGCGCCTCCCGCACGGCCGACAGGCTGCGGAACCACACCATCCCGACCCCGTCGTAGCCCTCGGCCAGGCCGAACATCGCGGCGGCGCCGGCCTGCTCGGCGGGCAGCACGCCGCACTGCTCGTAGTGCCGGATCTGGTCCCACAGCGGGAGGCTGCGCACGAAGCGGCCGTGCTGGCGCCAGCGCGGCGTCCACGCCGCGGCGTCGAGCGCCCGCTGGCGGCGCGTCAGGTAGATCTGCTTGGGCTCCATGACCGACCCCTACAACTCGCGCGCGAGCGCGTGCGCCTCGTAGACGGCGTCGTCGACCTCGCGCGGGGCGACGCAGTCGCCGATCGCGTGCAGCTCGTAGTCCGGCGCCTGCGCCTTGAGCCGGCGGTGCAGGTCGTCGCTGACGCGCAGCTGGGTGAGCACGACGGTGTCGGCCGGCGCCGTGCGCGGCGCGTACTCGCCCCAGATGCTCGCGATGCGGACGCTGCCGTCCTCGATGGCCTCCAGGTAGGCCTGGGAGGTGACGCGCACGCCCGCGTGCAGCAGGGCGGGCAGGACGTAGGGCAGCTCCCAGGTCCCGATGATCTCGGGCCCGGCGTGGAGCTTGGACGTCACCACTTCGACGTCGCGGCCGGTGTCGACCAGCAGCTGGGCGAGCCCGAGCGGGACGATCCCGCCCGTGTCGTCGCAGATGACCACCCGCCTTCCGCAGCGCTCCGGATCGGTGAGCACCTCGATGGGGTCCAGGACGCCGACGGCGCGGGCGCCGGGGATCTCGTCGCGGAAGGGCAGGTTGATGGAGAAGCCCGCGCGCTCGTAGCTCGACCCGGTCGCGACGACGACGACGTCGGGCTCCAGCGCGGCGAGCGTCGCGGGCGTGGCCTCGGTCTGCGTGCGGATCTCCACGCCGAGCCGCCCGAGCGAGCCCGCCAGCTCCGCGGCCAGGCGCGTCCAGGCGCCGCGCTTGGGCAGCGCGCCGGCGAAGCGCAGGTTGCCGCCCGGCTCCGCGCCGCGCTCGAGCACGACGACCTCGTGCCCGCGCTGGGCCGCGACCTCGGCGGTCTGCATCCCGGCCGGGCCGGCGCCGACCACGACGACACGCCGCGGCGTCGCGGTGGGCACCAGGTCGCCCCAGCGCGCCTCGCGCCCCATGTTGGCGTTGACGGTGCAGACCGACCGCAGGCCCATCAGCGAGCGCTTGGTGCAGCCCTGGTTGGCGCCGACGCACTGGCGGATCTCGTCGACGCGCCCCTCCTGGGCCTTGCGGACGAGATCGGGGTCGGCCATCTGCGCGCGGACCATGGCCACCATGTCGGCGCTGCCCTGGCCGACGACCGCGGCCGCGTCCTGGATCGTGGCGATGCCGCCCGAGATGAAGATCGGCAGGGCGCCGGCGACGCGCTCGCGCGCACGGGCCGCGTTGGGCACCATGTGGCCGCCCGCCTCCGCCATGCTGGGCGGGAAGAGCCGGTGCAGCGTGTGGTAGTTGACGCCGCTGACGAACAGGTAGTCGAACAGGCCGCTGGCGCGCAGCTCGTCGAGGATCGCCTCGGCGTCGCCGGGCTCGATGCCGTTGGGCCCCACGTACTCGTCGAAGCTGATGCGGATGCCCAGCGGGAAGTCGCGCCCGCAGCGCTCCCGGATCGCCGCGGCGACCTCGAGCGGGAACCGGCAGCGGTTCTGCACGCTGCCGCCGTAGCGGTCCTCGCGGCGGTTGGTCAGCGGCGAGAGGAACTGGCAGATCAGGTACCCGTGCGCGCCGTTGAGCTCGACGCCGTCCATCCCGCCCTCCTGCGACCGCGACGCCGACAGCGCGAAGGCCTCGACGACCATCGCGATGTCGTCGTCGTCCATCGCCTTGGGGATCTTGCCGACCAGCGGCGAGGGGATCGCCGACGGGGCGAGCGCCGCGTGCCACTCGTCGATGTCCTGCGTGCCGAGGTCCTGCTGGCCGATGTGGTTGAGCTGCGAGAACGCGAGCGTGCCGTGCTCGTGCAGCGCGGCGGCGAGCTTGCGGTAGCGGGGCACGTTCTCCTCGCGCCACGCCTGCGGGTCGGTGACGCGCCCGCCCGAGTGGTGGACCTTCTGCGAGCACGTGACGATCAGCCCGCAGCCGCCGCGCGCGCGGGCGGCGAGGTAGCCGATGTAGCGATCGGAGATGAGGCCGTCGTCGCAGTAGCCGACGTCGTGGGCCGACAGCAGGATGCGGTTGCGCGCGGTGACCGTGCCGATGGCCAGGGGCTGGAACAGGACTTCGAGGTCGACGGGCGCCGACTCGACGGTGGACATGCGTTCTCCTTCCCGAGGTGTTGCACCATTCGTACCATATGCATGGTAATCCTGGATAGGATGAATACGACAGGGCCGGTCCACGCGGGACCGCCGCGACGGAGGAGGCACCGATGGGTTCTGCGAACGGGGCACCAGGGCGGCTGGAGGGCAAGGTCGCGATCATCTCGGGCTCGGCCCGCGGGCTGGGCGCGGCGATGGCGCGGCTGTTCACGCGCGAGGGCGCGGCCGTCCTGGTCACCGACATCCTCGACGACCTCGGCGAGGCCACGGCCGCGGAGCTCCGGGCCGCCGGCGGCCGCGCCGTCTACCAGCACCTCGACGTCAGCGTCGAGGCCGACTGGGCCGCGGCGGTGGAGCGCTGCCAGGCCGAGCTGGGCGTCCCGGACGTGCTGGTGAGCAACGCCTACTTCTTCAGCCTGCCGCCGATCCTCGGCGAGGATCCGGCGACGTGGCAGCGCTCGCTGGACGTCAACCTCACCGGTCACTACCTCGGCTTCCGCGCCGTCCTGCCCGGCATGATCGAGCGGGGCGGCGGGAGCATCATCGCGATCTCCTCCACCAATGGCGGAGACGTCGCGTTCCCCTCGCAGGCGTCCTACCAGGCGGCCAAGGCCGGGGTCACGGCGCTGATCCGCCACGTGGCGATCGCGCATGGCCACGACGGGGTCCGCGCCAACACGATCCACCCGGGGCCGATGCGCACCGCGGCGATCCAGGGCGCGGAGGGCTTCGAGGAGGCGGTCGAGCAGATCGCGTCGTCGTTCCCGATCCCGCGCGTGCCCGAGGCCGAGGAGGTCGCGTGGGCGGCCGTGTACCTCGCGTCGGACGAGAGCAGCTACACGACCGGGAGCCGGATGGTCGTCGACGGCGGCTCCACCGCGGCGCTCCTCGTGGCGCCCGCGGCGCTGGAGAGCGCGCTGGAGATCGAGTCGGCCGCGCGCTGAGGCGCGGGCCTCACGGGAGGCCGAGGATCGCCGCGGCCTGGGCGGGCGTCGCCGTCGGGCGCCCGTGGGCGGCGGCGAGCGCGGCCACCGCGGCGACCTGCTCGGCGTTGCCGGGCGCGCCCGGGCCGGCGTGGTCCTCGAGCCCGACGCGGACGTGGCCGCCGCGGCGGATCGCCGCCTCAGCGAGGCCGCTGGCCACGACGTCGCCGCCGAGCACCGCGACGCCCCAGCTCAGCTCGGCGGCGGCGTCGCCCATGAGCTCCAGGTAGACGTCGAGCGACGCGGGCGTCGGCGGCAGCCCGAACGGGCGGCTCGGCGCGCCGAAGTAGAGCTTCACGAACGCGCCGGGCGGCAGGCGGCCGGCGCGGTGGTAGGCCAGCAGCGTGCGCAGGAAGCCGGGCTCGAAGATCGCGACGCTGGGGCCGAGCCCGAGCGCCGCGCAGCGCGCGGCGATGTGCGCGAGGTCGGCCGGCGAGTTCCCGTACACCAACCCGCCGCCCGGGATCCCGTCCGGCCCGGCGCGACCCAGCGCGACCGCGCCCGGGTCGAAGACGGCCAGGCGGATCAGGCCGTCGGCGGCGAGCCGCTCGTGGTGCTCCCACATCGGGATGCCCGCGGGGCCGAGCGCGAAGTTCGCGGTGGGGTAGAGCAGCGCGCCGGGCTCGCGCGCGAGCACCGCGCGGTAGACCGCGGCCGACAGGGCGGCCATCCCGGCCGCGCCGCCGCGCGCGCACGCCGCGGGGTCGTCGTGCTGGTGGACGACCGTCGCGCCCGCGGCCACGCAGGCCAGGGCGTCCTCGACCTGCCGGGCGGCGGTCGTGGGGACGCCGGGATGGTCGGCCGGCCGGGTCGTGCCGTTGATGGCGGCCTCGACGATGAGTGGGGCTACCATGATCATGATAAATACCATATGATCTTGGCATGGGTCGACTCGACGACAACGTGGCCATCATCACCGGCGCCGGGCGCGGGCTCGGGCGCACGATCGCGGAGCTCTTCGTCGCCGAGGGCGCGAAGGTGCTCATCGCCGACGTGCAGGACGAGGTCGGCGAGGCCGCCGCGGCGGACATCAACGCCACCACCAACGGCGGTGGCGGCCAGGCGCTGTACCAGCACCTCGACGTCACCAGCGAGGACGACTGGGCCGCGGGCGTGCGCCGCTGCACCGAGCAGCTCGGGACGCCCGACGTCCTGGTCAGCAACGCGCTGGTCTGGTTCGCGGCCGACGTCGCGGACGTCACCGTCGACGACTGGCGGCGCGGGATCGACGTCATGCTCAACGGCACCTTCCTCGGGATCCGCGCCGTGCTGCCCGGCATGCGCGAGCGGAAGTCCGGGTCGATCGTCAGCGTCGCCTCGGTGATCGGCGGCAACGTCGCGATCCCGGCCTACGCGACCTACCAGGCGGCCAAGGGCGCGATCATCTCGCTGACCCGCCACACCGCGGCGACCTACGGCGCCGAGGGCATCCGCGCCAACTCGCTGCTGCCGGGCCCGATGTACACCGAGGGCCTGGCGCAGTCCGGCTTCGTGGACCAGTCCGAGGCGATCGCCTCGACCTTCCCGCTGGCCCGCATCGCGCAGCCGGCCGAGGTCGCGGCCGGCGCGCTGTTCCTGGCCTCCGGCGAGGGCAGCTACACGACCGGGATCTCGCTGGCGATCGACGGCGGCCAGAGCGTCATCTGACCCCGGCCGGTCAGGGCTGGACGGGCGCGGACGCGGACGCGGACGCGGACGCCGGGGCCTGGTCGCCCGCGGCGCGGCGCCGCCACGCCTGCGACAGCGCGCGGATGTAGGCGATGGCCGCCGCCTCCAGGATGTCGGTGGCCACGCCCTGGCCCGACGCCGTCGCGCCGTCGCACTCGACCACGACGCTGGCCTGGCCGAGCGCGTCCGGCCCCTCGGTGACGGAGTCGACGCGGAACTCGCGCAGCCGCGCCTCGATCCCGACGGCGTCGTTGATGGCCTTCGACAGCGCGTCCACCGGCCCGTCGCCGCCGGACGAGCCCATGACCTCGCGGCCCTCGGGCGTCAGGATCTCGACGGTCGCCCGCGGCGCGCCGCGGGTCGAGGCCCACACGTCGAACCACTGCAGCGCGAAGGACGTGGTCTCGTCGCGCAGCTCGTCGGCGACGAGCGCCTCGAGGTCCATGGCGGTGACCTGGCCCTTGCGGTCGGCGATCTCCTTGAAGCGCTTGAACGCCATGTTCAAGGCCTGGCCGTCGACGGTGATGCCGAGGTCGCCGAGGGCGAGGCGCAGCGCGTGGCGGCCCGAGTGCTTGCCGAGCACGATGCTGTTGGAGTCCAGGCCGACGCTGACGGGATCCATGATCTCGTAGGTCATGCGCTCCTTCAGGACGCCGTCCTGGTGGATGCCGGACTCGTGGGCGAAGGCGTTGCGGCCGACGACGGCCTTGTTGGGCTGGATCGCGTAGCCGGTGAGCCGGCTCACGAGCCGGCTGGTGCGCGAGATCTCCCGCGGGTGGGCGCCGCACCACAGCCCGTCGAGGTCCTCGCCGCGCGTGTGGAGGATCATCACGATCTCCTCCAGCGCCGCGTTGCCGGCGCGCTCGCCGATGCCGTTGACGGCGCACTCGACCTGCCGCGCGCCCGCCTCCAGGCCGGCCAGCGAGTTGGCGATCGCCAGCCCGAGGTCGTTGTGGCAGTGGACCGACAGCGTGGCCGCGCGCAGGTCGGGCACCAGCTCGCACAGGCGCCCGAGCATCCGCGCGTACTCGCCGGGCATGGAGTAGCCGACGGTGTCGGGCACGTTGATCGTCGTCGCGCCCTCGTCGAGGGCGATCTGGATGACCTCGGCGGTGAACTCGAGCTCCGAGCGCGAGGCGTCCATGGGCGAGAACTCGACGTCCTCGCACAGCCCCCGCGCCTGGGCGACGGCCGCGCGGGCCAGGCCCTTGACGTCCTCCCGCGTGGTCTGGAGCTGGTGGACGATGTGGATGTCGGAGGTCGAGACGAACGTGTGGATGCGCGGGCGCGCGCTGTCGCGCACGGCGTCCCACGCCCGCCGGATGTCGTCGGTGCTCGTGCGGGCCAGCGCGGTGATGATCGGTCCGTCGACCGCGCGGGCGATCCCGCGCACGGCCTCGAAGTCCCCGACCGACGCCAGCGGGTAGCCGGCCTCGATGACGTCGACGCCCATGCGCGCGAGCTGCTGGGCGATCTCGAGCTTCTCGGCGCTGTTGAGGGCGATGCCCGGCGACTGCTCGCCGTCGCGCAGCGTGGTGTCGAAGATGAGCACGCGATCGGCGGCGCGCTCGGCCATCGTCGTGTGCCCGTCCATCAGATCAGGACCGACGAGCCGCCGTCGACGACCAGGTGCGAGCCGGTGACCCAGCGCGCCTCGTCGGAGGCCAGGTACAGCGCGGCGTAGACGATGTCCTCGGGTTCGCCCGGCTCGCCGAGCGCGGTGGCGCCGATGACGCCGGCCAGCGGGTTGTCGGCCCCCGAGGAGAGGATCTCCTGCACGGGCGGCGAGTTGATCACGCCGGGGCTGATGCAGTTGACGCGGATGCCGTTCGGCGCGCCCTCGGCGGCGAGCTGGGCGGTGAGGCCGATCACGGCGCCCTTGGCCAGGGCGTGCGCGGACTGGGGCATGCCCTTCAGCCCGGCGATCGCCGCGATCGAAGCGATGTTCACGATGGCGGCGCCGTCGCGCGCGGCGAGGTGCGGCCAGGCGGCGTGGCTCGTGTGCCAGAGCAGGTCGACCTCGTTGCGGACCGTGAACCGGAAGTCCTCGACGGACATCTGGCCGAACGGCGCGAAGCGGGGGAGGCTGGCGTTGTTGTACAGGACGTCGATGCCGCCGTAGGCGTCGACGGCGAGGTCGATCCAGGCCTGGGCCTCGTCGGGCTCGGCGAGGTCGACCGGGCCGTCGGCGGTGAGCATCTCCAGGCCCGCGGCGCGCACCTGCTCGGCGGTCTCGCGCGCGGTGTCCCCGTTGATGTCGCAGCCGACCACCTTCGCGCCCTCGGCCGCGAAGATCCGCGCCGCGGCGCGGCCCTGGCCGCCACCGGTGCCCGAGATGAGCACCACCTTGTCCTGCAGACGTCCTGACATCTCTCTCTCCTGGGTCGGGACGCGAACCCTAGCTACTTTGACAACTCTGTGCACGGATAGCGCCGTCGTTGTATGGTTCGCCCATGTCAGGGGAAACGGACTACGACGTCGTCGTCGTCGGCTACGGGCTGGCAGGCGAATGCGCCGCGTCGCTGCTGGCGCGGCTGGGGCACCGGGTGTGCGTCTTCGAGCGCTGGCCCACGCTCTACGGGCTGCCGCGGACGGTGAGCTTCGACGGCGAGGGGGCGCGCATCGTCGACAAGGCCGGCGACATCGCGCACGCGCTCCGGGACTCGACGACGATCAACGCCTACGAGATCGTCGACGCCGACCTCGAGCTCATCACCGCGATGCGGTGGAACGACGACAAGGTCTGCGGCTTCCACAACCGGGTCTCGTTCTACCAGCCCAACGTCGAGGAGGCGATGGACGCCGGCGCCCGCCGCCACGGCGCGGAGGTCAACCAGGGCTGGGAGGTCGTGTCGATCGACCAGGACGCCGACCGGGTCACGGTCACGGCCCGCGAGCACGAGGCGATCGGCGAGCCGCCGCCGGCGAACCCGGCCCAGCGCACGGTCACCGCGCGCTACGTCATCGGCGCCGACGGCGCGCGCAGCGCCGTGCGCGACGCGATCGCCACCGACTGGGAGTACTTCGACTACCGGGACGCGTGGCTGAGCGTGGACGTCAAACGCAAGGGCCCGCTGGAGCGCTTCGACGCGCACGTCGCGACGCAGATCATCTCGCCCGAGCGCGTGATCGCGGCCATCCCGATCGGCCAGCACCGCATCCGCTTCGAGTTCCTGCTCGGCGGCGAGCCCGAGGACCACCAGGACCTCACGCCCGACGCGGGCTACGACTTCCTGCAGGAGGCGTGGGGCCTGAGTCGCGACGACGTCGAGATCTACCGGCAGGTCGTCTACCCCTTCGAGGGCCGCATGGCCCACGACTGGCGGCGCGGCCGCCTCCTGCTTGCGGGCGACGCCGCGCACCTGATGCCGCCGTTCGTCGGCATGGGCGCCGTCTCGGCGTTCCGCGACGCCGTCAACCTGTCGTGGAAGCTCGACCTCGTGCTGCGCGGCGTGACCGCCGACGCGCTGCTGGACACCTACCAGGTCGAGCGCGGGCCCAACACGATGGCCTACATCATGATCGGCGTCGAGATCGGCCGCATGAGCACGATCAAGGACCCCGAGGCCGCCGCGGCGCGCGACGCCGCGATGCGCGCCGGCGGCGCCCCGCCGCCACCCGACCCGGAGTACGACCACGGCGTCCTGCGCCAGGGCGAGGACGGGCCGGAGCGCCCCGCCGGGCTGCGCGAGCCGATGGGCGTCGTGCGCCGGGACGGCGTCGAGGGCCGGTTCGATGACGTGGTCGGCTGGGGCTTCTCGCTGGTGCTGCGCGGCGAGGACCCGGCGGCGCTGCTCGACGACCGGCAGCGCGCGTTCCTGGACGACATCGGCTGTCACGTCGTGCAGCTCGGCGCCGACGGGCCCGGCGGCGTCGTGGAGCTCGACGACGAGTACGAGCGCTGGTTCGCCGAGCACGGAGTCGTCGGCTACCTCTCGCGCCCGGACTTCAGGCTCTTCGCCGGGATCCGGTCGCCCGACGAGGTGCCCGGGCTCGTGGACGAGCTCGCCGAGCAGCTCGCGGGGCTCGTCCTCAGACCGTGACGGGAGGCGCCGGCGCGTCGGGCGCCGGCTTGCCCGTCGCGGCCGAGCCGAACAGGTCGCGGGCGATGAGGTAGCGGTGGATCTCGCTGGCGCCCTCGACGATGCGCATGGTGCGCAGGTCGCGGAACCAGTGCTCGAGCGGCATCTCCTTCGCGACGCCCATCCCGCCGAGGATCTGCATGGCGCGGTCGACGACGCGGAAGCCCATCTCGCTCGCGTACAGCTTGGCGATCGAGGCCTCGACGCGGGCGTCCTGGCCCTGGTCGTGCTTGAACGCCGCCTGCCAGGTCAGCAGGCGCGCGGCGCGCACCTCGGCCACGGAGTCGGCGAGCGGGAACTGGACGCCCTGGCGGGTGGCGAGCAGCGCGCCGAACGTCTCGCGCTCCTTGGCCCACTCGACCGCCAGGCGGATGGCCTCCTCGGCGACGCCGACGGCCTGGGCGGCCAGCATCAGGCGGCCGCGGACCAGCCACTCCTGCGCCAGGCCGAACCCCTGTCCCTCCTCACCGATCAGGTTCTCGACGGGCACCTCGCAGTCGCTGAACTCGATCTCGGTCGTCCAGTGGTTGCGCAGCACCGGCACGGGCGTGACGTGCATGCCCGGCGTGCCGGCCTCGACGACGAACGCGCTCATCCCCGAGCGCCCGGTGGCGGTGTCGGTGCGGGCGTAGACGACGCCGTAGTCGGCCTCGTCGGCGTTGGTCGCCCACATCTTGCGGCCGTTGAGCACGTAGACGTCGCCCTTGCGCACGGCGGTCGTCCGGATCGCCCGCGCGGGGTCTGAGCCGCCGGTCGGCTCGCTGATGGCGGTGAAGGCGATGAGGCCCTGGGCGATCGTCGGGCGCACGTAGCGCTCGATCTGCTCCGCGTTGCCGCGGTACAGCGGGACCGGCGGGCTGTAGCCCAGGGCGCCGCCGCCGGCGACCGGAAACGCGAAGCGGTGCTTGCTGGCGTGCTCGTAGACCGTCGCCATCTGGAAGGCCGAGAGCCCGCCGCCGCCGTGCTCGGCCGGCGCGTCGAAGCACCAGAACCCCGCCTCGCGGGCCTTGGCCTGGAGCGGCCGGAGGCGCTCGATCGGGATCGCGCGCGCCGCGGGGTCGAGGTCGGACTCCACCGCCACGATCTCGTTGCGCACGAAGTCGCCGAGCGCGCCGGCGAGCATGCGCAGCTCGTCGGGCAGGTCGAAGCCGGAGAAGACCGCGTCGTCGTTCATGGCCGTAACAATAACCACGATGCACATAGATGTCACGGGTGCGGTTCGCCTGATATACATACCAATCATGGCTAGAGATTTGGTCACGACCGCCGGCACGACGCTGTGGTCCCCTCCCGCGGACGCGCGCGAGCGCACGCGCATCGGGGAGTACCTGGCGTGGCTGGAGCAGACCCGCGGCCTGGCCTTCGCCGACTACGAGGCGCTCTGGCAGTGGTCGGTCGACGAGCTGGAGGAGTTCTGGCGGTCGATCTGGGACTTCTTCGACATCGTCAGCCACAGCGAGCCCACCGCCGTCCTGGGGTCGGCCGCGATGCCCGGGGCGCAGTGGTTCCCGGGCGCGACGCTCAACTACGCTGAGCATGCGCTGCGCCACGGCGCCGACGACGAGGTCGCCGTCGTCGCCCATTCCCAGACGCGCGGGCCGGTCCGGCTCACGCGCGGCGAGCTCCGCGACGAGGTGGCCCGCGTCAGCGAGGGCCTGCGGCGGCTGGGGGTCGGCCCCGGCGACCGCGTGGCCGGCTACCTCCCCAACATCCCCGAGGCGATCGTCGGCCTGCTCGCGTCGGCGAGCATCGGCGCCATCTGGGCCACCTGCCCGCCCGAGTTCGGCATCCAGAGCGTGCTCGACCGCGTCGAGCAGATCGACCCCAAGGTGCTGCTCGTCGTCGACGGCTACAAGTACGGCGCGAAGTCCGTCGAACGCCTGGACGAGATCGCGGCGATCCGGGCGGCGCTGCCGAACCTGACGGCGGTCGTGTCGATCCCGTACCTGCACGACGACGCCGGCCGGGTGCCCGACGCGGTCGGCTGGGAGGAGCTGCGGGCGGTCCCGGCGCCGCTGCGGTTCGAGCCGGTGCCGTTCGACCATCCGCTGTGGATCCTCTTCTCCTCGGGTACGACCGGCCTGCCCAAGCCGATCGTGCACGGCCACGGCGGCATCGTCCTGGAGCACCTGAAGATGGGAGGGCTGATGCAGGACCTCGGGCCCGGCGACCGCTACTTCTTCTTCTCCACGACCGCGTGGATGGTCTGGAACCGCGTCGTGTCCAGCCTGCTGGTCGGGGCCAGCTGCGCGATCCTCGACGGCGACCCCACCTACCCCGACATCGGCGCGCTGTTCGCGTTCGTCGCCGACAACGACGTGACCGCGTGGGGCGTCAGCGCGACCTACCTGATGCTCTGCCAGGAGTCCGGGCTGGACCCGGCCCGCGACTACGACCTCAGTCGCCTGCGGTCGATCGTGGCGGCCGGCTCGCCCGTCCCGCTGGAGGGCTACCTGTACGTGTACGAGAAGGTCCGCCCCGACATCCTGTTCTACTCGGGCAGCGGCGGGACCGACGTCTGCACCGGCTTCGTGAGCGGGACGCCGATCACCCCGGTCACGGCCGGCGAGATCCCGGCGCGGATGCTCGGCGTGAGCGCGCAGGCCTTCGACGAGGAGGGTCGCTCACTGGTCGACGAGCCCGGCGAGCTGGTCATCACCAAGCCGATGCCCTCGATGCCCGTCGGCTTCTGGAACGACGCCGACGGCGAGCGCTACCGCTCCACGTACTTCGACATGTACCCCGGCATCTGGCGCCACGGCGACCGGTTCGTCGTCACCAGCCGCGGGACGTGCAACATCATCGGGCGCTCCGACGCGACGCTCAACCGCGGCGGCGTCCGCCTCGGCACCGGCGAGTTCTACGCGGTCGTCGAGGCGCTGCCGGAGGTCACGTCCAGCCTGGTCGTCCACCTCGAGGACGGCCGCGGCCGGCGCGGCGCCCTGATCCTCTTCGTCGTGCTCGCCGACGGCTGCGCGCTCGACGACGACCTGCGGCGCAGGCTGGGCGCCGAGCTGCGGCGGCAGCGCTCCCCCCGCCACGTCCCGGACGAGGCCTACGCGGTCGCCGACATCCCGCGGACGCTGACCGGAAAGAAACTCGAGGTCCCCGTGAAGAAGATCCTGCTCGGCGCCGATCCCACGACCGTCGCCAACGCCGGCTCCCTGCAGAACCCCGGCGCGCTCGAGGCGTTCGTGGAGATCGCGGCGCAGCGCGAGGCGGTCGGCGCCGAAGGGGTGCCCGCGCGATGAGCGGCAACGGGGTGCGGGTCGTCGAGACGCCGGTCCTGATCGTCGGCGGCGGGGCCGCGGGGCTGATGACCTCGGTGCTGCTCGGGCAGCTGGGCGTGGAGTCGCTGCTGGTCGAGCGCCATCCGGGCACGTCGCTGGTGCCCAAGGCCCACATCATCCACGCGCGCACGATGGAGATCTTCCAGCAGGCCGAGCTGGCCGGCGCGGTCCGCGCGGAGGCGTGCCCGCCCGAGAACTTCCAGCGCACGTCCTGGTACACGAGCCTGAGCGGCGACGAGGCCTGGGACCGCCGGCTGCTGGCCAGCGTCCCGTCCTGGGGCGCCGGTGGGCTCGAGGACTACTACGAGACGATCACCGCCGAGCCGATGGCCAACCTCCCCCAGCACCTGCTCGAGCCGGTGCTGCGGCGGCGCGCCGAGCTGCTCAACGGCACCGAGCGGCTGCGCTTCAACCAGGAGCTGACGGCGCTCGAGGAGGACGCCGACGGCGTGCTGGCCACGGTGCTCGACCGCGAGAGCGGGGTGTCGTGGAAGGTGCGCGCCTCCTACGTCGTGGCGGCCGACGGCGGCAAGACGGTCGGGCGCCTGCTCGGCGTCGAGATGCTCGGGCCGGAGCCGTTCGTCGACGTGGTGTCGCTGACCTTCGAGGCCGACTTCTCGCCCTACCTGCAGGAGGACGACTCGCTGATCCGGCTCTTCCTGCAGCCCAACCCGGACGGGACGGTGCGCCGCTTCAGCATCGTGGCGTCGGGCCCGGCACCGTGGGACCGCCACTGCCGCTCGTGGCGCTCGGGCGTGATCCTGCCGGTCGGCTCGGAGATCGGGCCGGGGTCCTACACCGAGGACGACGCGATCGCCGAGCTGCGCGAGCTGTTCAAGCTGCCCGACCTCGAGATCACCAACATGCAGATGAGCCACTGGCTCATGGAGTCCGTCCTGGCCGAGCGCTTCCAGGTGGGCCGCGTGTCGCTGATCGGCGACGCCGCGCACCGCCACTCGCCGATGGGCGGGCTGGGGCTCAACACCGGGATCCAGGACGCGCACAACCTGGCGTGGAAGCTGGCCGCGGTCGTCCAGGGCCACGCGGCGCCCGCGTTGTTGGAGTCCTACGAGCCCGAGCGGCTGCCCGTCGGGCGCCGGCGCGTGGAGTTCGCGACGTTCTCGTTCTTCAACCACCTCTCGGTCAGCGGCGGCTTCGGCATGCTGCCCGGCGCCAGCGCGGAGCACAACCGGGGCGTGCTCGAGGCGCTCTTCGCCGACAGCGCCGACGGCGAGACCCGCCGCGCGCAGCTGGAGGAGATGATCTACACGCTGCGGCGCGAGTTCCAGCACGCCGACATCGACCTGGGCTTCCATTACGGCGACAGCCCGACCGTGGTGCCCGACGGCACGCCGCCGCCGCCGCGCGATCCGGTCGGCCATCACTACGAGCCCGTCGCGCGGCCGGGCCATCGCCTGCCGCACGCGTGGCTGCGGCGCGCGGGCGCGCCGGTCGCCTCGCACCACCTGGTGCCGGCCGGGACGTTCGTGGTCCTCGCCGGCGCCCGCGGCGAGGCGTGGGTGGAGGCCGCCGCCCGGATCGCCCAGGAGGGCGCCGTGCGGATCGCCGCCCATCGCGTCGCGCCCGACGGTGACGTCCAGGACCCGGACGGGACGTGGGCCTGCCTGCGCGGCCACGACGACCACGGCATGGTGCTCGTGCGCCCCGACGGCCACGTCGCCTTCCGCGCGGCGACGACCAGCCCGCAGCCCGAGGCCGACCTGCGCGCGGCGCTCGGCGCGGCGCTGGGCGCGGCGACCGCGGACGTGCCGTCGCTGGCCGTCGGTCCGTGAGGA
The DNA here is from genome assembly GCA_036518975.1 of Baekduia sp. GTDB lineage: Bacteria > Actinomycetota > Thermoleophilia > Solirubrobacterales > Solirubrobacteraceae > Baekduia. The sequence goes on from DATDMD010000169.1 coordinate 14,611, forward strand.
GGCCGACGTGAAGCCGGCGCCGTTCGACCTGCACGTGCCCGAGACCGTCGGCGAGGCCGTCGGGCTGCTGGCCGAGCTGGGCGAGGACGCCAAGCCGCTGGCCGGCGGCCAGAGCCTCGTGCCGCTCATGGCGCTGCGCCTCGCGGTCTTCGGCCACCTCGTCGACCTCGGCCGGATCGCGCCGCTGGGCGGCATCCGGCGCGACGGCGACCACGTGGTGATCGGCGCCGGCGTGCGCCAGAGCGTGCTGGAGCGCGACACCGACATCCGCCGGCTCGCGCCGCTGGTCGCCGAGGCCACGCGCCACATCGGGCACTTCCAGATCCGCAACCGCGGGACGCTGGGCGGCTCGCTCGCCCACGCCGACCCGGCCGCCGAGTACCCGGCCGTGGCCGTCGCGCTCGACGCCGAGGTCGAGGTCGCCGGACCGGCGGGGACGCGCGTCATCGCCGCCGGCGCGCTGTTCGACTCGCCCTACACGACGGCGCTCTCGCCCGACGAGGTGCTCGTCGCCGTGCGGATCCCGGTGCGCCGGCCGGGCGAGGGCTTCGCCCTGCGCGAGGTCGCGCGCCGCCACGGCGACTTCGCGCTGGCCGGCTGCGCGGCGCGCGTCGTCCTCGACGCCGGCGCCGGCCGGCTGACCGCCGCGCGCGTCGTGCTCTTCGGCGTCGGCGGACGGCCGCTGCGCCTGCCGGCGGTCGAGGACGCGCTGTGCGCGGGCCCGGCGCCGGGCGCCGACCTCGAGGACGTCCTGCGCGAGGCGGCCGCGGCGCTCAGCCCGCCCGAGGACGTGCTCGCGACCAGCCGCTATCGCCGCAGCGTCGTCCCGCACGTCGCGCGGACGGCGATCACGGCGGCGGTCGCCGACGCGGCGGGCGCGGCATGAGCCGGCAGACCGTGCGCGTCGTCGTCAACGGCGCCGAGCACCGGTCCGCCGTCGAGGCGCGCCGGACGCTGGCCGACTTCCTGCGCGAGGACTGCGCGCTGACCGGCACGCACCTCGGCTGCGAGCAGGGCGTGTGCGGCTCGTGCACGGTGCTGCTCGACGGCGAGGCCGTGCGCTCGTGCCTGGTCTTCGCCCAGCAGGCCGACGGGCGCGCGGTGACCACGATCGAGGGCATCGGGCCGGCCGACGGCTCGCTCGGCCCCGTGCAGCAGGCGTTCATGGAGACCCACGGCCTGCAGTGCGGCTTCTGCACGCCGGGCTTCGTGGTCTCGGTGCACGCCTTCCTGCGCGACCATCCCGACCCGACCGACGCGGAGATCCGCGAGGGCCTCTCGGGCAACGTCTGCCGCTGCACGGGCTACCAGGGCATCGTCGCCGCCGTCCGGCTGGCGGCCCGGCGCGGTGCCGAGGCGCCGGCGTGAGCGGGACGGTCGCGACCCGCGGCGGCGCCGGCCGGTTCGTCGGCGCGCGCGTCCAGCGCCGCGAGGACCCGCGGCTGCTCACCGGTCACGGACGCTACGTGGACGACGTCCAGCTGCCCGGCATGGTCCACGCCGCGTTCGTGCGCAGCCCCGTCGCCCGCGGCGCGATCCGCGCGATCGACGTGTCGGAGGCGCAGGCGCTGCCGGGCGTCGTCGCGGTGCTGACCGGTCGCGACGGCTGGCCGCTGCTGCCGCCGTGGTGGCCGAGCGAGGGCCAGATGCCCCAGCTGCGCCCGCTCGCGGTCGACGACGTGCGCTTCGTCGGCGACCCGGTCGCCGTCGTCATCGCCGCGAGCCGCGCGATCGCCGAGGACGCCTGCGAGCTGGTGGACGTCGACTACGACGTCCTGGAGCCCGTCGTCTCGTACCTGACCGCCGGAGCTCCCGGGGCCCCGCTCGTCCATCCCGAGATGGCCTCCAACATCGTCTCGGCGACGGCCAGCCCGCCCGACCCGGACCTCGACGCGGCGTTCGCGGCGGCCGACCACGTGTTCTCCGAGACGATCCGCTCGCACCGCTGCACGCAGGTGCCGATGGAGACCCGCGGCCTGGTGGCCACGTGGGAGCCGGGCGCGGGGGAGATGACCGTGCACCTCTCCGGCCAGGTGCCGCACGCCGCGCGCGCCTACTTCGCCGCCGCGCTCGGCCTGCCCGAGAGCAGCGTCCGCGTGATCCTCGGCGACGTGGGCGGCGGCTTCGGCCAGAAGGCGTTCCACGGCCGCGACGAGCTGGCGGTCGTCCTGGCCGCGCGCCGCGTCGGCCGGCCGGTGAAGTGGATCGAGGACCGCCAGGAGAACCTCACGGCCGCCAGCCACGCGCGCGAGGAGCAGATGACCGTCGACCTCGCCGTCAGCGCCGAGGGCGTCATCCAGGCGGCGCGCATCGACCACCTCGTCGACGCCGGCTCCTACCCGCTGCAGCCGGCCGACGGCACGCCCGGCCTGGTGGTGGCCTGGTTCTGCGGTCCGTACCGGATCCCGGCCTACGGGTTCTCGACCACGCAGGTCTACACCAACACCTGCGCGCTGGGCCCCTACCGCGGCCCGTGGGCGATCGAGACGACGGCCCGCGAGATCATGATGGACATCGTCGCGCGGGGGCTGGACCTGGACCCGGCCGAGCTGCGCCGGCGCAACGTCCTGCAGGCCGCGGACCTCCCGTACGCGCTGCCCACCGGCATCGTCTTCGACCACGTCACGCCGGCCGCGACGCTCGAGCAGGTGCTGGAGCTCGGCGGCTACGACGCGCTGCGCGCGCGCCAGCGGGCCGCGCGCGCCGAGGGGCGGCTGCTGGGCCTCGGGCTCAGCGGCTACATCGAGCCGACCGCGTTCGGCGGCGGCCGCGCGATGGGCATCGAGGCGGCGACGATCCGCGTGGAGCCGTCGGGCGGCGTCACGGTCCTGATGGGCCTGGGCTCGCACGGCCAGGGCTCGGAGACCACGATGGCCCAGGTCATCGCCGACCACCTCGGCGTCGCGCTGAGCGACGTCGTGGTCGTCCAGGGCGACACCCGCAGCGCGCCGGTGGGCGGCGGCAACGCCGGCAGCCGGGCCGCCGTCGTCGGCGGTGCCGTGGCCCAGCTGGCGGCGGTCAAGGTGCGCGACAAGGTCTTCGCGATCGTGGCCCATCTCCTGGAGGCCTCGCCGGACGACCTGCAGATCGAGGACGGCGTCGTCTCGGTCAAGGGCTCGCCCGACGCCGCCGTCGCGCTGACCGAGGTCGCGCGGATCGCCTACGACGACGCGTCGCGCCTGCCCGACGGCATGGAGCCCGGGCTGGAGGAGACGGCCCGCTACTCGGCGCCGTTCGCGACGCACTCCAACGCGACGCACCTCTGCGTCTGCGAGGTCGACCCCGACACCGGAATGGTCAAGATCCTGGACTACACGGTCAGCGAGGACTGCGGCGTGATGATCAACCCGACGGTCGTCGAGGGCCAGATCGCCGGCGGCGTGGTCCAGGGCATCGGCGGCGTGCTGCTCGAGCACGCCGCCTACGACGAGGCCGGCAACCCGCTGGCCGCCAACTTCAAGGACTACCTGATGCCGGTCGCCGATCTCGTCCCGGACCTGCGCTACGGCCACGTCGAGACGCCGTCGAGCACGCCGGGCGGCCACCAGGGCGCCGGGGAGGGCGGCACGATCGGCGCGATCGCTGCCGTCTTCAACGCCGTGGCCGACGCGCTCGCGCCGCTGGGCGTGCGGCTCACCGAGCAGCCATTGAGCCCGAGCCGCCTCCTGGCGCTGATCGAGGACGCGCGGGCATGAGGATCGAGGACACGTTCGTGATCTCGGCGCCGGCCCAGGAGGTCTACGCCGCGCTGCTCGACGTCGAGCGCATCGCGCCGTGCGTGCCGGGCGCCGACGGCGTCGAGCCGCTGGGCGACGACGCCTACCGCGCGCGCGTGCGCGTCAAGGTCGGGCCCATCACCATGCAGTACCGCGCCGACATCGCGATCGTCGACCGCGACCCGCAGGCGCTGCGCGCGACGCTGCGGGTGCGGGCCAAGGAGTCGCGCGGGCAGGGCGGGGCCGAGGCCGTCGCGGAGCTGTCGCTGGCCGAGGTTGGCGGCCGCACCGAGGGGCGCATCGGCGTCGACGTCGCCCTGAGCGGGCGCGTGGCGTCGATGGGCCAGGGCGTGATCGCCGACGTGTCGGCGCGGATGGTGGCCGCGTTCGCGGCCAACCTCGAAGCGCTGCTCGGGACGGCCCCGGCCCCGGACGCCGCCGCTGCGCCGCAGGCCGAGTCCGGGATCGCGCCGCCGCCTTCGCCTCCGCAGCCCCAGCCGGTCGCGGTCGCCGCCGTGGCGGGCGCGGTCCTGCGCGAGCGGGCGCGCCGCGCGCCCCGTGCGCGCGGCGTCTGGCCCGTGCTGCTCGCGATCGGCCTGTTCGCCGCGGGGTACGTCGCCGGCCGGCGGCGCGCATGAGCGGGCCCGAGCTCCACGTCGCCCGCGACGGCCACGTCGTGACGCTGACGCTCGACCGCCCGGCGCGGCGCAACGCGCTGAGCACCGCCCTGACCGCGGAGCTCGTCGGCGCGCTGGTCGACCTCGACGAGGACGACGACGTCTGGGCCATCGTGCTCACCGGTGAGGGCGATGCGGCCTTCTGCGCGGGCACCGACCTCAAGGAGCTCGACGAGCGCGCGCGCCGGACCGGGCGCGGGCCCCAGCAGCCGATGCGGGGTCCGGACCGCAACCTGTTCGAGACGCTCGTCGAGACGCGCAAGCCCACCATCGCGGTCGTCAACGGGCCGGCGATGGGGGCGGGCTTCGAGCTCGCCCTCGCCTGCGACCTGCGCATCGCCGCCGACCACGCGACGATGGCGCTGCCCGAGGTCAAGCGCGGCATGGGCGCGAACTTCGGCTCGATCATGCTGCCGCGGCTGCTCCCGCGCGCCGTCGCGCTCGAGCTCCTCTACACGGGCGCGCCGCTGAGCCCGCAGGACGCGCTGCGCTGGGGCCTGGTCAACGACGTCGTGTCCTCCGCGCGGCTGCGCGCGCGGGCCGCCGAGCTGGTCGCGAGCATCGTGGCCAACGCGCCGCTGACGCTGCGGCGCTACAAGGAGATGACGACCAAGGGCTGGGAGCTCCCGCTCGCCCACGCCCTGCGCCTCGACGTCGGCCCCAACGTCTACCGCAGCCGCGATCGGGAGGAGGGCGTGCGGGCGTTCGTCGAGCACCGCGCGCCGCGCTGGGAAGGCCGCTGACCGGCGGCGGCTTGCATCAGGTGATCAACATATTTACCATGTGCATCATTACCTGAGCAAGCCGACGCGGAGAGGGTCATGACGAACTTCAAGGATCACCGGGCGCTGCAGGACCGACCGGAGGCGGGCAGCGCGACCTCGGACGCGGCGCTGACGGAGACCGACGTGATCGTCGTCGGCACCGGCGCCGCCGGGCACGCGGCGGCGATCGCCGCCGCCCGCGGAGGCGCCTCGGTCGTGATGCTGGAGGCGGCCGAGAAGATCGGCGGCACCTCCTACCGGTCCTCGGGCGGCTACTGGATCCCGAACAACCGCTCCCAGCGCGAGCGCGGGACGAGCATGGACCGCGACGCGACGCTCAAGCACATGGCGTCGCTGTCGTTCCCCGACGCCTTCGACCCCGACGCCGAGCGGCTCGGGCTCCCCGAGCACGAGTACGGGTTGATCGCCACGTACTACGACAACGCCACGCGCATCATCGACGAGCTCGACGACGCCGGCATCCTGGGCTCGACGCAGATGGACTACCCCAACCGCGAGGACGGGATGCCGCCGTACTACGAGACGGCCTACGACGCGACGGCCGGCACGGTCCTCGGCGCCCGCGTCGACGAGTTCAGCGCCGAGCAGGCGTCCAACCCGTCGGCCGACACGATGCGCAAGCTCGGCGGCCGCCAGGGCGACGGCGCCGACATGATCGGCCAGCTGTCGGCCTCGGCCCGGCGGCTGGGCGTCGAGGTCCGCGTCGGGCACCGCGTCGACGACCTGCTGACCGGCGACGACGGCGAGATCGTCGGCGTCACCGCGGCCACGGCGGACGGCATGGTCACGATCACCGCGCGCAAGGGCGTCGTGTTCGCGACCGGCGGCTTCTCGCACAACCCCGAGCTGGCCGCGCGCTACCTGCGCGGGCCCATCGTCGGGTCGTGCTCGGTGCCGACCGCGCAGGGCGACTTCATCGGCCTGGCGCTCGACGTCGGCGCGGAGATCGGCAACGTCGGCGAGGCGTGGTGGACGGAGCTTCCGGTCGAGCTGGTCAAGACCATCGGCGACGCGCCCGAGCTCATCTCCTTCATCAACGGCGCCAGCTCGATGCTGGTCAACGCCGAGGGCCGCCGCGTCGTCAACGAGAAGATGATGTACAACGAGCGCGGCAAGGTGCACTTCGTCCGCGACGCGGACGGCGGGTTCCCGAACCGCCTGCTCTTCCTGGTCTACGACGACGCCGTCGCCCAGGACCCGGTGGCCTGGCCGGCCCGCTGGCCGATCCCGCCCGCCGGCGTGGAGGTCGACTACGTGATCGCCGGGCAGACGCTCGAGGAGCTGGAGGCCAACATCGCCCGGCGCCTCACCGAGCTGGTCGACGACGTCGGCGCGTTCGCCCTGAAGCCCGGCTTCGCCGCGGGCCTCGCGGCGTCGATCGAGCGCTTCAACGGCTTCGCCGAGGCGGGCGTCGACGAGGACTTCGGGCGCGGCAACATGTCCAACCAGCACTACGACCCGCCGCCGCGCCCCGGCCTGCCCAACGGGTCGCTGGCGCCGTTCCGGGACGCGGGCCCGTACTACGCGATGATCCTCGGCGCCGCCACGCTCGACACGAAGTGCGGCCCGAAGATCGACACCGAGGGGCGCGTGCTGCGCGCCGGCGGGGAGCCGATCCCGGGCCTGTACGGCGCGGGCAACTGCATCGCCTCGCCGGCCGGCGCCGCCTACTGGGGCGGCGGCAGCACGCTGGGCCCCGCGCTCGTCTACGGCACGCTCGCCGGCGACGCGGTGGCCCGGGAGCCGGCGCGCGAGATCGCCGGCGACGCGGTGGCTTGACCAACGATAGTATTGATGACTATAGTTGCGCTCATAGGCCGCGATCTGCGCGGCACACCAAGCACGTAGCCGGCAGCCGGCTCAGGCCGTGCCGGTGCACCTGAGGAGGTGCGGTACATGGGGTCTTACCGCTGGCGGTTCATCACCGCCGGTATCGTCGTGCTCGCCCTGGGCGTCTCCGCCTGCGGCAGCAGCAGCGACAGCTCAACGAGCTCGAACGCGGCTTCGACCACGAAGTCCACGGCGAGCACCGGATCCGCGGCGCTCGACCAGGCGTCGATCGACATGGCGCTGAAGTTCACGGGCGGCAAGGCCGGCAAGGCCGACGCCAGCCTTCCGCCGGTCGAGATCGGCTTCGCCAACCAGAGCGGCAGCACGCCGGCGTATCCCGAGTACATCGGGGCCGCCACGGCCGCCGTCCAGCTCATCAACGACCACCTGGGCGGCATCGACGGCCATCCCGTCAAGCTCGACAAGTGCATCATCCAGAGCGAGGAGGACGGCCAGAAGTGCGCGGCCGAGTTCCTGGCCAACCCGAACATCCACATCGCCAACTTCTCGCTGGCGTCCAACGGCAACGCCTCGTTCTACAAGACCGTCGGCGGGAAGTTCCCCGTGATCGTCTCGGTGGCCGCGAGCGGCGCGGACTACACGACGCCGCACGTCTACGAGCTCGACGGCGGCGGCGACGGCGTCCTCAACGCGCTGTCGGCCAACGCCAAGTCCCAGGGCGCCAAGTCGGTGGCGATCATCTCCTCCGACAACCCGGCCGGCAAGTTCGCCACGGGCAAGGTCCTGATCCCGCAGCTGGCCAAGCTGGGCATCAAGAGCAAGGCCATCTACATCTCCGACACGGCCACGACGCCGGACTTCGCCTCCGCCCTGCAGGCCGGCGGCGCGGCCAAGGCCGACCTGGTGGTCCTCATCCCGCCGGGCGCGCCCCAGTGCGTGTCGACGTACGACGCGATGAAGCAGCTCGGCATCAAGAAGAACGTCGTGACGACGTACTCGTGCTACGGCGATCCGATGCCGGAGCACACCGGCGGCGGCCCGGCCGGCTGGAACATGTACGGGTTCGGCACCAACCAGCGCATCGACAACCCGCAGACCAAGCTGTTCAAGGGCTCGATGGAGGCCGCCGGCCAGAGCAAGGACACCTACATCGGGTCGACGTTCAAGACGTTCGGCGACCTGCTGGCGATGGCCCGCTGGGGCAACGACCTGGGCTACGACAACATCACCCCGGCCGGCTTCGAGAAGGAGATCAAGGCCTGGACCGGCCCCGCGTTCATGGTCCCGGGCCAGATCCACTGCGGCCACCACCCGGTCTACGTGGGGATCTGCGGCGACTCCGCCGAGGGCAGCACCTACGAGAACGGCGCCTGGAAGTCGCTGGGCGCGGTCAAGGCGGTGACGCTCAAGCCCTGAGCGCCGCCACCGTGGCGCCACGACAAGACGGGGACGTCCGAAAGGACGTCCCCGTCGTCGTTCTGCTTGTTGTCGTCGCCGCCCGCGCTAGGCGGCGGCGACGGCGGTGCCGGTCGACAGCACCATCACGCAGGACAGGACGCCGGGGCCGCCCAGCGTGTGGGCCAGCCCGCGGCGCGCGCCGGAGACCTGGCGGGCGCCGGCGCGGCCGATCACCTGGTCGGCGACCTCCTTGACCACACGGACGCCGGTGGCGCCGATGGGATGCCCGCAGGACTGCAGGCCGCCGGAGAGGTTGACGGGGATGTCGCCGCCGACCGTCGTGGCGCCCTCCAGCAGCAGCGACCAGCCCGTGCCGGGCGCGCAGAGCCCGAGGTCCTCGTAGTTGACGATCTCGGTGATCGTGAAGCAGTCGTGGCACTCGACGAGGTCGAGGTCGGCGCGCGGGTCCTCGATGCCGGCCTGGGCGTAGGCGATCCGGGACGCCTCGCGCGTGGCGCGGAACCCCAGGAAGTCGTACTCAGGGTTGAACAGGCTCGAGTAGTAGCCCTCGGTCACCGAGAAGCCGACCCCGTCGAGCACCGCGTGCGGCAGGTTGCGCGCGCGGGCCCAGTCGACCGACGCCAGGATGACCGCGGCGGCGCCGTCGGTCGTCGGCGTGCAGTCCAGGACGCGCAGCGGGTCGGCGATGAACGGCGACGAGCGCACCTGCTCGGCGGTGACCGGCTCGCTGTACTGCGCGATCGGGTTGCGCGTGGCGTGCTCGTGGGCCTTGACCGCGACCGCGTCGAGGTCGTCGGTCGTGCGCTCGTACTCGTGCAGGTAGCGGCTGGCGAGCATCGCGAAGCCGCCCGGCCCGGAGCGGCCCTTGGCCAGCGTCGGGTGGGTCATGTTGCCCGTGCGCGCGACGAGGCTCTCGCGCGGCGCGACGTCGCGCATCTTCTCGACGCCGGCGACGAGGACGACGTCGAACTCGCCCGCCGCGATCGCCAGCGCGCCGCCGCGCACGGCCTCCATCCCGGAGGCGCAGTAGGCGGAGACCCGCGTGACCGGACGCGGCGCGAAGCCGATCGTCTCGGTGATCGGCGTGCCCGAGTCGCCCTCCAGCGCGACGAGGTCGGGCACCGCGGTGCTCAGCCAGGCGGCCTGGACGTCGGCGTTCTGCAGGCCCGCGTCGGCGATCGCGCCGTTGGCCGCCTCGCGCAGCAGGTCGTGATAGCTGCGTTCGTGGTGGACGCCGAACAGGGTCGCGGCGGACCCCACGATGGCGACGTTCCCGGCTACCGGCATGGCTTCACCTTCCAGAAGTACTGGTTCATCTCGCCGCCGTGGTGGAGCAGGCGAGGGACGAGCTCGACGGGGTCGCCGATCGACACGGTCTCGCCCATGGCGACCTGGCCGAAGAACTGGCTGCCGTTGGCCATGCGCACGGCCACCATCTCGGTGCCGGGGGCGCCGGGGTAGACGTGGTCGCGCGTCCAGGCGATCACGGTCCCCTCGGGAGGGCGGCGCCCGGGCGGGAGCGAGGGCGGCGCCCCGATGAGCCCGTCGAGGCGCAGGTCCACGCCGCGGTCGCGCCAGGCGCGCGGGCCCGAGGCGAACGGGTCGAAGTCGGCGGCCTCGGGCACGCTCATCGGCGCGTCGGCCTCGCGGCCGCCCTCCTCCAGCTCGGCCCGGATCGCCGCGACCAGGGCGGCGCAGTCGCCGGCGGGGCGGGCGTGCAGCGCCTCGCCGAGGCCGTTGGAGAGCGAGAGGGCCAGGCGCGGGGCGGAGAGCCCGGCCAGCAGGCGGAGGAGCGGATGCGCCGCGCCGACGACGCCGCAGTGGCGCGTGACGTCGTCGCCGTCGCCGCCCAGCTCGCGCTCGACGGTCGCCGACCCGCGGCTGTCGGGCCCGACGACGAGCGGGGCGGCGCGGTGCTCGTCGGCCACCAGCGCGTGGAGGTCGCGGGCGAGGCGCTCGGTGCCGACGGTCTGCACGAACGAGCGGTCGGCGAGGCGCTCCTCCGCGGCGCCGGCCAGGCGCCAGCGGTCGCGGAGCTCGACGGCCAGCGCGGCCGCGGGGGTGAGCACCGCGAGCGCGTCGCCGCCGTCGGCGAGGTCGTCGGCGTCGCCGACGAGCAGCGCGATCGCGCCGTCGCCGGTCGTCCGGTCCGCGGGCGCGGCGTGGGCCGCGCACACCAGCACCGGCGCGCCCGGCCGGGCCAGGCCGGCGGCCACGCGGACCGCGGCGAGGCCGTCGCGGGTCGAAGCGGTGAGCTCGAGCCCGAAGACGTCGCCCTGGAGGCCGAGCAGCTCGGCCAGCGTCTGGACCGAGGCGCCGGTCGCGTAGGGCGGCGTGGTCGTGGCCAGCACGATGGCGCCGACGCGCTCGAGGTCGACCGGCAGCACGCGGGCGGCGGCCTGCGCCGACAGCGTCACGGCGTCCTCGTCGGGGCGGGCGACGGCCCGGCGGCCGGCGCGGCCGGCCGGGACGCGGTCCTGCGCGAGGGCCACCGCGGCGCCGAGGAGGGCCGCGGGCCGGCGGACGCCCGCGCGGACCGGCTCGGAGATGGCGTCGACGGTCGTCATGTGGAGAACATTATCATCAATCGCATGAATTCCGACGCGGCGGAGGCCGGCGCCGGCGCGCGTCACAGCACCCAGCGGACGGTGCGCGCCGCGAGGTCGGCGTGCTCCTGCTTCCAGTGCCGCGTCGCCGCGGTGATGTGCTGGCGGGCCGCGCGATCGGCGGCGTCGGCGTCGCCGAGGGCGAGGGCGTCGATGATCCGGACGTGGTCGTCGACCGCCGCCGCGCGGAAGCGCCGGTCGTAGCGGATGCCGGCCGCCCGCCCGTCGGCGATCGACTGCAGGGCCGCCAGGAAGATCGAGAGCACGAGGTTCCCCGACGCCTCGGCGACGAGCCGGTGGAACGCGTCGTTGCCCGTGGCGAACGCGGCCTCGTCGTCGAGGCCCTCCCGCCGCAGCCGGTCGTTGATCGCGCGCAGCTGGACGACCTGCTGGGGCTTGATGCGGTCGGCGGCGGCGCGGGCGATCGCCGACTCCAGCCACACGCGCGCCTCGATGACGTCGGTCAGCGACGCGCCCGCGTACTGGAGCATGAGGCTCAGCGACTCGCTCAGGTCCTCGAGCTTGGGCCGGCGGACGACGGGGCCGCCGCCCGGACCAGAGCGGATCGTCAGCACGCCGCGGGTCTCCAGCAGCCGCAGCGCCTCGCGCAGCGTCGTGCGCCCGACGCCGAGCTGCTCGAGCATCTGGCGCTCGGCCGGCAGCGCCGTCCCGGGCCCCAGGTTGCTGTCGACGATGTAGGCGGCGAGATCCTGGGCGAGGGTCTCGGACGCCTTCAGGTGCCGGCGCTGGCGCGGGCCGAGGGCGTGCGTGCGGCCGAGCAGGCCCGCTGCCGCGGTGCCCGTGACGTCGGGCGGTCGGTCCGTGCTCTCCGCTGAACTCATGCCGCCTCCCGCGCACCGGTGGTCTATTCATGCATATAGTGACAGACGATAGTCACGTTGACCATGGTTGCGGCGCGGGTTGGCGCTCGTGCGACGGCCGCGGTCAGATCACCCAAGGCTCCCTCAGGAGGGTTCATGGCAGACGCAAAGCGCACGGTGCTCGACTTCTTCGATCTGGCGTTCAACCAGCAGAAGCCGGCCGAGGCCCGCGAGCGGTTCATGGGGTCGACGTACACGCAGCACAACCCCGAGGTCCCCGACGGGCCGGACACGTTCGTCGGCGCGATCGGCGGCATGTTCGAGCAGTTCCCGGACTTCTCGAGCGACATCAAGCGCGTCATCGCCGAGGACGACCTCGTGGCGATCCACCATGAGGTCCACATGACGTCGGACGACGCCGGCATGTCGGTCGTCGACATCTTCCGGGTCGACGGCGACAAGGTCGTCGAGCACTGGGACATCATCCAGCCGGTCCCCGTCGAGGCGGCCAACAGCAACACGATGTTCTAGGCGGCACGGGCGCGCGGGCCGGGTCATCCGGCCCAGCGCACCGGCCGTCCATCGAGGTCGGGGTGGCGGCGGTGCCAGTGCCGGCGCGCGGCCTCGATGTGGGCGAGCATCGCCGCGTGCGCGGCATCGGCGTCGCCGGCGGCCACCGCGGCGAGCACGCGCTCGTGCGCCGCGTGCACCTCCTTGCGGGCGCGCGGCGAGTAGGAGGCGCCGACGGCGCGCCCGTCGGCGATGGTCATCAGCGAGCGGGTGAACATCTCCAGGACCACGTTGCCGCAGGCGCCCGCGAGGATCTCGTGGAAGGCGCGGTTGGCCTCCAGGAACGCGTCCTCGTCGTCGATCACCGCGAGCAGCCGCGCGTTGGCGGCCCGCAGCTCGGCCAGCTCCTCGGGCGTGATCGCCGTCGCCGCGGCCCGGGCGACGGCCGGCTCCAGCGACAGGCGCGCGATCATCAGGTCGCCGGCGGTCGCCGTCTCGAACTGGAGGATCATCTTCAGCGCCTGGCCGAGGTCGGTCGGCGACGGGTGCCGGACGACGGGACCGCCGTGCGGGCCCGACTTGATGGTCAGCGCCCCGCGCGACTCGAGCAGGCGCAGCGCCTCGCGCAGGGTCGTGCGGCCGATGCCCAGCGCCTGGGTCATCTCGCGCTCGGGCGGGAGCACGGTGCCCTCGGGCAGCTCGGCGGCGATGATCCGGTCGGCCAGGTCGCGCGCGACGATCTCCGAGGTCTTGGGCATGCGGCGGCGCGTGACGCCGCTCATCGTCCTGTCGGGCTCGGGGCCGCTGCGCGGCATGGCGCTCCTCCTCGTGACGGGCCCACGGTTGCGGCGCCCGGCAATATGCGATAGATACATACTCTGTACAGCAAATTCACCCTACCGCGTCAGGTCGGGCCGGGGAAGAGCACAAGGAGACGACGATGTCGAGCACCGAGCTGCGTCACGCCATCGAGCTGGAGGACGAGGTGCGGCGCGCGATCGAGGCGACGGACGACGTCGCGGTCGCCCGGCAGCACGTGCGGGCCGTGGTCCTGGAGCGCAACGCCAAGCGCGTGCCCGACGACATCGAGGTCGAGGTCGTCGACGCCGGCGGCGTCGGCGCCGAGTGGGTCGTCTCGCCGCTGGACCCGGAGCGGCGCGTCGTCGTGTTCGTCCACGGCGGCGGCTTCACGCTCGGCTCCGCCGCCGAGTCCCGCGAGCTGACCGCGCGCCTCGCGCGCGCCTCGCAGGCGCGGGTGCTCGCGCTCGACATCCGCCTGGCGCCCGAGGCTCGGTTCCCGGCGCCCATCGACGACGTGCTGGCCGCGTTCCGCTGGCTGGTCGCCGACGGCGCCGACCCGCGCGAGATCGCGCTGGTGGGCGAGTCGACCGGCGCCGCCGCGGTCCTGGCGGCCGCCGTCGCGCTGCGCGACGCCGGCGAGGCGGGTCCGGGCGCCGTCGCCCTGCTGTCGCCCGTGCTCGACCTGCGCGCCCCCGACCAGGACCTGGCGCGCGGGGCGGAGCTGTACCGCGGCGACGCGCCGGCCGACGATCCGCGCGTCTCACCGGTGCTGGCCGACCTCGACGGGCTGCCGCCGCTGTTCGTGCAGGCCGGGACGGCCGACACCGCCGCCGCTGCCGCCGCGGAGCTCGCGCGGCGCGCCGAGGAGGCCGGCGTCGTGGTGGTCCACCAGGAGTGGGAGGGCATGATCCACCGCTGGCAGACGCACCCGCACGTCTACGACGCCACCCGCGCGGTGCACCAGGTCGGCGACTTCCTGTTGCGGCGCATCGGCCCGGGCTACGTCCCGGTCCAGCCCGCCGCCTGAACCGTTACCATGCGATTTATGATTATGATTACGAGCAGAAGACGGCAGCCGTGCGGTTGGTGAGCGCGCAGGTCAACGGCGGGACGCGGGCCGCGCGCGTCGAGGGCGACGAGCTCGTCCTGCTCGACGGCCCCGACGTCGGCGCGGTGCTCGCGACCGGTGCCGACTGGCGCCGGGTCGCGGCCGCCGACGGCGAGCGCATCGCCGCTGACGGCGTCCGCCTGACGTCGCTGCTCCCCGCGCCGGAGAAGATCATCTGCATCGGCCTGAACTACCGCGGCCACGCGGAGGAGACCGGCCTCGGCGTGCCGGAGTTCCCCACGCTGTTCGCCAAGTACTCGCGAGCGCTGCTCGGTCCCGAGGACGACATCGTGCTCCCGGCCAGCTCGGCCAAGGTCGACTGGGAGGCCGAGCTCGGCGTCGTCGTGGGCCGCGCGGTCCGCAACGCCGGCGAGGACGAGGCCCGTGAGGCGATCGGCGGCTACACGGTCGTCAACGACATCTCGATGCGCGACTGGCAGTCGCGCACGCGCCAGTGGCTGTCGGGCAAGACGTTCGAGGACTCGACGCCGGTGGGCCCCGCGCTGGTGACGCCCGACGAGATCGACGACCCCGACGACCTGCGCGTCAGCTGCGCGGTCGACGGCGAGGTCGTCCAGGACTCCTCGACCGCCGACCTGGTCTTCGGACCCGCCGCGCTGATCTCCTACATCAGCACGATCATCACGCTCGTTCCGGGCGACCTGATCGTCACGGGCACGCCCGGCGGCATCGGCGCGGCGCGCAAGCCGCCGCGCTTCCTGGCCCCCGGCCAGGTCGTCACCACGACCGTCGCCCAGGTGGGCGAGCTCGTCAACACCTGCGTCGCCCCCGCCGCCGAAGGGAAGGCCTGAGCCATGCGCACCCACGTCATCGCCGCCATCGGCCACGTCGCGCTCCAGGTGCGCGACCTCGACGCCGCCGTCGACCACGCGGTCGGCGTCATGGGCCTGCGCGAGACCGAGCGCACCGCCGACCGCGTCGACCTGACCCACGGCGCGCCGCACCACTCGCTGCAGTACCTCCGGTCCGACGTCGACGCCGTCGACCACGTCGGCCTGGAGGCCGCCGGGCCCGAGGCCGTGGCCGTGATCCGGTCCCGGCTGGAGGCCCGCGGGATCCCGCTGCTCACCGACGGCCCCCTCGACGACTGCCTGACCGATGGGCTCTCCTTCGTGGCGCCGGGCGGCTTCGTCTTCGAGGTCTACACCGGCATGCCGCAGGACCAGCCGCCGTACCTGGCGACCGGCGTGCGGCCCAAGCGCTTCGGCCACGTCAACTTCGGGCTCGAGGACCCGCAGCCGATGATCGACCTGCTCCTCGACGTCCTGGACTTCCGGATCTCCGACTCCTTCCGCGGCGGCGCGTTCACGCGCTGCAACGCCGAGCACCACGGCATCGGCGTGCTGAAGGGGCGCGGCATCCTCGCCCACCACGCGTGGGAGGTCGAGGGGATCGCGGACCTCGGGCGGCTGGGCGACGTGCTCGACGACCTCGGGACCAACGTGCTGGCCGGCCCCGTCCGCCACGGGATGGGCAACAACATCGCGGCCTACATGGCCGGTCCCGGCGACATCCTCATCGAGTACTACTGCGACATGCTGCGCATCTACGACGACAGCACCTACGTGCCCGGCGTGTGGGCCGAGGACGGGCACAAGTGGTACTCGCGCTGGTCGCCGGACCTGCCCGGTCCCGCGGCCCGCGAGCTGGGCGCCCCGCCGGCTCCCCGGCGCATCGAGCACAAGGAGCGAGCATGACCACCACCATCGACCCGACGGCGGTCGACGCCGAGACGCGCCTGACCGCCGTCGAGGACATCCGGATCCTGCGGGCGCGCTACTGGCGCTTCGTCGACACCAAGAACTGGGCCGGCTTCCGGACGCTGTTCGCGCCGGAGGCGACGTTCAGCGACCACTCGGCGGACTTCCACTGCCACGGGGCCGACGACATCGCGGGCAAGATCTCCGCCGTGCTGGAGCCGGTGTTCACGGCGCATCACGGCCACCAGGCCGAGATCCTCGTGCACGACGCCGAGCACGCCTCTGGGATCTGGGCGATGGACGACTACCTGATCTTCCCGCCCGGCGTCCCGCATCCCACCAACCCGATGCCGACCGAGGTCGTGCGCGGCTGGGGCCACTACTACGACGAGTACGTCAAGCGCGACGGCCGCTGGCTGTTCGCCAAGGTCGACCTGTACCGCCTGCGCCTCGAGGTGGGCGGCAGCTCGAGCACGCCGTACCCCACCGCTCCGGAGCGCTGATCAGGTCCGCGCGGCGCCGCGCTCGAGCACCGTCCAGGTGCCGACCGCGGCGGTCTCGCCGCGCTGGTTGACGCTCGTGGTGCGCAGCACCAGGCGGCGATGGCGGCCGGCGGCGGCGTCGTCGACGAGCGCGGTCCGCGTCGTCAGCTCGTCGCCGGCGACGACCGGCGCCGCCCACGCGAACTCCTGGGCGCCGTGCACGGTGAGCGAGCGGTCGACGCCCAGCGCGGGGGACCACAGCGCCTCCCGGAACGCCGGTCCGGCGTAGACGGCGACGAACATCAGCGGCGCGACGACGTCGGCGAACCCCGCGTCGCGCGCCGCCGCGACGTCGAAGAACCGCGGGTCCGTCTCGCCGACCGCGTGGGCGAACTCGCGGATCTTCTCGCGCCCCGCGGCGTAGACGAACGCGAGACAGCGGTCGCCGGTCACGGCCGCTGGACGAGCTCGATCTCGGCGCCGGCCACCGCGCCCGGGTCGACGAACCCGACCCGCGCGCCGCGCGCGCCCGGCCGCGGCGCGGCGTCGCGCGTGGCGATGCCGGCGTCCCGCAGCCGCGTCAGGGCCTCGGCGACGTCGTCGACCTCCAGCCCGAGGTGGTGGATCCCGGCGCCGCGCTCGCGCAGCACGGCGGCGGCGCCGGTGTCGTCGCGGGTCGGGCGGATGAACTGCAGCTGGACCGGCCCGGCCGCGACCCACAGCACCTCCATGGCCGTGGCCTCCTCGACCTCGGGCGCGCCGACCTCCAGGCCCAGCACCCCGCGCAGCACGGCGTCCAGGCCCGCGAAGTCCTCGACCACGATCCCGACGTGATCCAGCGCGCGCACCATCGCCATCACACGGCGACGGCGGGCTCGGCGACCGGCTCGCGCGGCGACAGCCGGCCGGCGTGCTGGCCGGCGAGGTACCCGTAAGTCATCCCGAGCCCGATCGTCGTCCCGCCGGTCCAGTACGCGGCCGCGGCCGGCGAGGCGATGCAGTTGCCCGCGCCGTAGAGCCGCGGGACCGGATTGCCGTCCTTGCGCAGGATCTGCCCGTCGGTGGTGATCCGCGGCCCGCCCTTGGTGTCCAGGAGCCCGGCGCCGGTGATGATGCAGTAGTACGGGCCGGTCGCGGCGAGCGGGAAGAGCACCGGGTTGGGGTGGTTGCCCTTGCGGGGCGGCCCGGCGCAGTCCAGCTCGATCGGCTGCTCGCCGCGGTGGAAGTCCTCGTCGACGCCGCGGTCGGCGAAGCGGTTGAACCGCGCGACGGTCTCGCGCAGGCCAGCGCCGAAGTCGTCGGCGAGGCCGAAGCCGTCCAGCCGGTCGGCGTGCTGCGACAGCCGCGCCCGGATGTTGGCCTCGAGCTCCTCGAGCGTGTCGCCCCGGATCACGTGCGGGGCGTCCTGGCCCGCGGCCGGGACCGGCCAGCGCGCCGGGTAGTCGGCGGTCGGCTCGTTGGCCACCGCCTGATCGTAGATCATGAACAACAGCCGGTTGGGCTGGCCGCCGTCGGCGTCGACGGCGAAGTGGACCGGGCCGCGCTGGTCGTAGACCTTCTTCTCGTTGACGACGCGCCGCCCCTCGCGGTTGACGTAGAACATGCTGTCGCCGAAGGGGTAGAACAGCAGGACGGGCGTCTCGCGGTTCTCGAGCGCGACCTCGACGGGCACCTCGCCCCACCACGCGCAGTCCAGGTGGGCGAGGTCGACGTCGAGCCCCGCGGTCAGCGAGATGAGGTCGCCCTGGCTCTGGGGCACGGCGCAGCCGCCGAACACGCCCGGCGGGAGGTGGCGCTCGACGAGCTCGACGTTGTGCGCGAAGCCGCCCGAGCCGAAGACGACGGCCACGCGCGCGTGGATGGTGCGCGTGCCCGACGGGCTGTCGACGCGCACGCCGCAGACCTCGTCGCCGTCGGTCAGGATCTCGACGACGCGCTGGCCGGTCAGCAGGCGCGCGCCCTTGCGCTCGGCGCCGGCCAGGAGCTGGCGGACGAGCTCGCGGCCGTAGCCCTCCAGGCCGTCGGGCGTGCGCGTCGTCAGCGTCCGGCCGTAGTAGATCGTCTCGTCGTCGAGGTGCGTGAAGTAGCTCGGGAAGCCGCGCGAGTCGCCCGAGATCGCCAGCTGCGGCGCGAAGGTCAGGACGCCGTCGTCGGCCAGCGCCACGGCGACCTCCTCGGAGCGGTCGTAGAACGTCGTGATGAGCGCGTAGTCCAGCGCGCCGAGCCCGAGCCGCTCGGCCTCGGGGTCGTAGCGGTCGGGGAACGAGGTGCTCGCCATCAGCCGCAGGGTCGCGTCGCGGTCCTCGTGCACGCCCGCGGCGCGGTGGAAGGCGTTGTTGGTGACCATGAAGCCGCCGGCCGACTTGGCGGTCGTGCCGCCGGCCTCGGCGCGGGCCTCGACGATGACGACGCGCTGGCCCTGGGCCGCCGCGGCGTTGGCGGCGGCCAGGCCCGACGCGCCGGCGCCGACGACGACGACGTCGGTCTCCAGGCTGTCCGGGAGCTGATGGCCGGCCGTTCCGGTCTGCAGCGCCGGCTTCTCGCCGAACGCGTCACGGGGCATGGGGCTCATGCGGGTCTCTCCTCGACCTCGGGGTTCTCGTGGCCGCCTCCTGGCCTCCCGGCCTAGCGACGAATGAACCGTATCAGTATGTTCATAGGCAGAGATAGGGGTCGCGTGCGTCACCACCACCGAGGAGGGCTCCATGGGCGGTCAGCAGGTCAAGGTCATGTACTACGCGCCGCTGCCGGAGGGCCGGTCCCACGCGGCCTTCTCGGCGCGCTGGCGCCAGCATGGCGAGCTCGCGATGGGCCTGCCGCTGTGGCGGCACATGGCACGCTACGTCCAGTTCGACGCGCTTGTCGCCGGCCAGCACGGGCTCGCCGACGAGCAGCTGGGGATGCTGCGCAACGCCGACTACGGCGGGGTGGGGTCGATCTGGTTCCACAGCGCCGAGGCGCTGGCGGAGGCGGTCGCCGATCCCGACAACCGGCGGATGGAGGCCGACGAGCTGGAGACGTTCGGCCGCCGGCTCGGCAGCGATCTCGTCGCGGCGACCGAGCACGTGGTCATCGACCGCGGCCCGGCGGCCATCACCGTGCTCAACGCGCTGCACCGGACCGCGGGCGTCAGCCGCGCGTCGTTCTCGGAGCAGTGGCGCGCGATGGGCGACGCGCTGGCGGCCACGCCGGAGCTCGCGCGCCACGTCCGCAGCTACGTCCAGGACCACGCGCTGCCCGACGCCGAGGGCTGGGACGGGATGGTCGAGCTGGGCTTCGACGCCCCCGCCGACTTCTTCGCGTTCGTGGCCGAGCCCAAGACGAGCGAGTGGATGATGCCCCACGAGGCCGCGTTCATCGACATCCCGCGCGGCCGGCCGCTGATCACCGCGGGCGCGGTGCTCTACGCCGGCCCGGCCCTGGTCGCCTGAGTGCCGGGCCCGGGCCCGGGCGCGCGGCCGCTGCACCACGTCGGCGTCGTCGTCCCGGAGCTCGGCGCGGTTCAGCGCGTGCTGGGCGTCGCGCTCGGCCTGACGCTGTCGGAGCCCGAGCCGTACCCCGAGCTGGGCATCGAGGTGCAGTGGGCCCACGCCGGGCCGGTGCCGGTCGAGGTCATCCGGCCGCTGCACGCCGGCTCGCGCGCGGCGGCGCTGCTGCGCGCGGGCGGGGGCGGGGTGCACCACCTCGCGTTCGCCGTCGACGACCTCGACCGAACGTTGGACGACGCGCGCGCGGCGGGCGTCGCGCTGCTGGACGCCGTGCCCCGGGCGGGCACGCACGGCAGCCGGATCGCGTTCCTGGATCCCGCCTCCGCGGCCGGCACGCTGATCGAGCTGATCGAGCCGGCGACCCACGGACTCTGCGAATCATGATAAACGTAGTAAGAGATAGCACCGACGGGTCCGCAGGCCCCGCGACGAAAGGAAGCCCATGCCCGATCTGGAGTACCACCGCGACGGCGCGGTCAGCACGATCCTGCTGAACCGGCCTGAGCGCAAGAACTCGTTCACGCTCCCGATGATCGACGCGTGGGTCGATGCGCTCGACGAGGCCTCCGACGACCCCGAGGTGCGCGTCATCGTGCTGCGCGGCGAGGGCGACGCGTTCTGCGCCGGCGTCGACCTCGGCCGCGTCACCGGCGAGATGGGGCAGGGCCCGCTGGAGATCAAGGAGCTGCTGCGCCAGCGCGTCCAGCGGATCCCGCGCAAGCTGCAGGACGTCGAGAAGCCGGTCATCGCCTCGATCAGCGGGCCGGCCGTCGGCGCGGGCCTCGACATGGCGCTCATGTGCGACATGCGCCTGGCGGCGCGCTCCGCGAGCCTCTGCGAGAGCTACATCCGCGTGGGCTTCGTCCCCGGTGCGGGCGGCCTGTGGTACCTGCCGCGCCTGGTCGGCATCGCCAAGGCCTTCGAGATCTTCATGACGGGTGACTTCCTCGACGGCGAGGAGGCCCATCGCATCGGGCTCGTCAACCGCGTCTATGACGACGACCAGCTCCTCGACGCGACCTACGCGCTCGCCGAGCAGATCGCCGCGGCCCCGCCGGTCCTGGCCGCGATGATCAAGCGCGCGCTCTACCAGTCCGTCGACACCGACCTGCGCACGTCGCTGGACCTCGCGTCGTCGCACATGGCGGTCGTCCGCTCGACGCCCGAGTCCGACCGCGCCTTCACGGCGATCCGCGAGCGCGTCGGCGGCGAGCGGGCCATCGACTGAGCCTCGGGGCCCCTGTCCCGGATCCCTGCCATCTTGACGATCAGTGATAAGCATGACTATGATAAGGCCATTGCCGAGGGGAGCCGGAGCCTGCGGGCGACGGTCTCGGCGAGGAGAGCCAGAAGGGTCTTCGGGTCGGAAGCGCCGCGGACCGCGCGTCCCCACGACGCCCGGTCCGCTCGCGGGTCTGCTGACGGCCCCTGCCGTCCCTGAAGTCGTCAACGCCGACGGTCTCGACGGAGCGTGAGGATGTCCACCAGCACCACAACCCCCAAGGCAGCCGACGCCGGATCCCGCCCCGGGCGGCGCGGTCCGCTCGGCCTCAAGGGCCGGCCCGACGTGCGGGTCCTCATCGGCGTCGGCGTGGCGCTCATCGCGCTCGCCCTGCTGGCGACCGACACCCAGGCCATCCAGGCCGTGCTGCTCGGGGCGGGCAGCGGATCGCTGATCGCGGCGCTCGCCCTCGGCGTGGTCGTGACCTACCGCGGCTCGGGCACCGTCAACATCGGCACGGGCGCGATGGCGATGTACGCGAGCTTCATCTTCAACGAGCTCAACACGCACGGCCAGCTGCTGATCGTCACCTGGCCCGTCGACCTCGGCGGTCCGTGGGCCTTCATGCCCGCGCTGGTCGCGACCCTGATCGTCTCCGGCATCTGGGGCGCGATCTTCTACCTGTTGATCTTCGCGCCGCTGCGCGCGGCGTCGCCCGTCGCCAAGCTCGTCGCCTCGGTCGGCCTGCTGCTGGTCCTGCAGGCGATGATCGTCCTGAAGTTCGGCGCGCTGCCGATCTCGGTGACCGCGACGCTCAGCAGTGGGTCGATCTCGCTGCCCGGCGACATCGTGCTGCCCACCAACCAGGTCATCCTCGGCGGCATCGTGCTCGCGGTGGCGGCCGCGCTGTGGGCGATCTACCGCTTCACCCGCTTCGGCCTGGCCACCCGCGCCGCCGCCGAGGACGAGCGCCACCTGTCGCTCGTCGGCCACTCGCCGCTCCTCGTCAGCGGCGGCAACTGGGTGTTCTCGGGCATGGTCGTCGCGCTGTTCGCCGTGCTGACCGCGCCCATCAACGGCGCCGTCGACCCGAGCACGATCACGCTCATGATCGTCCCGGCGCTGGCGGCCGCGCTGCTGGGCCGCTTCAGCTCCTTCGGCTACGCCGCGCTCGGCGGCCTGGCCATCGGGATGCTGCAGGCGCTGATCCAGTACCTCGGGACCAAGTCGTGGTACCCGACCGCCAGCGGCTCGCCGCTGCCCGGCGTCCGCGAGTCGGTGCCGCTGGTCATCATCCTCGTGACGCTGGCCTTCCAGCGCCGGGGCCTCGGAGGCCGTGGCGCGATCGGCAACGTGCGCCTGCCGTTCGCGCCGCCTCCGCGGCACGTCGCGCCGAAGCTGGCCGGCGGGTTCGTCATCGCGATCATCGGGTTCCTCGTGCTCAGCTCCGGCTGGCGCCTGGCCGAGATCAACACGCTGGTCGGCATCGCGATCTGCCTCTCGTTCGTGATCCTCACCGGCTTCGTCGGCCAGGTCTCGCTCGCGCAGATGGCGCTGGCGGGCTTCGCCGGGTTCACGCTGGCCAAGCTCAGCGGCAGCGCCGGCATCGGCTTCCCGTTCGCCCCGCTGCTGGGTGCGGCCGCGGCGGCCATCGTCGGCGTGCTGGCCGCCGTCCCCGCCGTCCGGGTCCGCGGCGTGCAGCTGGCGATCGTGACGCTCGCGGCGGCGCTGGCGATCCAGACGCTCGTCTTCCAGAACCCGTTCTGGTCGGGCGGCCTCCAGGGCGCCAGCGTCCCGTCGCCGCACCTGTTCGGGCTCGCGTTCGGCCCGACCGACCACACGAGCCTGGGCGACGGCGAGATCCCCAACCCGTGGTTCGGCATCTTCTGCGCGGTCATCGTCGTGGTCCTGTGCGGGCTGACGTCCGCGCTGCGCTCCTCGGCCTGGGGGCGGCGCATGCTCGCGGTGCGCGCCAACGAGCGCGCCGCGGCCGCGGCCGGCATCTCGGTCCAGGAGACCAAGTTGGTGGCCTTCGGCGTGTCGGCGTTCGTGGCCGGCATGGCCGGCGGCCTGTCGGGCTACCGCTTCGGCTCGGTCACGCCGGACTACTTCGGGATCTTCGCCTCGCTGTCGTTCCTGGCCTTCGCCTACATGGGCGGGATCTCGAGCGTCACCGGCGCGGTCATCGGCGGGTTCCTGGTCACCAACGGCCTGGTGTTCACCGCCCTGCACCAGTGGATCGGCGTCTCGCCGAACTACTCGGTGCTGATCGGCGGCATCGGGCTGATCCTGACCGTCGTCACCAACCCCGACGGCATCGCGGGGACCTGGCGCCAGCTCGGCGCCCGGCTCCAGGGCCGCCGCGGGCGCGCGGCCTCCGCCGAGCCGCCCGGAGGCGGCCCGCCCGACGACGCCGGCGTCCGCATCCCCGCCGGCGCGGCCGGCGACCTCACCACGTCCATCTCGACCGCGGAGCCGATGCGATGACCGCCCTGCTCGAAGCCCGTGGGCTCACCGTCTCCTACGGCGGCGTCCACGCCAACCAGGACGTCGACCTGTCCGTCGAGCAGGGGCAGTTCGTCGGCCTCATCGGGGCCAACGGCGCCGGCAAGACGACGTTCGTCGACGCGATCACCGGCTTCACCGCCGTCTCGGCCGGCACCGTCCAGTTCGACGGCCACGACATCACGGGCGCCAAGCCCGAGGACCGCGCGCGCCGCGGGCTGGTGCGCACGTTCCAGGCGCTGGAGCTCTTCGACGACCTGACCGTCCGCGACAACCTGCTCGTCGCCTGCGAGACCACGCGGTGGTGGTCGCTGCCGCTCGACATCCTGCGCCGCGGCCGCGTGGACGCCGTCGAGGAGCGCGTCACCTGGGCGCTGCGCACGGTCGGGCTGGAGCACCTCGCCGACCGGCTGCCCGAGGACCTCTCCCACGGCCAGCGCAAGACGGTCGGCGTCGCGCGGGCGCTCGCCGCCCGGCCCAAGCTCGTGCTGCTCGACGAGCCGGCCGCCGGCCTGGACGCCCACGAGTCGATGGACCTCGCCAAGATGCTGCGCGGCCTGCTCGACCAGGGCATCTCGGTCTTCCTGATCGACCACGACATGGGCCTCGTGCTCGCCGTCTGCGACCAGATCTACGTCCTGAACTTCGGCAAGGTCGTCGCGAGCGGGCCGCCCGCGGTGATCCGCCGGGACCCGGCGGTGGTGGCGGCCTACCTGGGCGACGGCGGCGCCGACCTGTCGGCCGGCGGCGGGATCGAGGGGACGGTGGCGGCGCGATGATCATCGAGCTCGAAGGGCTCTGGACCGGCTACGACGGCGTGCCCGTCGTGCGCGACGTCGACCTGCACGTCGAGGAGGGCGAGATCGTCGGCCTGCTGGGTCCCAACGGCGCGGGCAAGACGACCACGCTGCTGACGATCTCCGGCGTGATCAAGCCGATCCGCGGCGGGCTGAAGGTCCTGCACGGGCCGCCGTCGACGCGCTTCCCGCACCGCCTCGCGCGCCAGGGCGTCGCGCACGTCACGGAGTCGCGCAACCTCTTCTACAGCCTGACCGTCGACGAGAACCTGCGGCTCGCCCTGCGCGGCTCGCGGGCCGACCGGCAGGCCGCGCTGGCCAGCGCGCTCGAGCTCTTCCCGGCGCTGGAGCCGCTGCAGCACCGCCGGGCGGGCCTGCTCTCCGGCGGCGAGCAGCAGATGCTCGCGCTGGCGCGCGCGCTCGTCTCGCGCCCCAAGGTCCTGCTCCTGGACGAGATGAGCCTCGGGCTCGCCCCTATCATCGTCGAGCGCCTGCTGAAGACCGTCCAGGACATCGCCTCCAGCACGGGCTGCGCCGTGGTGCTCGTCGAGCAGCACGTGCACCTGGCCCTGCGGGTCGTCGATCGCGCATACGTCCTCTCGCACGGGCGGGTGGCCCACCAGGGCACCGCCGCCGAGCTCGAGGGCTCGCGCGACGTCCTGGAGTCCAGCTATCTGGGCGACCTCGCGCTCGACGAGGAAGACGTGGCCGTCAACGGGCGGCCGCAGGAAGTGCGCTAGCCGGCCGGCTGCGCACCGCACTGTCCATCGAAGTGAACACGGGAGATCCGGCAGACATGACCAGCGCACAACTCGAGCGGGCGATCCAGGCTCAGCGCGACTTCAAGGAGCTGCTCGCCGGCGCGCAGAGCCTCGACGAGGTCCGCGCGCTCGACGCAACGGAGATCCCGAAGTGGTCAGGGCCGCTGCCCGATGACGTCACGGCGGGGCAGATCGACCTGGGCGGCGTGCCGGCCGAGACCGTGACGCCGGCCGACGTCGCCGGCGACCGCGTCCTGATGTACCTCCACGGCGGCGGCCTCGTGCTCGGCACGCCGGCGACCGTGCGCACGCCCGTGGCCAAGGCCGCGAAGCTGGCCCGCGCCACCGGCATCCTGCCGCGCTACCGGCTCTCGCCCGAGCACCTCTTCCCGGCGCAGGTCGACGACGTCGTCGCCGCCTACCGCGCGCTGATCGCCTCCGGCACGCCGCCCGAGAGCATCGTCCTGGCCGGCGAGTCCGCCGGCGGCGGCCTGGTGTGCATGGTGCTGCTCGCGCTGCGCGACGCCGGCGACCCTATGCCCGCGGCCGCCGTCCCGATCTCCCCGATGGTCGACCTGGAGTTCAAGGGCGCGTCGTGGCAGACCAACGCCGACAAGGACGGCTTCGTCGACCACGAGCTGGCCAAGCAGAACGTCCCGGTCTTCCTGCCCGACGGCGACCCGGCCGCGATCTCGGCGATCAACCAGGACCTCACGGGCCTGCCGCCGCTGCTGATCCAGGTCGGCGGCGACGAGTGCATCCGCGACGACGCGCTGGCGTTCGCCGAGAAGGCGCGCGCCGCCGGCGTCGACGTGACGCTCGAGGTGTGGGACGGCATGGTCCACCTCTGGCACAACTTCTCCTACCTGCCCGAGGCGCAGGAGGCGATCGAGCACATCGGCCGCTTCGTCGAGGCGCGCACGAGCGTCCCCGCCTCCCCGACCCGATGAGCACGGTGGCGCAGGCGGGCGACCGCGAGGTCGACGTCGTGGTCGTGGGCAGCGGCGCCGCGGCGCTGACCGCCGCGATCGCCGCCGCCGACGGCGGGGCCGTGGTCGAGATCATCGAGAAGTCCGAGCTGGTCGGCGGGACGTCGGCCTTCTCGGGCGGGATGCCGTGGGTGCCGTTGAACAAGCACCTGGCCGAGGTGGGCATCGAGGACACCCGCGAGGAGGCCCTCGAGTACCTGCACTCGATCACCAAGGGCCGGGCGCCCGACGACGCGCTGCTCGAGGTCTTCGTCGACCACGCGGCCGAGGCCTTCGACTACGTCGAGACCCACACGCCGCTGCGGTTCACCGCCTCGCGCACGTTCAGCGACTACTACGCCGACCACCCGGGCGGCAAGCTGCGCGGCCGGTCGATGGACACCGTCCCCTACAACTCGCGCGAGGAGCTCGGCGAGTGGGCCGAGCGCGTGCGGATGTCGCCGCACTTCGCGCCGGCCATGGGCCTGACGCAGGACGAGCTGGCCGGCGCCGGCACGGCGCCCGACCCGCGCAACGTCCAGGTGTCCGAGGACGAGGCCACGCCGGTCGACCTCGTCGAGGCGATGGCCCAGCGCCAGGAGGCCGGGATCACCAGCCTCGGGGTCGGGATGATCGGCGGCCTGCTGCGCGGCGTGCTCGACCGCGGCATCACGGTCACGCTCGGCGCGGCCGCGCGGCGCCTGGAGACCGAGGACGGCGCCGTGACCGGCGTCGTCGTCGACCAGGGCGGGACCGAGGTGACGATCGGCGCGCGCCGCGGCGTCGTGCTGGCCTGCGGCGGCTTCGAGTGGAACCCAGAGCTGATCCGCGCCTTCCTCGGCGTGCCCGAGGTCCGGCCGCTGAGCCCGCCGACCAACGTCGGCGAGGGCCTGGCCATGGCGCTGGAGGCCGGCGCCGCCGTCGCCAACATGAGCGTGGCCTGGTCGTTCCCGGTCGCCTACGACGGCACGTCGACCTACGAGGGCGAGCCGCTGTCGATCCTGGCGACGCCGCGGATGGAGGCCGGCTGCATCACGGTCAACCAGCAGGGCCGGCGCTTCGTCAACGAGGGCGTCACCTACATGGACTTCAACCGCGCGCACCGGGCCTACGACGCCACCACGCAGACCTACCCCAACGAGTCGCCGGTGTGGATGGTCTTCGGCAGCCGGGTGCGCGACCGCCTGCACGTCGCCGACCTGCATCCCGGCGAGCCCACGCCCGCGTGGGTCAAGGAGGCCGCGACCGTCGAGGACCTCGCGCGCGCGATCGACGTCGACCCCGCCGTCCTCGCCGACGAGGTCGCGCGGTTCAACGGCTTCGTCGCCGACGGCCACGACCCCGACTTCGGCCGCGGCACCGTGTGGTGGGAGGGCTGGACGACCGGCGGCCCGTCGACCGAGAAGTCGATGGCGCCGATCGACGACCCGCCGTTCTACGCGATGCCGCTCTACGACGGCATCCTCGGCACCGCCGGCGGCGTGCTCGTCGACGAGCACGCGCGCGTCCGCGCCCTGCGCGGCGGCGTGATCGACGGCCTCTACGCGGCGGGCAACGTCGCCGCGTCGCTGTTCGGCCCCAGCTACCCCGGCGGCGGGGCGACGCTGGGACCGGCGATGACGTTCGGCTACCTGGCCGGACGTCACCTCGGCGCGCGCGAGGCCCGCGCGCGCACCGCCGCCGCGGCGCCGGTCGCGGCCGGCTGAGCGGCCGCCCACACCACGACCGCTACGGCCACGACGGGCCCGCCGGAGGCGGGCCCGTCGCGCGTCGTGCGTCAGCTCACCGCGACCGCGGCGGCGTGCCCGCTGGGGGCGCGGTAGCCGAGCTGGTCGCGCAGCGCGTCGACCATCGACGCCACCTCGTCGAGGCCGCGGACGGTCCCGAACAGGTAGAAGTCGGGCCGCATCAGGAACGCGACGACGTCGTTGGCCGC
The DNA here is from genome assembly GCA_036518975.1 of Baekduia sp. Classification (GTDB taxonomy): domain Bacteria; phylum Actinomycetota; class Thermoleophilia; order Solirubrobacterales; family Solirubrobacteraceae; genus Baekduia. The sequence continues at coordinate 42,725 of DATDMD010000169.1, forward strand.
GAACCAGCGCTCGTAGTCCCAGCCGATGTCGAGGGCCAGGCCGTCCTGCTCGGTGCCGCTGACGCCGACGGCGCTGCCGCCGACGTCCTCCAGGAACGCCAGCTGCGCGTCGTCGAGCAGGGTCCGCGGGTCGGCGCCGTGGACGACCAGGTGGAAGCCCCAGCCGACCACGTCGTCGAAGCGGCCGGTGGCGCCGTCGAGGTGCACCCAGCCCTGCGGCGCGAGCTCGCCCGCGCGCGTGACCAGCTCACCCTCGCCGTCGCGCAGCAGCACGCCCTCGGTGAGCGTGGGATCCGCGGGCGGCGGGTCGGGCGGGCCGTTGCGCAGCTCCTCGTTGCGGGCGTTGGCCACGTCCGCGTCGCGCTCGGTGACGATCTCGCCGATCGCGACCGAGACCGCGACGTGGAACGCGACGTGCGGGTAGCGCTCCTGCTGGTAGGTGTCCAGGAACGCGGCGTCGGTGCGCCCGCGCAGGACGAGGTCGAGCTTCCACGCCAGCGTCGTCGCGTCGCGCATGCCCGAGGCCGCGCCCTCGCCGAGGAACGGCGGCATGAGGTGCGCGGCGTCGCCGGCCAGGAAGATCCGGTCGTGGCGCCAGCGGTCGACGAGGATGCCGGTGAACGGGTAGATCGTCAGCCGCACGATCTCGGCCTCGCGCCGCGTCAGGCCGGTGTGCTCCTTCAGCAGCCGGTAGCCGGCCTCCTCGACCAGGATGTCGGAGTGGTCGGCGTCGGGGTCGACCTGCAGCTCGAAGCGCATGCGCTTGGTCCCGGCCGGCACGACGACGAGCACGTTATTGGGCTCGGCGACCTGCCACGACGTGCCGTAGAGGTACTTCTCGGGCAGCGGCTCGCGGCGCTCGATGTCGATGCTCAGCCAGGCGTCGCGGTAGCCGAAGTCCTTGACGCTGGACCCGAGGAGGTCGCGGACCATGCTCTTGGCGCCGTCGGCGCCGACGACGTACTTGGCGCGGACGGTCTTGGAGGTCGCGGGCTTGAGGTTCTCCCCGACCTCCTCCTTGGACCACGGCTCGGCGGTCACGTCGACGCCGTCGGCGTCCTGCGCCACGCCGGTCACGCGCCAGCCCGTGTTGACGCGCACGCCGCGGTCGCGGGCGGCCTCGTCCATCGCGTCCTCGATGTAGGGCTGGTAGGTGGCGGTCTTGATGGGATAGCCGCACTGGTGGTCGTCGGCCCACGAGTACTCCACCAGCGGCTGCATGTCGCGGTCGTAGGTGACGTAGCGCCGGATCGGGAACGACTCGCGCAGGGCGACGTTGACGTCGCCCGCCGCCTGGAGCATGCGCGCGCTCTCGGCGTCGAAGCCGATCAGCCGGGGCAGGCCGTACAGCGTCGGCCACCGCTCGAAGACGCACACGCGATGGCCCATGCGGGCCAGCAGCGAGGCGCAGGCCTGGCCGGTCGGCCCGTAGCCCACGATGACGACGTCGTAGTCGTGTTTCTTGCTGCGCGCCACGGAGCACTCCTTGGGTCGGGGACGCCGGCGCCGGGGCCGGCTGTCGCAATGATAGTCAGAGTATGTACCGTTGTCACGGGCTTGTGGCATGCTCCGCCGATGAGCCACGACACCGCAGCACCCGGTCCCCGCATCGCACCCGTCACCGATCCCGACGAGGACCTGGCGTCCCGCCTGACCGCCGTGCCCAGCGACGCCGCCGGGCGTCCGCTCAACCTCTTCGCGACGCTCGCGCACCGGCCGCGGCTGCTCACCCAGCTCAACGCGCTGGGCGGCCGGCTCATGTTCGACGGCGTGCTGGCCGACCGCGAGCGCGAGCTCGTGATCCTGCGCATCGCCGCGCACACGGGCTGCACCTACGAGATCCGTGCCCACCGCGCGCTGGCCGCGACGGCCGGCCTGGACGGCGACGAGATCGCCGCCGCGCTGGACCCGGGGACCGGCCGGGCGTGGCCGGCGGGCGACGCGGCGCTGCTGGGCGTCGTCGACGACCTCGCCGCCGGCGCCGACGTGTCCGACCCGTCCTGGGCGGCGCTCGACGGCGTGCTCGACGACGACGCCGGACGGGTCGAGCTGCTCGTGCTCGTCGGCTTCTACCGGATGCTGGCCGGCGTGCTCAACGGTGCGCGCGTGGAGGCCGACGACGTGGTGGCCGGACCGCACGGCCGCCTGGGAGCGGCGCCGGATCGAGGGTGAGCGCCAGCGCCGCGACCGGCGGCTCGCGGGCGACCGCGACGGCGTCCTCGTCGACGCCGCCCTCGTCGTGCACGCTGCGACGCAGCGGCACCTGGGGGATCAGGAGCGCGACGAGCAGCACGAGGACGCAGATCGGCACGCCGAGGGCGAAGACCGGGTGCACGGCGGCGGCCGCCTGCGCCCGCTCAGCGGCGCTCAGCGCTCCGGTGAAGTCCGGGTCCGCGCTGCCCAGGCGCGCGGCGACGATCGCGCCGGTGGCGGTGACGCCGATCGTGTTGCCCAGCGAGCGGCACAGCTGGGCGGCGCTGGTCGCCACGCCCACCTCGCGGGCCGGGGCTGCGTTCTGGACGACCAGCAGCAGGTTCTGCCAGATGAGCCCGACGCCGAGGCCGACCAGCAGCGTGCCGACGGTGACGTCCAGGCGCGACGAGCCGCTGTCGAGCGACGCCAGCCACGCGTAGCCGCAGGCGCCGACCGCCGGACCGGACAGCAGCGCCCAGCGGTAGCGGCCGGTGCGGGCGATCACCTGCCCGCTGCCCAGCGTGCCGGCGACCATCGCCAGCAGCAGCGGCACGAGCGCCAGCCCGGCGTCGGTGGCCGAGGCGCCCAGCGCCCCCTGGACGAACAGCGGGACGAAGGCCAGGGCGCTGAACTGGGCGGCGCCGATGCCGATCCCCGCCACGCTCGCCGCGCCCAGCGTGCGGTCGGTCAGGAGGCTGAACGGCACGAGCGGGTGCGGCGAGCGGCGCTCGACGAGGACGAAGGCGACCAGCGCGAGCGCCGCGCCGGCGAACAGGCCGATCACCACGGCCGAGTCCCACGCCCAGAGGTGGCCGCCGGTGGCGGTCGCCAGCAGCGCGCCGCCGACGGCGAAGGTCAGCAGCAGCGCGCCGAGGACGTCGACGCCCACGCGGCGGTCGGCGTGCGGCGGGATGCGCAGCGTGAACCAGATGATCACGAGCGCGAGCGCGCCGATCGGCATCGGCGCGAGGAACACCCACTGCCACGCCGCGTGGTCGGCCAGCCAGCCGCCGCCGAGCGGGCCGAGCAGCGCGGCGATCGCCACGGCGGCGCCGAAGAAGCCCTGCCAGCGCCCGCGCTCCGAGGGCGGGACGAGGTCGGCGATCACCGCCTGCGGGAGCGGGATGAGCCCGCCCGCCGCCAGGCCCTGGACGGTGCGCGCGACCACCAGCTGGGCCATCGAGTCGGCGGTGGCCCCGATGACCGACCCCAGGAGGTAGAGGACGATCGCGCCCACCAGGAACGGCCGCCGGCCGTAGATGTCCGACAGGCGGCCGTAGAGCGGGACGGTCACCGCCATGGCCAGCAGGTAGCAGGAGAACAGCCACGTGTAGTCGTGCGAGCCGCCGACCGCGGCCGAGACCGCCGGCATGGCCGTGACGAGGATCGTCTGCCCGCTGGCCGCGAGCACGACGGCCATCAGCGCAGCTGAGATCGCGAGCGCCGTCGTCCGGTGCGGGAGCAGGTACCCGGGCCGGATCGACGGTGCGCTCATGCCTGCGGCAGGGTACCGCGAATGCGTCTATTGAGGTGGTAGATGTGCATGATTAGACTCCATCCGGGAGGCGCTGGTCCGTGCTGATAATTCTATGTATAGTTATCAGAGATGAGCGACCACCTCGCCGCGATCGACCCCGCCGCTCTCCAGGCGCTGGCCCTCGAGGTGCGCGGGTACCTCGACGAGCGCCGGCGCGACGGCGCGTTCACACCGGCCTGCGACGGCTGGGCCAGCGAGTTCGACCGCGACTTCAGCCGCGAGCTCGCCGCCCAGGGCTGGGTGGGCATGACGATCCCGGTCGAGTACGGCGGCGGCGGCCGCACGCACATCGAGCGCTTCGTGGTGGCCGAGGAGCTGCTCGCCGCCGGCGCGCCGGTCGCGGCCCACTGGGTGACCGAGCGCCAGATCGCGCCGATGCTGCTCAAGCTCGGCACCGAGGACCAGCGTGAGCGCTACCTCCCCGGCATCGCCGCCGCCGAGCTGTCGTTCTGCCTGGGGATGAGCGAGCCCAGCAGCGGCTCGGACCTCGCCTCGGTCCGGACGCGCGCGACGCGGACCACCGGCGGGTGGCTCGTCAACGGGCAGAAGATCTGGACCGGCAACGGCCACCGCGCCCAGCACATCGTGGTGCTCTGCCGGACGAGCGAGGAGGCCGACCACCACGCCGGGCTGAGCCAGGTGATCGTCGACCTCGGCACGGCGGGCGTCGACGCGCGCCCGATCCCGGCCTCGATCGGCGACGACCACTTCGCCGAGATCTTCTTCGACGACGTGTTCGTGCCCGACGAGGACGTGCTCGGCGGCATCGGCGACGGCTGGCGCCAGATCACGACCGAGCTGGGGTACGAGCGCGGCGGCTCGGACCGCTTCATGAGCAACCTGCCGCTGCTGGAGGCCTACGTCGCGCGAGCCGCGGACGACGACCCCGCCGCGGGCGCCCCCGTCGGCGAGCTCGTCGCCCGGCTCGTGGCGCTGCGCGCGCTCGCCGCCGGGATCGTCGAGGCCGCCCACGAGGGCCGCGACTTCGCCGCCGACGCGGCGCTGGCCAAGGACGCCGGCAACCTCTACGAGCAGGACGTGGTCGAGGCGATCCACACGCTGGGCGTGCCGCCCGACGACGCCGAGCTGTCCCACCTCCTCGACCACGCGATCCTCGCCGCGCCGACGATCTCGCTGCGCGGCGGGGCCACGGAGATCCTGCGCGGCATCATCGCGCGGACGCTGGTGGGCCGATGACCGACCGCTCGCTCCTGGCCGACGCGATCGCCGGCTTCCTCGACGCCCGCTGCACGCCCGACGACGTCGCGGAGATCGAGGCCGGCCGCGATCCCGCGCCGCTGTGGGCCGAGCTGGAAGAGCTCGGCTTCACGCTGGTCGCCGTCTCCGAGGAGGCCGGGGGCGCCGGCGGCTCGCTCGTCGACGCGCTCACCGTCCTGCGGTCCGCGGGCCGGCACGCCGTGCCGCTGCCGCTGGCCGAGACCGGCCTGCTCGCCGCGTGGATCCTGGAGGCGGCGGGCCTGCCCGTCGTCGCGGGTCGCGCCACCGTCGCCCCGGTCCGGACCGAGGACGCCTTCACGCTGCGCCGCGACGGCGACGGCGCGATCGTCAGCGGCCGCGCCCTGCGCGTGCCGTGGGCGCGCGCCGCGGAGCGCATCGTCGTCCTGGCCGCCGGCGACGACGGCCGCGCCTACGCGGCGACGGTGGCGCCGGCGGCGGCGCGGATCACCGCGGGCGCCAGCCTGGCGGGCGAGCCGCGCGACGCGCTGGCGCTCGACGGCGTCCGCCTCGGGCCCGACGCCTTCGCGCCCGTGGACCTCACGTTCGACGACGTCCTGCTGCGCGGCGCCCTCGGGCGGGCCGTGCTGATGCTCGGGGCGCTGGAGCGCGTCCGCGACCTGACGGTCGCCTGGTCCAAGGACCGCGAGCAGTTCGGCCGGCCCATCGCCCGGTTCCAGGCCGTGCAGCACCTGCTGGCCCAGATGGCGCGCGACGTCGCGCTGACCCGCGCCGCCGTCGAGCTGGCCGCCGCGGCGGCCGGGGAGGAGGACGGCGGCGGCTGGCTGGAGGTCGCCGCGGCCAAGGTCGTGGCCGGTCGCGCGGCGCGCACCGTGACGGCCCAGGCCCATCAGGTGCACGGCGCGATCGGCATGACCCGTGAGTACTCGCTGACGGTGCTCACCCGCCGGCTGTGGGCGTGGCGCGACGAGTTCGGCAGCGAGGCCGAGTGGTCGCGCCGGATCGCCGCCCGCCTGGACGAGAGCGAGGGCGGCGTGTGGGCGCTGGTGACCGCCGGACGCCTCCCGCTGGCGACGGCGCGCACCGCTTGAGACCGGGCCGCGCGCCGCGTGACGATGGTAGTCATGGTGCAGCGGATCTGTTTGATGCCGCGTCCGCGGGCCCGCATATACTGATGTCCATGGAAGACACCGAGGATCGGCCCGCGCCCGGCAGCCGGATGCTGTCGCTGGCGAATCGTCGACCGCTAAAGCGGTCCGAGGTCATTGCCCACGACATCGCTGAGTACATCGTGGACTCCAACCTCCCGCCCGGCGCCATGCTGCCTCGCGAGAAGGACATGATCGACCAGCTCGGCGTCGGCCGCACGACGCTGCGCGAGGCGCTGCGGATCCTCGAGACGCGCGGCGTCCTCACGATCCGCTCCGGCCCCGGCGGCGGCCCCGTCGTCCGCCACCCGCAGCCCAGCGACCTCACCGAGGCGCTCACGCTGATCCTCCAGTTCAAGCGCGCGACGCTGACCGAGGTGATGGACGCGCGGATCTGGCTGGAGCCCACCGCGGCGCGGATGGCCGCGGCCAACATCACCAAGGCGGAGATCAAGCGGCTGAAGGAGATCAACGCCGAGATGCGGGCGAACATCGACTCCGAAGAGCGGATCATGCTCGCCAACCAGCGCTTCCACAACGTGATCACGGGCGCGACGGGCAACCTCGTCGTCCAGGTCTTCAACGAGACGCTGATGACGGTCGCCGACAGCGGCATCACCGACGTCAACCACTCCAAGGCGTTCAAGCGCAGCGCCGTCGAGGGCCACGACCGCATCATCGCGGCGCTGGAGGCCAAGGACGGCGACGCCGCCGAGAAGGCGATGCGCGAGCACGTGCTCGAGGGCAAGAAGCGCCGCGTCAAGGAGAACCGGGACCTCATGTCCCGCTCCTTGCGCTGGGTGCAGTAAGCCGCCGGCAGCGCCGTGGGGCCCGCCCTCCGTCGCGCGGGCGTATAACGATATGATTCATGGCGATAGATTCATGTCGTAGCGGAAGAAGGGGCCCATGGGCGGGACGCTGAAGGACGCGATGATCGTCGAGGCGGTGCGGACGCCGATCGGCCGGGGCAGCGCCGAGAAGGGGATCTACCGCGACCTGCACCCGGCCACGTTGCTCGGGGGCGTCTTCAGCGCCGTGCTCGACCGCGCGGGCGTGGACTCGGCCGAGGTCGACAACGTCATCGGCGGCTGCGTGCTGCAGATCGGTGAGCAGTCCGGAGGGATCACGCGCTCGGCGTGGCTGCAGGAGGGCCTGGCGCAGACCGCGGGGGCGACGACCGTGGACATCCGCTGCGGGTCGGGCCAGCAGGCGGTCAACCTCGCGGCGCTGCGGATCGCGGCCGGCGTCGACGACGTGGTGGTCGCCGGCGGCGTCGAGCACATGGGCCGCGTCGGCTTCCCGGTCATGACCGCGACGCGCCGGGAGCACGGCGAGCCGTTCACGCCCGCGCTCTACGACCGCTACGCGCTGCGCTCGCAGGGCGAGGGCGCGGAGATGATCGCCGAGCAGTGGGGGATCGCGCGCGGCGAGATGGACGAGCTCGCGCTGCGCTCCCACCGGCTGGCCGCGCAGGCGACCGCGGACGGGTCCTTCGCGCGCGAGATCGCGCCGGTCGCCGTGGGCGACGCGACGCACGACCGCGACCAGGGCATCCGGACCGACACGTCGCTGGAGGCGCTCGCGCGGCTGAAGCCGGCCTACGTCGACGGCGGCACGGTGACCGCCGGCAACGCCTCGCAGGTCTCCGACGGCGCGGCGGCGCTGCTGCTGATGAGCGCGGAGAAGGCGCAGGCGCTCGGCGTCGCGCCGCGCGCGCGGATCGTCGACCAGGTCGTGCTCGGCGTCGACCCGATCACGATGCTCACCGGTCCGATCCCGGCCACCGCCAAGATCCTGAAGCGCAACGGCCTGACGATCGGCGACATCGACGTCACCGAGATCAACGAGGCCTTCGCCGTCGTCGTCGCCGCCTGGCAGCGCGAGCTGGAGCCCGACATGGACCGCGTCAACCCGCGCGGCGGCGCGATGGCGCTCGGCCACCCGCTGGGCTCGACCGGCGCGCGCCTGATCACCACGCTCCTGCACGAGCTCGAGGACGACGACAAGGAGCTCGGCCTGGTGACGATGTGCTGCGGCGGCGGCATCGGCACCGGCACGCTCATCCAGCGGGTCTGAGCGCCGCCCGATGCGCCGGACGATCTTCGCCCCCGAGCACGACGACTTCCGCGCGTCGGTCCGCGGCTTCCTGACGAAGGAGGCCGTGCCGAACACGGAGGCGTGGGAGGCCGAGGGGATCGTCGACCGCGCCTTCTGGCGCAAGGCCGCCGCCCAGGGCTTCGTCGCGTTCCAGGCGCCGGAGGACCTCGGCGGGGCGGGGATCGACGACTTCCGGTTCAACGCGATCATCGACGAGGAGGCCGCCTACACCGGCACCGCCGGCG
>DATDMD010000170.1:0-14168 GCA_036518975.1 Baekduia sp.
GCGGTCGCTCTCGGTCTCGCCCGTGCCGAACGCCCACGGGTACTGCTTGCCGTCCCCGAGCTGGTCGTACATGCCCTCGAGGTTGCTGTTGATCCCGATGATCTTGCTCTGGTTGAGCATCGGCTGGATCCCGGCGAACGATGCGCGCGGGCCGAAGATCACCTTGACGCCGCTCTGCGCCATCTCACGCGCCGCGGCGGCGGCCTTCGTCGGGTCCGCGGCGTCGCGGACGGTCAGCTGGTACTTGACGCCGTCGGCCGTCCCCTTCTGGGCCAGGTAGTCGAGCCCGGCCTTGAAGCCGTCGAGGATCGTCACCTCCGAGGCGCCGTAGGGCCCGGACAGCGTCCCGATGTAGCCCACCTTCACGACCTGGCCCGCGGCCGGCTTGCCGCCGGCAGCGTCGGCCTTCGCGGAGCCGTCGCCCGATCCGCCCCCGCAGCCGGCGAGCGGCACGATCGCCGCGACTCCGAGCAGCGCTCCGTACTTGCGCAATGCCATGACTCTCCTCCTTGCGGCCGGCGCACTGGCCGGTCGCCCCATTCGGCTTATGATATCAATAATATCGGTGATTGAGATGACGGAGTCAACCACGAACGGCGGATTCGTCGCTCAGGGCCGCCGTGGGCTTCCTTGAGAGCCGGGCCCGGCTCGACGGCAAGGTCGCGGTCGTGGTGGGCGGAGCGGGCGGCCTCGGCTGGGCGGCGACCAGCGACCTCGGCCAGGCGGGCGTGCGCGTCGTCGTCGCCGACCGCGACCGCTGGGCGCTGGAGCGCGCCGGCGCCCGGCTCGCGGCGCGCGGCGTCGACCACCTGACCTGCGAGCTCGACGCGCGCGACGCGGAGCCGGTCCGCCGGCTCATGGCGCGCGCGGAGGAGCGGTTCGGCGGCATCGACGTGCTCGTCAACGTCGTCGGCAGCGCCGTGCGCGAGCCGTTCGCCGGCTCGGCCCCGCGGCACTGGGACGCGGCGATCGCCGGCAACTTCGGCTGGCTGCTGCCGGCCGTCGACGCGGCTCTGCCGCTGCTGCGCGCCAGCACCCGCGGCGCGAGCATCATCAACTTCACCTCGATCGAGGCCCACCGCGCCGCGCCGGGCTTCGCGGTCTACGCCGCGATGAAGGCCGCGCTGACGTCGTTCACCCGGACCCTCGCCGTCGAGCTGGCGCCCGCGGGCGTGCGCGTCAACGCGATCGCGCCCGACATGGTCGTGACGCCGGGCTTCTCCCGCGTCGTGGCCGACGACGCCGACCGCGCGACCTGGGAGGACACGCCGCTGGGCCGCGCCAGCGCCCGGCTTGCGGTCCCGGCGGGGCGGCGCGGCGAGCCCGACGACGTCGGCTCCGCGGTCCTGTTCCTCGCCTCGGAGCTGTCGGCCTACGTGACGGGGCAGACGCTGCACCCCGACGGCGGCGCGTTCGCGTCGTCGGGCTGGCTCAACTGGCCCGAGATCGGGTTCCGCAACGCCCCGCCGCCCGGCGTGGTCGCCGGGCTGCTCGACGCTCAGGACGTCAGCAGCAGCCCGCCGTCGACGAGCAGCACGCCGCCGGTCACGTAGGCGCTGGCCGGCGCCGCGAGGAACACCGCCGGCCCGGCGAGGTCGTCCGGGAGGCCCATCCGGCCCAGCGGGATCTTCGCGTCGAACGCGGCGAAGACGGCGTCGCGCTCGGCCTCGGTCATCCCGCCCGCGGCGCTCATCGCCTCGGCGCCCTCGGTCCGGATGCCGCCGGGGATGATGGCGTTGACGCGGATGCCGCGCGGCGCGAGCTCGAGCGCGAGGTGCTTGGTCGCCGCGATCAGCGCTCCCTTGGAGGACCCGTAGACCACCAGCCCGACCATGCTCGGCCGGACGGCGTCGACCGAGCCGATGTTCACGATGCTCGCGCCGTGCCCCATGCGGGCGGCGGCGGCCTGCGTCACGCGCAGCGCCGCTTTGAAGTTCAGGCCGAAGACCTCGTCGACGAGCGTGTCGGTGATGTCCGGCAGCTGCGCGAACGGATAGCGCCCGGCGTTGTTGAAGAGCACGTCGACGCCGCCGAAGCCCTCACAGCAGGCGTCGACGATCGCCGCGGCCGCGTCCGGGGCGGTGACGTCGGCGACGAGCGCCCGCGCGCGATCGCCGAGGGCGTCGGCCGCCGCCTGGACCGCCGCGTCGCGGTCGACGAGCAGGACCTCGGCGCCGGCCGCGGACAGCGCGGCGGCGATCCCGTGGCCGATGCCGACGGCCGCTCCGGTGACGATGGCGCGGCGGCCCGTCAGGTCGAAGACCGCGCTCATGAGCGGCGCGGGCCGGGCGTGAACGTCGCCGGCATCTCGATGTAGCCGACGGCGATGCCGGCGGAGGGATAGGGGCGCAGCACGCTCTCGTCGACGGCGTAGTCCGGCATGCGCTCCAGGACGCGCTGCATGGCGATCACGAACATCTCCTCGGCCAGCAGGGCGCCGACGCACCGATGGGCGCCGATGCCGAAGCCGAGGTGCTTGTTCGGCTTCCGGTCGAGCACGATCTCGTCGGGGTCCTCGAACGTGCCGGGGTCGCGGTTGGCCGCGGCGAACGAGATCAGGACGCGGTCGCCCTCGGCCACCGGCACGCCGGCGACCTCCGTGTCGCGGGTCGCGGTCCGGCTCATGGCCTGGGTCACCGCGAAGAACCGCAGGTACTCGTGGAACGCGGTGCGGCTCAGCGCGACGTCGCCGCGCAGCCGGTCGCGCTCGGCGGGGTTGCGGTAGAGGTGCAGGAGCGCCAGCGCCAGCACCGAGGACGTGTTGTCCAGGCCGCCCACGATGATCAGCCAGGCCAGGTCGAGGAGCTGCTGATCGCTCAGCGGGACGGCGCCGATCGACGAGCGCATCAGGTGGCCGAGCACGTCGGGCCGCTCGTCGCCCTCGTCGCGGCGGCGCTGGACCTCCTGCGCGACCTGCTCGAGGATCCAGCCGTTGCCGGCGATGGCCTCGGCGTACTCGGGCGTGTCCTGGGGCGCGTAGACGATCTTGTGCATCGGGTCGGCGTACCGGCGCCAGTCGGCCACGGGCATGCCGAGGAACTCGAGCGTGATCGCGGCGGGCACGGCGGCGGTGACGTCGTCGATGAGGTCGCAGCTGCCCGCCTCGATGAACTCGTCGATGACGTCGTCGACGATCTGCGCCAGCCGGGACGCGCGCTCTTCGACGGCGCGCCGGTCGAACAGCGGCTTGAGGATCTTGCGGTACTCCGTGTGCTCCGGAGGGTCGACCTCGGTCGGCAGGCCGCGCACCGGGGGCGACGGGATCGTCACGCCGAGGTAGCCGGTCGTGCTGCCGTCCAGGTCGTGGTCGGACGAGAACGTCCGCCAGTCCGCGGCGATGGCCGCGACGTCCTCGTAGCGGGTGACGATCTTGAACCCGCCGTGCGCCTTCGTCTCGGCGACCGGGCACTGCTCGCGGAGCAGCCGGTAGGCCTCCCACGGATCCTCCGCGTGCTCGGGCGAGTGATGGTCGAAATCGACGACGGGACAGCGATCGCTCGACTTATCAATCATATAGATCACTATACAGATGAGTGTTTCGCGCGTGTAAGTTTCAGGTGAGCGTCAGGGTCGGCACGAGGCCGAACCCTGGGCGCTCGGCGAACCCGACGACGACCGGCGCGCCGAGGCTGAGAGTCGCCACCGGATCCGCGACGTTCGCGACGATGCGCAGCCCCGCCTGGACGTCCAGCTCGGCCACGCCGACGACGTAGGGCACCTGCTCCTCGAAGCCGGGGGCGAAGGTGCGGTGCACCTCGGTGAACGTGGCCAGCGTCCCGGTCGCCGGGACTTCCTCCCAGGTGAGCCGGTCCGACCGGCAGGTCGGGCAGCGCTCCTTGGGGAAGTGGATGTAGCGCGGGCAGTCCGCACAGCGCTGGAGCACGAGGGCGCGGCGCGCGCAGCCGTCCCAGAACGGCTGGGCGAGCGGGGTGGGGCGGGGGTCGGCCGCCGGCGTCGGGATCACAGCACGGCGATCGGGTTGACCGGGCTCGCCGTGCCGCCGGTGATGCGCAGCGGCGCGAGCACGAAGAGGAACGCGGTGGCGCCGGCCGCGGCGAGCGCGCCGAGCTCGAGCATCTCCACCAGGAGGATGCCGTGACGCCACAGCAGGACGAGGTGGGCGTCGTCCTCGCGGTCGACGTGGAAGCCGCCGCCGTCGACGAGCGGGCCGATCGCGGCGTTGTCGGAGCCGACGAGGCACACGTCGCGCTCGGCCAGCCACCGGCAGGCGCTGCCGTCCCGGCCGGCCTGCCGGCCGCCCGCGGGCGAGCCCGCCGCCGAGGCGCCGGTCCGGAACAGGACGGCGTCGGCCGCCGCGCACCGGACGCCGGCGCGCCGCTCGGCGGCCTCGAGCAGCGCCGCGTCGATCACGGTGTCGGGCCCCAGCGCCGCGACGCCGGCGACCGCCGGCAGGTCGAGCAGGATCCCGCGCGTGACGATGCCGTCGACGTGCTCGATGCCGCAGCGCCGGGCCCCGCGGCTGTGGACCAGCGCCTGCGGGTGCCCGTTGTAGAGCGTGCCGTCGGCCCACACGTGCGCGAGCGCGTCGACGTGCGTGGTGGTGCCGTGCGGCGACATGACGAGCGCGTCGTCGGCCACCGCGCGGCCCTGCAGGGTGCGCGCGCCGGCCTCGTAGTCGGCGCCGTCGATGGCCATGAAGTGCTGGATCGGCGGCCGCCCGGGAAGGCGCTCGGTGCGCGAGTCGACGGGGAGGCCGAGCGCGATCACGCGTCCCGACCGCGGCAGCGCGCAGGCCGCGAGCACGCGCTCGGGGGAGAGGAGGTTGAGCGTCCCGCGCTGGTCGTCCGGGCCCCAGCGGCCCCAGTTGCCCGGGTCGCCGGTCATGCCGCCGTCAACACCGCGGCGCTGCCCATGGTCCCGCCGAAGCCCGTGCAGAGGGCGACGGAGGGCGAGCCGTGCTGGCGCGGCCCGGCCTCGCCGCGCAGCTGGCGCACCGCCTCGACGACGCCGTTGAGCCCGTGGACGTGGGCCTCGCTGAGCAGGCCGCCGTGCGGGTTCAGCGGGAGCCGCTCTTCGCGCACGAAGTCGCCGGCCTCGCCGGCGGCGCAGAACCCGAGGTCGGCGAGCTGGGCGAGGACGACGAAGGTGTAGGGGTCGTACAGGACGGCGAGCTCGACGTCGGCGGGCGTCATGCCGGCGTTCGCGTACAGGTCGGGCGCGAGGTACGAGGAGAAGATCGCGCCGAGGTCCTCTTCGGTGTCGAGCGACCCGGCGCCGGGCCCGGCGACGCGCGCCACGGCGTGGATGGCGGCCGCCGGGCGCGTCGTGGGGCGGTCGGCGGTCGCCGTGACCACCAGCGCGCAGGCGCCGTCGGACTCCTGGCAGCAGTCGAGCAGGCGCAGCGGCGAGGCGATCGTCCGCGAGGCGTGGTGGTCGGCGACGGTCATCGGCTCGCGGCGCAGCGCGCGCGGGTTGCGGCTCGCGCACGCGCGCGCGTGGACCGCGACGGCCGCGAGGTCGTCCTCGTCCAGCCCCGCCCGCTCCAGGAAGATCCGGCACGTCAGCGCGAAGCGATGGGGCGGGCCGGCGAGCCCGAAGGGCAGCGTGAACTGCCGCGCGTCGTCGTCGGGGAGGGTGGCGATCTGGCCCATCCGCGTGCCGCTGCGCCCGTTGAGCGCGCGCACCACGACGACGCGCGTGGCCAGGCCGTTGTCGATGGCCATCGCCGCGTCGGCGAGGATCGACGCGCACTGGCTGCCGCCGCCCGTGATGTCGTTGTGCCAGCGCAGCGCGCCGGCGCCGAGCGCGCGCGCGATCGCCCACGCTCCCACCGAGTCGTTCTCGTGATAGGTGAGGATCCCGTCGACGTCGCCCGGGGCCAGCCCGGCGTCCGCCAGCGCTTCGGAGACCGCGGTCGCCGCGAGGTCCATCACCGTCGTCCCGGAGTCGCGCGAGAACGCGGAGCTCCCGACGCCGACGATCGCGGCGCGGCCGCTGAAGCGCTGGCGGCCGGGGCTCATCGGAACGCGGGCATCACGTGCTCGGCGAAGCGCCGGATCGCGCGCTTGGTCTCGTCGACCGTCAGCTGGCGGGTGTTGCCGAAGTCGCAGATCAGCTCGCCGAACCCGAAGGACTCGAGCATCTTGATCTGGCCGATGACCCGCTCCGGGTCGCCGGCGAGCTCCTGGTTCTCCCAGCGGAAGTCGGCGTCGACCGTCGCGCCCTTCATGTACTGGCGCTCCCAGAACTCGAAGCCCGACGCCATGCGTCCGGTCTTGCGGTCGATCGGCGCGTTGGCCTCCTGGATGAAGCGCGACGGGTCCGCACGCTGGTCCAGGGTGGCGATCTCGTCGCGCGCGACCTCCTCGGACTCGGCGACGTGAACGAAGCGCGAGATGCACAGCTGGCCGTTCTGGGCCTCCTCGGGCGCGATCGCGTGCCACGTCTCGGAGGCGCGGGCGGCGTTGCGGAACGTGGCCGTCGGGTCGATCAGGATCGGCAGGCCGCGGCGGGCGTAGCGCTCGACGGTCTCGGGGCTCACGGCGGCGACCCACACCGGCGGCTGGGGCCGCTGGAGGGGCTGGGGCACGAACTTCACGTCGGCCACGTTGTAGAACTCGCCCTTGTAGGCGGCGCTGTCGCCGCTCCAGGCGAGGTCGAGGATGTCCAGGCACTCGTCGAAGCGGTCGCGGGCCTCGGAGAGCTCCAGCCCGAAGGCCTCGAACTCGGCGGCCTGGTAGCCGCGGCCCACGCCGAGCCGCAGCCGCCCGCCGCTGAGCAGGTCGACCATCGCCGCCTCCTCGGCGACGCGCTTGGGGTCGTGCAGCGGCAGCACCACGATCGCCGAGCCCAGCAGCAGCCGCTCCGTGCGCGCCGCCAGGTAGGCCAGCAGCGAGAGCGTGTTCGGGCAGGTGCCGTAGTCGCGGAAGTGATGCTCGGCGACCCAGATGCCGTCGAAGCCCAGCTCCTCGAGGTAGTCGATGATCTCCAGCTCGCGCTCGTAGACCTGCTCGAACGACTCGCCGGGCGTCTGGTTGAAGAGGTGGAAGGTCGAGAAGCGCATGCTCAGACCCCCGCCTTCTGCAGCGGCCACCACTGATCGCGGATGACCCGTCGCAGGAGCTTGCCCGGACCGGCGGCCTCCTCGGCGTGGGGCAGCTCGTCGACCAAGATGATGTGCTTGGGCGCCGCGTGCTCGCCGAGCTGGTCGCGCACGGCCGCTCGGAGCGCGTCGACGTCGAGGTCGTCGCGGTCGGCCTTGACCGCGGCGAGGATCTCGACGCGGTCGTTGTCGTCGACGCCGACCACGCCGGCCTCGCGCACACCGTCGACCGAGGCCAGGGCCTCCTCGACCTCGGCGGGCAGCACCCACTGGGTGTCGCGCAGGATCGCCTCGTCGGCCCGGCCGCGCACGGTGAGCACGCCGCGCGCGTCCTGCACCCCGAGGTCGCCGGTGTAGAACCAGCCGTCGCTCAGGACCCGGTCGGTCGCCTCGTCGAGCCCGAGGTAGCCGCTCATCAGGTGCGGCCCGGCGATGCGGATCTCGCCGGTCTCGTCGACCAGCCGCGCGTCCGACGCGTTCACGACCTCGACGGCGACCGTGGCGCGGGCCCGCCCGCAGGCGTTGAGCGGCTGCTCGCCCGTGTCGGCGCGGCCGAAGCAGCTGAACGGCGCCTCGGTCGTCCCGAAGTAGGACCACATCGTGCAGTCCGGGAGGCGCTTGACGATGCGCTCCATCACCGACGGGAGGATCGGCTCGCTGCCCAGGAGCACGCACCGCAGCGAGCTGAGGTCGACGTCCTCCTGGCCGGGCTGGTCGAACAGCTGGGTCCAGAAGCTCGGCCGCGTGATCGCGTGGGTGATGCGCTCCGCGGGGACGACCTCGAGGAAGCGCGCGGGGCCCATGTCCTCCTGCAGGACGGTCTTGATGCCGGCGAACAGCGCCGAGCCGAGCGTCGCCGGGAAGCCGGCGCCCCACAGCATCGTGCTGGAGGCGGCGATCGAGTCGGCCGCGTGGGGGAGGTCGAGCCAGATGTCGCCGGCGTTGGCCAGGTTGCTGCGGTGCGAGTGGACGATGCCCTTGGCGAGCCCCGTCGTCCCCGAGCTGTAGTAGATCGACATCGGGTCGTCGTCGAACGCGCCGAGCGGCGGCTCGTCGGTCGACATCCCGTCGACGAGCTGGTCGCGGGTGATGACCGACGCGTCGCCGTCGCCGTCGCCGTCGCCGGCCGAGACGATCCAGTGGCGGACGCCGGGCAGGCGCTCGCGGAAGGCGGCGACGGTCGCGGCCTGCGCGGGGTCGTAGACCACGGCGGCCGGCGCGGACGCGGCCGCGGTCGCCTCGATCTGCTCGGCGTCCCAGAACGGGTTGAGCGCCGCACTGATCACGCCGGTCTTCGCCATCGCCAGGTAGAACTCGGCGATGTCGAGCCCGCTGGTGAACAGGCAGGCCACCGGCTCGCCCGGCTGGAGGCCGAGGGCGAGCAGCCCGTGCGCGATCTGGTTGACGCGCGCGTTCATGGCGGCGTAGGTGTGACGGGTGCCGCGGTGGTCGACGGCGACGGCGTCAGGGGTGCGCCACGCGTTGAGCGTCAGGACCGCGTGGCCGAAGTTGCCGTGCGGTGACGGGTGAGGGGAACGTGCCATGGTCGGCATCCTTACATAAACATCTTAATGATATCAAGGACAATCAGCGCGCCGGCGACGGCTCGCCGTGGAGCTCGCGGACGCGCTCGCGGTCGACGAACGGCCCGCTGCGCGGCAGCTCGTCGACGACCGCCAGGTGGCGGGGCTTCTTGTAGGAGGCGATCCGGGCGCGGCAGTGCGCCTGGACCTCGTCGAGGTCGATCGTCGCCCCGTCGACGGTGACGAGCACCGCCTTGACGGCCGCGCCCCACTCGTCGTCGGGCACGCCGATGACGCAGACGTCCTTGACGGACGGATGGCTGCGCAGCGCCACCTCGACCTCGGCGGGGTACACGTTCTCGGCGCCGGTCTTGATGATCTCGGCGATCGGCCCGACGAACTGGACGCTGCCGTCGGGCGCGCGCCGGCCGAGGTCGCTGGTGCGGTACCAGCCGTCGCGGAAGCGCTCGGCCGTCGCCTCTGGCGCGCCCGCGTAGCCGAGCATCACGGTCGGGCCGCGCAGCGCGATCTCGCCGACCTCGCCGTCGGCGACCTCGCGGCCGTCGATGTCGACGATCGCCGCGCGGACGAGCGGCAGCGTCAGGCCGTGCGTCGGCGGGCCGCCGGCGAGCGAGACCTGGTAGGTCGCCAGCCCGGCGACCTCGGTCTGGCCGTAGGGCATGACGTGCGCCTCCTCGTGCGCCGAGGTGGTGGCGTACCAGCGCTCGCGGTCCTCGAAGGCGACGCCCTTGCGCAGGCTCGACACGTCGCGGTCGTCGCGCTCCGCCGCGTCGAGCAGCTGCGAGCCCATCGGCGGGACCAGGTAGGCCCAGGTGACGCGCTCGCGCTCGATGGTCTCCGCGGCCTGGTCGGCCTCCCACTTGCGCGGGAAGACCGTCGTGCCGCCCATCGCGAAGACCGGCAGGGCGAAGATCCAGCCGCCGACGTGGAACATCGGCCCGCTGTTGAGCAGCACCTGCTCGTGGTCGATCGAGTGCGCCGCGATCTGCTGGGCGGCGATGCTCAGCAGCGCGCGCTGGGACAGGTCGGCGGCGCGCGGGCGGCCGTCGAAGGCGGCGGTGAACAGCCGCAGCGCGGCGTCGTCCTCGTGGGAGTCGTCGCGCCGGTCGTCGTCGGCGGCGCCGTCGCCGCCGTCGCCGTCGCGGAAGTCGTCGATCGCGCGGTAGGCGTGGCTCGGCCCGTCGACCAGGTGCGCCCACTCGTCGTCGAAGAACGTGAACGCCGGGCCGGCGACCTCGAGCGCCACGGCGAGCTCGTCATCGGTCTGGCGCCAGTTCAGCGGCGCGAAGACCGCGCCGAGGGCCGCCGTGGCCAGGAGCGCCTCGAACGCGCTCGCCGAGTTCATGCCGAGCGACGCCACGCAGTCGCCGCGGTGGACGCCCGCGCGCCGGAGCGCGGCCGCGAGCCGCCACATGCGGTCGGCGGTCTGGGCGAACGTCACGCGCTCCTGGGGCTGCTCGCCGACGAGGGCGACCCGGTCGCCGAAGCTCGCCGCGCACTCGGCGACGAGGTCCGGAATCGTCAGTTGCGCCGCTCGTTGCACCGACATCGACTCTCCTCACGCTGGGGTTGAAGGCCCAGTCTTGCAAATCATCTATATGCATGTGAAGATATCACCGATGCATTTCGTCAATACGATTCTCGTCCCAGGGATCACGGCCGGTGCGCTGTACGCGCTCATCGCCATCGGGTTCACCGTCCTGTTCCGCACCACCGGCGTCCTGAACTTCGCCCAGGGGGAGATGGTGATGCTCGGCCCGATGGCCGTCCTGATCATCCATCAGAAGTGGGGTCTGCCGGTGTGGATCGGCTTCGTCGGCGCGATCGTCTTCGTCGCGGCCTTCGCCCTGATCGAGGAGCGCTTCGCGGTGCGCCCGTACCTGCAGAGCGGCGTGCAGGTGCCGTGGATCCTCTCGACGCTCGGCGCCAGCATCATCCTCGCCGAGCTGCTGACGATCCCGTTCCGCGGCGAGGGGGTCCCGTTCCCCTACGGAGCCAGCACCGCGCCCCACACCTACCTCGGCATCCAGCTCGCGGCGACCGACATCATCATGATCGTCGCGCCCATCGTCCTGGTCGGGCTGCTGCACCTCTTCTACACGCGCACGCGACTCGGCCTGATGTCGCAGGCGATCGCCGGCGACCCCGACGGCGCCCTCGCGATCGGCATCTCCAAGAAGCGCATGTCGCAGCTGGCGGCGCTGATGGCCGGGATGGTCGCGCTGATCACCGGCCTGGTGCTCGCGCCGACGCAGCTCGTCAACCCGACGCTCGGGATCACGTACCTGTTCAACGGGTTCGTGGGCGCGGCGATCGGAGGCCTTGGGAGCCTGAGCGGCGCGCTCGTCGGCTGCCTGGTGGTCGGCGTGCTCGGCCAGCTGAGCTCCAACTACATCGGCAGCCTCTACGTCAACGCGACGCTGTTCGCGGTCCTGCTGCTGGTCTACCTCGCCCGGCCCTACGGGATCTTCGGCCGCGCCCCCGTGCGGGCGGTCTGAGCATGTCGCTTCGGGTCATCACGGAGGAGGGCGGGCCGCTGTGGGAGGCGGGTCGCCAGGTGGCGGCGGCGCGCGACCGCGTGGCGCGCTCGGCGACCGCGCTCGTGCCCGCGCCGGTGCGCCGGACGCTGGCCGTCCCGGTCGTCCACGGCGGGATCGTCCTGGTCATCCTGCTGCTGCTGCTGTCGTCCTGGGGCGTCGCGAGCTACAACAGCTACGTCCTGCTGCTGATCTGCGTCTACGCGATCGCGACGCTCGGCCTCAACATCCCCGCCGGCTTCGGCGGCGCGCTGTCGCTCGGACAGGGCGCGCCGTTCGCGGTCGGCGCCTACGCGGTCGGCATCCTCAGCGCCAACCACGGCTGGCCGGTGTGGCTGGCGCTGCCGGTCGCGCTGGTGCTCGGGCTCGTCGTCGGGCTCGCGATGGGCGCGCCCGCGGGCCGGCTCGGCGTCATCGGCCTCGCGATGGTCTCGCTCGGGTTCACGCTCGTCGTGGCCGACCTGCTGCTGCAGCTGTCGGACCTCACCGGCGGGTCGAGCGGCATCGCGAACATCGTCCCGCTGAAGTCCTTCCACGGCCAGCCCTTCATGTCGCCGTGGGTCGTGCCGGGCATCATCGTCGGCTGCACGCTGGCGGCCTACGTCTTCCACTCGGCCTACCGCACGTCGCGGTTCGGCCGGGCCGCGCTGGCGATCCGCGACGAGCGCCTGGGCGCGACGGCGATCGGCGTCTCGACCTACTGGGTCCAGGTGCTCGGCTTCACCGTGGGCGCCGGCCTCGGCGCGCTGTCCGGCGGGCTGTTCAGCTACCTGTCGCTGTTCCTGTCGCCCGACGCCGTCTCGACCCAGCTCTCGATCCTGCTCCTCGTCATGGTCGTCCTCGGCGGCGCGGGCTCGCGGACCGGGCCGCTGCTCGGGGCGCTGATCCTGGGCGTGGTGCCGCTGTGGCTCGACAAGTACCCGCACCTCAACGCCTTCATCTACGGCGGTCTGCTCATCGTGCTCATGCTCATCCGGCCCAACGGCATCATCTCGCGCACGGCGGCGCCGGTCGCCGACCCGTTCCGCGAGGTGCGCGGCGAGGCCGACGCGGCCGAGGCGATCCCGCCGAGCCCCGCGGGCATCGTGCGGGAGCCGGTGCTCGAGGTCCGCGGCGTCTCGCGCAGCTTCGGCGGCGTGGCCGCGGTCCAGTCCGTCGACCTCACGGTCCACGCGGGCGAGATCCTCGGGCTGATCGGGCCGAACGGCTCGGGCAAGACGACGATGCTCAACGTGATCTCCGGGCTCTACCCGCCCCAGGAGGGCCAGATCACGCTGCGCGGCGTGTCGATCGAGTCGATGCGCCCCGCGCGCATCGCCGACCTCGGCGTGGGGCGGACGTTCCAGACCCCGAAGGCGTTTCCCGCGCTGAGCGTCGCCGAGCATCTCGCCGTGGCCGGCGAGCACGGCGCCGCGCACGACGAGGCCAAGGCCCGCGCCGGCGCGCGCGCGGCGCGCGAGCTGATGCGCTCGGGCGGCCTGGACCCGGACGACCCCGCCGTGCTGAGCCGGCCGACCGGCCAGCTGGCGCACGGGCAGCTCCGCTTCCTGGAGATGGCGATGGCCGTGTACCGCAGCCCCGACCTCCTGCTGCTCGACGAGCCCGCGGCCGGCCTGGCGCACTCGGAGATCGAGGCGCTGGAGCGCGTGATCCGGCGCCTGGCCGATGCCGGGATGGGCGTCATCATCGTGGAGCATCACATCGATCTGATCAGCCGACTGGTCGACACCGTCGCGGTGCTCAACCTCGGGTCGCTGCTGTGGTCCGGACCGCCGGAGCAGCTGCACGAGACCGAAGAGGTCCGCGTCGCCTACCTGGGGACGACGGCATGAGCGGGTCCGCGCTGGACATCACGGGCCTGAGCGTCTCCTACGGCGCGGTGAAGGCGGCGTCCGACGTCGCCTTGGCCGTGCCCCGCGGGACGTGCATCGCGCTCGTCGGCGCCAACGGCGCCGGCAAGACCTCGATCCTGCGCGGCGTGAGCGGGCTGATGGCCTGTCGCTCGGGGACCGAGGTCCGGCTGGCCGAGCGCGACGTCAGCCGGATGGACGCCTGCGGGCGCGCCCGCGCCGGGCTCGGCCACGTGCTCGAAGGCCGGCACATCTTCTCGGACCTGAGCGTCGGCGCCAACCTGCGCCTCGGGGCGGCGTGCGCGCGCTCCGGCGACCCGGAGCAGGCCGTGTCCGACGTGCTCGAGATGCTGCCGGAGCTGCGGCCCGCGCTGGACAAGCCGGGCGGCACGCTGAGCGGCGGCCAGCAGCAGATGCTGGCGATCGGGCGGGCCCTCGCCGCCCGTCCGACGGTGGTCCTGATGGACGAGCCCACGAACGGGTTGGCGCCGATCCTCGTCGAGCGCGTCGTCGAGATCATCCGCGAGATCACCGCGCGCGACATCGGCGTGCTGCTGGTCGAGCAGCGGCTCGAAGTGGCCTCAGCGGTCGGTGAGCGCGTGCACCTCCTCCAGCGCGGTCGCATCATCGAAGAGACCGCCGGGGACGACGACCGGCTTCCGGCGCTCGTCCACGCGGCGTACCTCAGCTGAGAACGGGGCGGGGGCGGCGCGACCTGAAGTCGCGCCGCCCCGCGCCGCACTGCACGGCGCTGCGGCTAGGAGCCGACGACCGACGTGCCCGGCGAGGGCGTCAGGCCCTCGACGCGGGGCAGCACTTCCTGGGCGAGCAGCTCCAGCGAGCGCGACCAGGCCTCGGGGTGCTCGGGCATGTCGTACGTGTGCGCCAGCAGCACGCCGAACTCGCCGACCTCGTCGACCAGGCGCTCGATCTTCTCGACGACCGTGTCCGGCGAGCCGACCAGCCACGCGTTGTCGGCCAGGTACTCGGGCGTGACCTCGTCGTCGGACATCGCGGGGTCCTCCTTGGTCCACTCGAGGAACCCGAACGACCGGTAGGACGGCAGCAGGAAGTCGCGGGCCATCCGGCCCATCGTGCTCTCCAGGGCGATCCGGCGCGCCTCGGCGTCGGTCTCGGCGACGAAGATCTCGCGTCCGATCCGCCACTGCGAGCG
>DATDMD010000171.1:0-48489 GCA_036518975.1 Baekduia sp.
GTCGACGACTTCGCCCCGCGCCTGGCCTTCTTCTTCAACGGCCACAACAACGTCTTCCAGGAGGTCGCGAAGTTCCGCGCCGCCCGGCGGATGTGGGCGCACATCATGCGCGACCGCTTCGGGGCCAAGAACCCCAAGTCGATGATGCTCCGCTTCCACACGCAGACCGGTGGCGTGACGCTCACCGCCCAGCAGCCGGAGAACAACATCGCCCGCGTCGCGCTCCAGGGCTTCGCCGCGGTCTGCGGCGGCACGCAGTCGCTGCACACCAACGGCTACGACGAGGCGCTCGCGCTCCCGACCGAGCGCGCCGCCAAGATCGCCGTCCGCACGCAGCAGGTCATCGCCCACGAGTCGGGCGCGACCGACACCGTCGACCCGTTCGCCGGCTCCTACTTCATCGAGTCGCTGACCGAGGAGATCGAGTCGCGCGCGCAGGAGCTGATCGCCAAGGTCGACGAGCTCGGCGGCTCGGTCAACGCCATCGAGTTCATCACCGGCGAGATCGACGAGTCCGCCTGGGGCTACCAGGAGCGGTACCGCCTTGGCCAGGACATCGTCGTCGGCGTCAACAAGTACGAGGAGGACGAGATCGAGGTCCCGGACCTCCTCCGCGTCGACCCCGAGTCCGAGCACCAGCAGGTCGCGCGCCTCAAGGCGTTCAAGGAGAGCCGCGACCAGCAGCGCGTCGACCAGCGCCTCGACGAGCTGCGCACCGCGGCCCGCGGCACCGACAACCTCCTGCCCGCCATCAAGGAGGCGCTGCGCGACCGGGCGTCGCTCGGCGAGGTCTGCGGCGCGATGCAGGACGTGTTCGGCAAGTACCAGCCGAAGTTCTAGGCGCAGTAAGGTCGCCCGCATGCCGCTCGCGATCACGTTCTACAGCGTCGTCCTGTCGGTGCACATCATGGCCGTGGTGGTCGCCTTCGGGGCGAGCTTCGCCTACCCGGTGCTCATGCCGTGGGCGCGGCGCGCCCACCCGGAGGCGATGCCCGCGATCCATCAGGCGACCGAGCGCCTGGTCAAGGTGATGATGTCGCCCGCGCTGGTGGTGGTGTTGGCCTGCGGCATCTACCTCGCGTCCGACGCCGACGTCTGGTCGAAGTCCTGGGTCAGCGTCCCGCTGGTGATCCTGATCGTCATCGGCGGCCTGTTCGGCGCGCTCATCGCCCCCAAGGAGCGCGAGCTCGCGGCCGTGGCGAGCCGTGACCTCGGCGCCGGCGGCGCGCTCTCGACGGAGTACGACGACCTCTTCCGCCGGGTCGCGCTCGCGGGCTACGCGGTCTGCGTCCTGGTGCTGGTCGCGATCTTCTTCATGACGGTCAAGCCCAGCTCGTAGCTACGGCGAGACGTCGTAGAACCCGACCATCCCCTGCTCCATGTGGCTCATCACGTGGCAGTGGTAGAGCCAGCGGCCCGGCGCGTCCTCGACGTAGCGCACGCGGATGCCCTGCGACGGCGAGAGGTCGGGCGCGTCGACCCACGCGCCGGCCGGGTCCTTCCAGCGGTGCCCGTGGATGTGGAACGTGTGCAGCTCGTTGCCGAGCGTCAGGACGTTGAACGCGACGTCCTGGCCGACCCTCGCCGCCGGCGTCGGCGTGTTCCCCGCGTACGCGCGGCCGTTGATCGCGCTGAACGCCTTGCGCGCCTTGACGTCGGCCGGCATGTACATGTGGAAGTAGATCGTGTGCTCGACGTCCGGCGGGGGCTCCTCGCGCGGGCGGATCACGATCGCGCCGAAGAGGCCCAGGTTGGTGGACATCATCTCCATCGGCCCGTGGTCGTGATACGGCCACACGCCGATCGAGTCGTTGCGCACGTCCCACTCGTAGGTCCACGTCTTGCCGACCGGCACTGCGCCGGACGGCCGCGTCGACAGCCCCATGTAGGTCCCGTCGTGGTCGGGCGTGTAGCCGACCCCGTGCGGGTGCATGGTGTGGGGCATGTTGTACGTCTTGTCCTCGTTGCGGAAGTGCACCCGCAGCGTGTCGCCCGGGTAGCCGCGCAGGACCGGGCCCGGGATGCCGGCGTTGTCGCCGACGCCGCCGGGCGGCAGCGGCTGCTCCCAGTTGGGCGTGCACGCCACGTAGGCCAGCGCGTCGTAGGTGACGTTCTTGATGGCCTTGCGCTTCCACGCGTCCCTGCCGGTCGGGACGATCTTCCAGCGGACGTTGCGCGCGGCGACCCAGTACTCGCGAACGGTCGGCCCGGCGGCCGCCGACGGCGCCTGCGCGGCGCGCGCGCCCGGCCCCGCCGCCGCGGTCGCCACGGCGCCGCCGCCGCCCGCCGCCACCGCCATCGACCCCATGCCGAGCCGGCAGAGGAGGTCGCGGCGCGACAGCGTCACCGCGGCGCCTTCTTGACGACCAGGGTCATCGTCATGTCCGACTCGTGCTGCGTGCAGTAGAGCCTGTAGGTGCCGGCCTTCTTGAACGTCTGCGAGAACGTGCCGGCCGCCTGCGTCGGCGAGTTGAACTCCGTCGGCCCCGAGTCGACGTAGACGTCGTGCAGCGACAGGCCGGACGCGTGCCAGACCCACTTGACCCGGTCGCCGACGTGGATCGTCAGCTTGCCCGGGTCGTAGAAGTCGGACTCGACGCCGACCTCACGGGTCTTGCCGCCGGCCTGGTGCTTCTTGGCGTGGACGGGCGCCGCCGGCGAGAGGGCCGGCAGCGCCACCGCCGCGCCGGCCGCCAGGACGGCGGCGAGCGCGGCGCCCCTGCGAGCGCGGTGCGTCATGACGTGGCGGTGATCTTCCCGACCATGAACGGGTGGATGGCGCAGAAGAACGTGTACGTGCCGGGCTTGCTGAACGACACGGTGACCTTCTGCGGGAACGGGCTCTTGGGGTCGCCGTCCAGCACCCCGGAGTTCAGGAACCCGTCGCCGTGGTTGGTGCCGTCGTAGACGAGCGGCGATCCCGGCGCCTCGCTCGGGTACGCCCACTTGGGGCTGAACGCGAAGGCCGGCGGCGTCGTGCCCGGAACCGGCGCGAGCAGCTCCTTCTCGGCGATCTTGCCCGAGGCCTTGACGTTCTTGGAGAACGTGAACGTGTGGTCCTCGGTCGTCCCGGCCGTCATCGTCAGCGTGACCGGCGTGTTGACCTTGGTCGTCAGCGACGACGGCGTGTAGCGGTAGAGGACCGGGCCCGAGGTCGAGTCCGGGCCGGCGACGACCGTGTTGGCCTGCGTCACCTTCTGCTTGTCGAGCTTCTTCAGCGTGGCGAGGCCGGTGTCGAGCTGGGTCTTGGCGCGCGCGGCGTCGGCCTGGTCGCTGGGGACCGGCTTGCCCTTGCCGACGACCGTGACCGTCCCCTTCATGCCCGGGTGGATCGTGCAGAAGTAGGTGTAGGTCCCGGCCTTGGGGAACTTCACGACGAACGGCTTGGGATGCTCGCCCGCCGGGACGCCGGAGCCGACCGCCGCCGCGCCGGTGTAGGTCTTGCCGCTGCCGGTGCCCAGAGCGACGACCGGCGGGACGAACGGGATGCCCTGGCCGTTGAACCAGAACGGCTGGCCGGCGGCGTCGTTGAAGCCCGTCGCCGGCTTGCTCGGATCGGGCACGGCGAGCGTGGGCGGGGCCTCGCCCTTCTTCGGGAAGGTGACGACGTGGAAGCCGGCCACCGTCCACTTGACCGAGTCGCCGGTGTGGATCTTGACCGCCTTCGGGAAGAACTCGTTGAGGTCGCCGTCCTTCGGAACGCCCGCGGGCGCCTTCTTCAGGGGCGGCCCGGCGACGACCGACTTCGTGGCGGCCGACGCCACGCCCGGTACGACGAGACAGCACAGCGTGGCCGCGAAGGCGACCTTGGTAGGACCATGCACGACGACTCCCAACTGACGATTTGCAGGGGGCTTGGACCGGGGTTCAGCTCCCGCGCTGAGCGCCGTCGAGGTGAACCTAACCTGGGGGTGAAGCGTGCGGTAAGGGGGTTGTCCGTACATCGGGGAGTCCCCCAGTGAGGTTGGCGCGTTCGGGTAGCCGCACCATTGCGGGCGAACGCTTGCAGGGGCTGCGCGGGGGCAGGGATGGCGCGCCGCGGGGGCGAACCCCGACCAGATGTCCGAGCCCCGAGCCCAGCGCACCCTCGTCAAGAGCCCGCCCGAGCTGTGGGCGGAGATCAGCGACCTGTCGACCCTCGCCCGGCACCTCGGCGAGTTCGGCGAGATCCGCATCACCCGCGTGGAGGCCGAGACCACTGTCGTCTGGGAGGGCGACCGCGCACGCGGCACGGTGGAGCTCGAGCCGAGCGGGTGGGGGACGAAGGTCACGTTGACGGCGGCGGCGATCGCGGTGGAGGCGGTCGTCGAGGCGCCGGTGGTCGAGCAGGAGCCGGTCGCGGCGGAGCCGGAGCCGGAGCCGGAGCCGGTGGTCGAGGACGAGCAGCGCAGGGCCGGGTTCCTCGCGCGCCTCTTCGGCCGCCGGGCCAAGGCGGAGGCCGCCCCGGCCGCGCAGCTGCCGCCGGCGCCGCCCGCGGCAGAGCCTGAGCCCGAGCCCGAGCCCGAGGCCGTCGCCGAGCCCGCGTTCGACGGCGATCGCGTCGAGGCGGTCCTCGTCGGCGTGCTCGACGACCTCGGCAGCGCGCACCACCGGCCGTTCAGCCGCGGCTGACGTCATCGCGGCGGGCGGCGAACTAGAGTTCGCCGCCGCCCATGACCCAGCGCATGCACAACCCCGAGACGTTCGACGAGAAGCTGGCTCAGCTCAACGAGCTGCGCGAGGCGGCGATGCACTCGTCGCCCGAGGCCGAGGAGAAGCAGCACGCCCGCGGCAAGCTGACCGCCCGCGAGCGGATCGAGAAGCTCCTCGATCCCGGCTCGTTCCAGGAGCTCGACACGTTCGTCCGGCACCGCACGACCGACTTCGACATGCAGAAGAACCGGCCGTGGGGCGACGCGGTCGTCACCGGGCACGGCACGATCGACGGCCGCCGCGTCTGCGTCTTCAGCCAGGACTTCACGGTCTTCGGCGGCTCGCTGGGCGAGGTCATGGCCGAGAAGATGTGCAAGATCATGGACCTGGCGGCCAAGATCGGCTGCCCCGTGATCGGCATCAACGACTCGGGCGGCGCCCGGATCCAGGAGGGCGTCGTCTCGCTCGGCGCGTACGGCGACGTCTTCACGCGCAACGTCATGTGCTCGGGCGTGATCCCGCAGGTGTCGCTGGTCATGGGCCCGTGCGCGGGCGGCGCGGTCTACTCGCCGGCGATCACCGACTTCATCTTCATGGTGAAGGAGAGCTCGCACATGTTCATCACCGGCCCCGACGTCATCAAGACGGTCACGGGCGAGGAGGTGGACTTCGAGTCGCTCGGCGGCGCGATGACCCACAACACCAAGTCGGGCGTGGCGCACCTCGCCGCCGAGAACGAGGAGCAGCTGCTGGAGGACACGCGGTACCTGATGTCCTTCCTGCCCCAGAACAACCTGGAGACGCCGCCGCGCGTCGCGCCGTCGGACGACCCGAACCGCCAGGACCCCGAGCTCGACACGGTCGTCCCCGACAACCCCAACAAGCCGTACGACATGCGCAACGTCATCCGGCTGGTCGTCGACGACGGCGAGTTCTTCGAGATCCACGAGCACTTCGCCAAGAACATCGTCTGCGGCTTCGCGCGCCTGGACGGCTTCGCGGTCGGCGTCGTCGGCAACCAGCCGGCGCACATGGCGGGCGTGCTCGACATCGACGCCTCGTCCAAGGCGGCGCGCTTCGTCCGCACCTGCGACGCCTACAACATCCCGATCGTCACGCTGACCGACGTCCCGGGCTTCCTGCCGGGCACCTCGCAGGAGTGGGGCGGCATCATCCGCCACGGCGCCAAGCTGTTGTACGCCTACACCGAGGCGACGGTCCCGAAGGTCACGGTCATCACCCGCAAGGCCTACGGCGGCGCCTACGACGTCATGGCGTCCAAGCACCTGCTGGCCGACTTCAACTTCGCCTGGCCTCAGGCCGAGGTCGCGGTCATGGGCCCGGAGGGCGCGGTCAACATCATCTACCGGCGCGACATCGCGGCCTCGCCGACGCCGGACCAGCGCCGGCAGAAGCTGATGGACGACTACAAGGCGCGCTTCGCCAACCCCTTCAGCGCGGCCGAGCGCGGCTACATCGACGACGTGATCCTCCCGCACGAGACGCGGCCGAAGCTGATCACCGCGCTGGCGACGCTCCAGACCAAGCGCCAGCCCGGGCCCAAGCGCAAGCACGGCAACATCCCGCTTTAGGGCCACGACCGCCGGTCGCCCGGCCACACTTTGCGGCGTGGGCGACCTCCAGATCGTCATCGCCGCGCTGTTCGTCTCGGCCGCCGGGCTGAACGCGCTCGCCAACTGGCTGCAGGTCCCCTACCCGATCCCGCTCGTGCTCGGGGGCCTGCTGCTGGGGCTCGTGCCGGGCATCCCGGACATCCAGCTGGACCCCGACCTGGTCCTGCTGGTGTTCCTGCCGCCGTTGTTGTACGCGTCGGCGTTCTTCGCCGACATCCGCGCCCTGCGCACCGACGCGCGCGTCATCGCGATCAACGCCATCGGGTTGGTCCTGGCGACCGTGGTCGTAGTCGCGGTCATCGGGCATCACGTGCTCGACCTGCCGTGGGCGATGGCCTTCGCGCTGGGCGCGATCGTCTCCCCCACCGACCCGGCGGCCGCCACCGCGATCATGCGCCGCGTCGGCGCCCCGCGCCGGCTCGTCAACGTCCTCGAGGGCGAGAGCCTGTTCAACGACGCGACCGCGCTCGTCGCCTACAAGATCGCCGTCGCCGCCGCGGTGGGCGAGACGGTCTCGGCGACCACCGCGGTCGGCGACTTCCTGCTGGAGGCCGGCGGCGGCATCGCGATCGGCCTGGCGGCCGGCTGGGTCATCGCGCAGATCCGGCGGCGGATCACCGACATCAACACCGAGCTGACGATCTCGCTGTTCAGCGCCTACGGCGCGTTCATCCCGGCCGACCAGGTCGGCGCGTCCGGCGTCCTGGCCGTCGTCGCCTGCGGCGTCTACCTCGGCTTCCGCGCGCCGGAGATCGCGACGCCGGAGGCGCGGATGCAGGCCGACGCCATGTGGTCGATCATCCAGTTCCTCCTCAACGCGGCGCTGTTCATCCTCATCGGGCTGCAGCTGCCGACGATCGTCGACGGCCTGTCGGGCACCGCGACCGGCGCGCTGCTCGCCGACGCCGCCGCCGTGTGCGCCGCGGCGATCGCCACGCGCTACGTCTACACCTTCGCGGTGACGGGGATCATCCGGACGATCGACCGCCGGCCGTCGCAGCGGGCGCGGCGCGGGACGTGGCGCCTGCGCGTCGTCGGCGGCTGGTCGGGCATGCGCGGCGCGGTCTCGCTCGCCGCCGCGCTGGCGCTGCCGCTGACGACCGACGCGGGCGACCCGCTGCCCGGCCGCGAGCTGATCCAGTTCGTGACGTTCGCGCTGATCCTGGTCACGGTCGTCGGCGAGGGCCTGACGCTGCCGTGGCTGATCCGCAAGGTGCACCTCGTCGAGGACCCGGCCGAGGAGGAGCGCGAGGAGCTGCACGCCCGGCTGGCGATCGCCGCGGCGGCGCTGGCGCGCGTCGACGAGCTGGCCGGCGAGGACTGGACGCGCGACGACACGCTGGACCGCGTGCGCCAGCTCTACGAGTTCCGGCGCCGGCGCTTCAACACGCGCGCGGGGAAGATCGAGGACGAGGACGGGATCGAGGACCGGTCGCGGCGCTACCAGCGGCTGATGCACGAGATCTACGCCGCGCAGCGCGGCGCGCTGGTGCAGCTCCGCGACGAGCGCGCGATCTCCGGCGACGTGCTGCGCCGCGTCGAGCGCGAGATCGACCTGGAGGAGTCGCGCCTGGAGGTCTGAATGGCCGGGCGCGCGAACTTCGTCACACGGCCGTCACCCCTCACCGGTAGGTTCGCGCCCATGCAGACCCGCCGTCAGTTCGTCCTGCGTGGCGCCGGCGCCGCCGCCACGGTCCTCGTCCCCACCTCGCTGGCCACGTCGCTGGCCGCCGGCAAGCCGCTGAAGGGCGGCCGCTTCCCGGACGGCGTGGTCGCCGGGGACCCGACGCCGAAGGGCGTCAGCCTGTGGACGCGGTTCGACCCGCACGGCGGCGGCGGGACCGGGACGATCGAGCTCGAGGTGGCCAAGGACAAGTCCTTCCGCCACGTCGTCGCGCGCAAGTCCATCAAGACGGGCGCGGCGTCCAACCACGCGGTGAAGGCGCGCGTCGCCGGCCTGCAGGCGCACGAGGAGTACTACTACCGCTTCGCCTCCAAGGACGCCGACAGCGCGGTCGGCCGGTTCCGGACGGCGCTGCCCGCGGACTCCAACCAGCCGGTCAAGTTCGCGTTCTTCTCATGCCAGGACTACACCCACGGCTACTACAACGCGCTCGACGCGATGGCCGACGGCGACTACGACTTCGTCGTCTGCCTCGGGGACTACATCTACGCCGAGGCCTACCACTCGATCAAGGGCGGCACGGGCGTCCGCGACGACAAGATCGGCCGCGAGAACCCGCAGAACCCGGACATCGTGCGCGAGGCCGTGACGCTCGCCGACTACCGCGACAAGTACCAGCTCTACCGCTCCGACCCGCTGCTGCGCGCGGTGCACGCCAAGTTCCCCATGGTGATGCTCTGGGACGACCACGAGGTCCAGGACAACTACGCGGGCAAGCCGGCCGACGGCGGCCTGCCGCCCGGCAAGGACTTCAGCCTGGCCCGCAAGGCGGCGGCGCGGCGCGCGTTCTTCGAGAACATGCCGGCCTTCCCGGACGGCCAGCGGCTGTACCGCAAGCTGTCGTTCGGCAAGAACGTCGACCTGTTCATCATGGACCAGCGCAGCTACCGCGACAACCAGCCGTGCGACGACGCGGTCGTCGCGCCGTGCGCGGACTACGACCAGCCGCGCGACTTCCTCGGCCGGGCGCAGATGAACTGGCTCAAGGACGGGCTCAGCAAGTCGCAGGCCAAGTGGAAGGTCATGGCCAACGAGGTCACGATCATGCCGACCCGCGTGCTCGGCGGCGCGAACTACACGTATGACAACTGGCTGGGCTACCCGCAGGAGCGCGAGGAGCTGCTCACCCACATCCGCGACAGGAAGGTCTCCGACGTCGTCTTCGTCACCGGCGACATCCACACGTTCATCGCCGGCGACGTCCGGACCGGCGACGGCGCGACCGGCGACACGGTCGCGACCGAGCTGGTCGGCGGCTCGATCACCTCCCAGTCGCTGGGCGAGACGACGCTGGACGCCGGCGGCGGCACGAAGATCCAGGGCAACGACCGGAACCCCTCGACCTCGCCCGCGCTGATCGACGCGCTGCGCGGCATCAACCCGCAGGTCGACAACGCCGACTTCGACCACCACGGCTTCGGCGCCGTGACGGCGGGCCCGTCGGGCTTCACCTGCGAGCTGGTCCGGATGGACACCATCAAGAAGAAGTCCACCAAGAAGCTGCCGTCGGCCGACTGGACCTACCGCGTCGCACCGGGCGCGCCGAGCATCAAGGGCCAGCACGGGCCGAAGGCCTAGGAGTCGACTCCTACAGGTTGATCGTCTGGGCCTGGACGCGCCCCGCGCGCCAGGCCTCGACGGCGGCCGCCGCGATCGCGAGGTCCTGGATCGCCAGGCCGGTGGAGTCGAAGAGCGTCACGGCCTCCGGCCCCGGCCGGCCGGGTGCCTCGTCGGCGAGCACGGCGCCGAGGTCGGTCACCTGGTCCCGGGTGACGAGGCCCTCCTCGATGGCGCCGGTAAGCTCGCCGCCGTGCGACGCCTGCGCCCACTCGTCGCAGAACAGCGCGCAGGACGCGACGGCGCCGATCGTCGCCTCCGCCTTGCCCGGGCCGTCGGCGCCGAGCATGTTGAAGTGCTGGCCGGGATGGAGGTCGCCGGCGTCGACCACGACCTCGGCGCCCGGCGTCACGCAGCACACGACCTCGGCGTCCAGCGCCTCCTCGCGCGTGCCGGCCGTCCACCCCAGCTCGCTCGCGAGCGCCGCGGCCGCCTCGGGGCGCGGGTCGAAGCACACGCCGGGGCCGTAGCCGTCGGCCGCCAGGCAGCGCGCGGTCCACGCGCCGTGCAGGCCGCAGCCGATGATCCCGACGCTCGCCGCGCCGTCGCGGGCGAGCGCCCGGGTGGCCACCGGCGCGACGGCGCCCGTGCGCAGCGCGGTGACCGACCGCGCGTCGAGCATCGCGATCGGCTCGCTCGTCGTCGCGTCGCTGACCAGCAGCACGCCGAGGACGGTCGGCAGCGACCGCTCCGGGTTGGACGGGAACGAGGAGATCCACTTCAGGATCGCCAGCCCGTCGCCGAGCGCCGGCATCGCCCGGAAGTCGCCGTACGGCGGCGACTCCAGGTAGACCTTGGCCGGCATCACCCACTCGCCGCGGCGGTGCCGCAGGAACGCCTCACGCGTCCGGTCGATCGCCTCACGCGGCGAGACGGCGGCGAGCACGGCGTCATGGTCCAGGACGGCGACGGGCGGCATGCGACGGAAGAGTAGGGGCGTGACCTTCCCCGCGAGGTAGCGTTGCGACGAGCGAGATGACGACCGAGCCCCATCCCTTCGACCTCAACCTCGCGCGTGAGGCGTTCGCCACCACCGGCGGGCTCCACGCCGCCGCCACCCGTGTCGCCGCCGGCCGGCTCACCGCCGCCGACCTCGACCGCCTCCGCGCCCACGACGCCGACTTCACCCGCGCGCTCGCCGAGGGCCGCATCGAGGACGCGATCCTCGCCGACGACGCGTTCCACCGCGTGATCCTCGACGTCGCCGACGACCCCGACCTCGTGGTCTCCGTCGACCTGATGCTTCCCCGCCTGCGCCGGATGGACCTCTGGCTCTTCACGCGCAAGGCGTTCGACGCCGGCCAGAACACGCATCCCGAGACGATCGCCGCGCTCGAGGCCGGCGACGTCGACACCGCCGTCCGGCTCGTCGAGGAGTCCTACACGCACGCGGGCGAGGCGCTGGCCGCCGTCGTGGCGCGCGGCGTGGGCGAGGTCGACCGGTAGGGTTCCGGGCGGATGCCGAACCGCCGCCCGCAGCTGCAGATCGTCGCGCCCTCGGCCTCGCCCGAGGAGGCCGCGGCGGTCGTCGCCGCGCTCGAGCAGTTCCTGCGCGACCACGCGCCGGTGATCATCCCCGAGCCCCCTCGCACGAACCCCTGGCAGCGCGCCGCGCTGCTGGAGGGCACCGGCCGCGAGCCGGAAGGTCCGTCCCCTTGGGGCGACCCGGTGCCCTGGGGCGCCTGACGCACAAGACAACTTGCGTCCAACACAAGGCGACGCAAGTTTTTCGCGTTATATTTGCGTCCCGTGGACGTCGCGCGACTCGCTCAGAGCCCCATCGGGACGCTCGTCCCGATCCTCGCGCCTGATCCCGTCAGCCGAGAAGTCGTAGAGGGCCAGGCGTTCCTCCCCTCGCCGCTCCCGTCCGAGGTCCAGCTAACCACCCCGACGTGGAACGCCGTCAACGCCGCCACCGCGGCGCTGGCACGCCTCGATGGCGCAGCGCGCCTGATCCCGAATCCACAGCTGCTGCGGCGTCCCGCCCTGCGGCGCGAGGCGCAGAGCACGAGCGCGTTGGAGGGCACGTTCGCCCCGTTCGCAGACGTGCTGGCCGCCGACCAGGACGACGAGGGCAGCCTCACCGCGGAGCTCCACGAAGTCCTGAACTTCGAGCGCATGGCCGAGCTGGCGTTCTCGTGGCCCGAGGACCGGCCCCTCACGCTCTCGATGCTCGGCGAGCTTCAGCGGACGCTCGTGCGCGGGACGGCGGGCGAGCTAAGCGACGCGGGCGGGCTGCGCGATCGCATCGTCGTCATCGGCGCGCGCGGACGCAGCTTCGAGGGAGCGCGGTTCATCCCACCGCCGGACGGCGATCAGCTCCGGTCTGGCGTGGAGGCCCTTCTCCAGTGGATCGAGCGGCCACTCGACCTCCCGACGGTCGTCCGGGCCGCGATGGTCCACTACCAGTTCGAGACGCTCCATCCCTACTCCGACGGCAACGGCCGCCTGGGGCGGCTTCTCGTGATCGTTCAGCTCCTGAGAGGAGCGCTCATCCGGGAGCCGCTGCTCGTCGTGTCGCCGTGGTTCGAGCGGCGGCGTGAGCAGTACCAGGACGCCCTGCTCGAGCTGAGCTGCACGGGCGCGTGGGATCCGTGGATCGCGTTCTTCGCCACGGGTGTCGCGGCGTCGGCGGCCGAGTCGCAGCGCAAGGTGGAAACGCTCGTCGCACTCCAGAACGATCTGCGGTCGCGTGTGCAAGATGCCGGGAAGCGCGGCGTCGCCGAACGGCTCGCCGGCGACCTGGTCGGGCTGCCGCTCGTGACGCGAGCGGACGTCGCCGACCGGTACGCAGTCTCCGGCCAGGGCGCGATCAATGCCATCAAGACGCTCGTGGACCTCGGCATCCTCGAGGATGCCGGCTTCCTGCGGCGCGGCGCGCGCGTCTTCGGCGCCCCCGAGGTGATCGAGATCGTGTCGATGTGACCTCCTCGACGTTGAGCGCCTACGCGCCACATTTGCGTCGACGGCGCCTAAGGTGTCGAATCCGGGCTTCCCGCCCGTCGACTTGACGAACGGCCGGATCCGCCGGCCGCCGTCACGACCCAACGGAGGCACCACCATGCAGTACATGCTGCTCATCTACACGCCCGCCGACGGCACGCAGGCCGCGACCAGCGAGGCGTGGTTCCAGTACACGACGCAGCTCCAGGAGTCCGGCGTCATGGTGGCCGGCGATGGCCTGCAGGGCCTGGACACGGCGTCGACGGTCCGCGTGCGCGAGGGCGAGACGCTCGTCACCGACGGCCCGTTCGCCGAGACCAAGGAGATGCTCGGCGGCTACTACCTGATCGACGTCCCCGACCTCGACGCCGCGCTGGCGTGGGCCGCGAAGATCCCGAGCGCCCCGGTCGGCTCGGTCGAGGTCCGGCCGGTCATGGTCTACGAGAGCGTCGAAGCCTGATCGACGCATGAAGTTCCTCTTCCTCCTCTACGTTCGCCCGGAGATCCGTGACGACCCCGATTCGCTCCCCGGACTCGAGAAGTGGATGGCCTACGGCCGCGAACTGAGCGAGGCCGGCGTCCACCTCGGCAACAACGCGCTCGAGGGCCTCGACACCGCGACGACCGTCCGCGTCCGCGACGGCGAGACGCTCGTCACCGACGGACCGTTCGCCGAGACCAAGGAGATGCTCGGCGGCTACTACCTCGTGGACCTCCCCAACCGCGAGGCGGCGATCGAGTGGGCGGCGCGCGTCCCCAGCGCGCCGTACGGATCCATCGAGATCCGCCCGACGCTCTAGCGCCGAGGTCCGACGAGGCCATCAGCCGGGCCTTCCGCGAGGAGGGCCCGGCGATCCTCGCGACGCTGATCCGCCAGGTCGGCGACTTCACGCTCGCCGAGGACGCCCTGCAGGACGCGTTCGCCGCGGCGGTCGCGACGTGGCCGCGCGACGGCGTCCCGAACAGCCCGGGCGCGTGGATCACCACGACCGCGCGCCGCAAGGCGATCGACCGGCTGCGCCGCGAGCGCGGCCTGGCGGACCGCATCGAGCGGATGGCGGCGCTCGCCGCGCGCGACACGGCGGCCGGCGACGCGGCTCAAACGACCGACGACCACGACCGCGACGACGGCGCCCACTTCGCCGACGACCGCCTGCGCCTGATCTTCACCTGCTGCCACCCCGCGCTGGCGCTGGACGCCCGCGTGGCGCTGACCGTCAAGCTCCTCGGCGGCCTCACGACCGCCGAAGTCGCGCGCGCCTTCCTGGTCTCCGAGCCGACCATGTACCAGCGGTTGACCCGCGCCAAGCGCAAGATCGCGGCCGCGCGCATCCCGTACCGCGTCCCGCCGCCCGAGCTGCTCGCCGAGCGCCGCGACGGCGTCCTGGCCGTCGTCTACCTCGTCTTCAACGAGGGCTACGCGGCGGCGTCCGGCGACCGCCTCGTCCGCGGCGAGCTGTGCGGCGAGGCGATCCGGCTCGGCCGCCTGCTCGTCAACCTCCTGCCGCGCGATCCCGAGGTCCTCGGCCTGCTCGCGCTCATGCTGCTCCAGGACGCCCGCCGCGACGCGCGCGTCGACGCCGGCGGCGAGTACGTCGCGCTCGACCGCCAGGACCGCGCGCTCTGGGACCGCGGCCGCATCGCCGAGGGCACGCACGCGCTGGACCAGGCGATCGCGGAGCGCCGTCCGGGCCCGTACCAGCTGCAGGCCGCCATCGCCTCCCTGCACGCCACCGCGCCGAACGCCGGCGCGACCGACTGGATCGAGATCGCCACGCTCTACGCCGAGCTCGACCGCCGCTCGCCCTCGCCGGTGATCCGCGTCAACCGCGCCGCCGCGCTCGCGTTCGCCGGCGCCCCCGAGGCGGGCCTGGAGCTCGTCCGCCCGCTGCTCGACGACGCGCGCCTGAGCGCCTACGCGCCCCTGCACGCCGCGCACGCCGAGCTCCTGCGCCGCACCGGCGCCCGCGACGACGCCGTCGCCGCCTACGACCGGGCCATCGCGGCGACCGCCAA
This sequence comes from Baekduia sp., assembly GCA_036518975.1. Lineage (GTDB taxonomy): Bacteria > Actinomycetota > Thermoleophilia > Solirubrobacterales > Solirubrobacteraceae > Baekduia. The sequence goes on from DATDMD010000171.1 coordinate 14,527, forward strand.
CGCGGTCGAGCGCGCCGAGCTCGAACGACGCCGCGCCGCCGTCTGACCGCCGCGCTTTCCGCACCGAAAGCGTGCGGAAAACCCCATGCCCAAGCGGCAAAGCCAAAAGGTGGATTTGCGATCGGGATTTGCTACCTTGCCGCCCATGGAGCCCACCACCGTCGGCCGCAAGGGCACGCTCGCGAACCCCGAGGTCTACGAGAACGTCCCCGGTCACATCATCCCGGCGATCACGCGGGAGTTCGACGACTTCGACAACGAGGCGGAGAAGTTCCTCGCCGGCGACACGCCCGAGAACGAGTTCATCGGCTTCCGGCTCAAGCAGGGCGTCTACGGGCAGCGCCAGCCCGACGTCCAGATGATCCGCGTGAAGCTCCCGTTCGGCGGCGTCACGCCGGATCAGATGGACGCGTTCGCGAGCGTCATCGAGAAGTACGCGCCGCTGAACAAGGGCCACATCACGACGCGGCAGAACATCCAGATCCACCACGTGCCGCTGCGCGACGCCGCCAAGCTCATCCGCGAGCTGTCGGACGCGAACCTCTCCAGCCGCGAGGGCTGCGGCAACACGGTCCGCAACGTGACCGCCGATCCGTGGGCCGGCATCCTGGAGGGCGAGGTCTTCGACCCGACGCCCTACGTCGGCGCCTACGTCCGCTACTTCGTGCGCCACCCCACGACGCAGCTGATGCCGCGCAAGATCAAGACCGCCTTCGAGGGCACGCCGGGCGAGGACCGCTCGATCACCGGCATCCACGACATCGCCTTCATCTCCAAGATCGCCGACGACGGCACCCGCGGCTTCGAGGTCCGGGTCGGCGGCGGCACGTCGATCATGCCGCGCATCGCGCCCACGTTGTACGACTTCGTCGAGGCCGACAACGGCGACTACCTCAGGATCGCCGAGGCCGTCTTCCGGATCTTCGACCGCCAGGACTGGCTGCGCGTCAACCGCGCCCGCGCCCGGATCAAGGTCTTCGTCGACAAGTTCGGCATCGACGAGCTGCGCCGCCTGGTCGACGACGAGCTCGAGGGCGACTGGGTCGCCGAGCGCGACTTCGACGTCGCCGCGCGCCGCTTCGACATCGACGAGGAGTCCGGCGCCAACGCGGTGCCGGCGTCCTACGGCGAGCCGACCGACGCGGACCGCGCCGAGTTCGAGCGCTTCGTGGAGTCCAACGTCCGCGCCCAGAAGCAGGACGGCTTCAGCGCGGTCGAGATCAAGGTCTACCGCGGCGACCTCACGCCCGAGCAGCTGCGCGCGCTCGGCCAGGTCATGCGCGACTACTCCGGCGGCTGGGCCCGCACGACCGTCGGCCAGAACCTGCTGCTGCGCTGGATCCGCGACGAGCAGGTCTACGACGTCTGGGGAGCGCTCAAGGCCATCAACCTGGGCGAGGCCGGCGCGCAGGAGATCACCGACAACGTCTCGTGCCCCGGCACGGACTCCTGCAAGCTCGGCATCACGAGCTCGATGGGCCTCAACGCGGCCATCAACCAGAAGCTGCTGGAGATGGACATCACCGATCCCCAGTCCCGGCGCATCCACATCAAGAACTCCGGCTGCCCGAACGGCTGCTCGCAGCACCACATCGCCGACATGGGGTTCTACGGCGCGTCGATCAAGGTCGGCGAGCACACGATCCCGGCCTACGTCGCGCACATCGGCGGCCACTACGAGGGCGGCACCGTCGCCTACGGCGCGCGCCTGAAGGTCCGCCTGCCCGCCAAGCGCGTCCCGGTCGCCGTCGAGCGCTGGATCCGCATGTACGAGAACGAGCGCGTCGACGAGGGCGAGACGTTCAAGGCCTACGCCGACCGCGTCGGCACCACGCGCTTCGAGGACGAGGTCAAGGCCGACCTGGCGCTGCCGGTCGAGTTCGGGATCGACACCATGTCGACGTTCATCGACTGGGACCGCGACCAGCCCTTCGTGGTCCAGCGTGGTGAGGGCGAGTGCGCGGTCTGAGCGACCAGCTCACCGAGACGCTGGCGGCCGCCGCGCAGCACGAGAAGCTCGTCTTCCTGTGCTCCTTCCAGAAGGAGGAGTCGGTGATCCTCGACGAGCTGCTGCAGGTGGCTCCGCACACGCGGGTCGTGACGATCGACACCGGCGTCCTGTTCCCCGAGACGCTCGCGACCTGGAAGCGCTTCGAGGAGCGCTACGCCGTGCACATCGACGTCGAGGACGCCGCGAACCCGACGAACCCGTGGACCGGACCCGAGCACTGCTGCACGCCGCTGAAGGTCGCGGCGCTGGAGCGCTCGCTGGCCGGCGCGGACGCGTGGGTCACCGGCATCCGCCGCGAGCAGGCCGACACGCGCGCGACCGCCGAGCTGGTCGAGGACGACGCCAAGCGCCCCGGGGTCAAGAAGTACAACCCGCTCGCGTTCTGGACCGAGAAGGACGTGTGGAACCGCATCTTCGAGCGCGAGCTGCCCTACCACCCGCTGCACGACCAGGGCTACGCGTCGATCGGCTGCGCGACGTGCACCCAGCCCGGCGACGGCCGCGCGGGCCGCTGGGCCGGGACCGACAAGACCGAGTGCGGCATCCACGTCCCGGCTGACGCCGCGATCGAGACGACCAACCACAGTCACCACGTGGTCTGAAAGCTGACCCGGCGTGGACCCCCTCGTCATCGTCTTCGGCCTCGGCGTCGGGATCCTCATCGGCATGACGGGGATCGGCGGCGGGTCGCTCATGACCCCGCTGCTGATCCTGTTCGCCGGCATCCACCCGACGGTCGCGATCGGCACCGACCTCGCCTACGGCGCCGTCACCAAGACGCTCGGCGGCTGGCGCCACCTGCGCAAGGGCACCGTCGACCTCGGCGTGTCGAAGTGGCTGGCCTTCGGGTCGGTGCCGGGCTCGGTGCTCGGCGTGATCGCCCTCGACGCGTGGCTGAAGCACTCGCCGTCGGTCCTGCTGACGGGCGTGGCGATCGCGTTGTTGGTGGTGTCGGTCTCGATGCTCTTCCGCGCGCTGTTCCTGCGCGCCGCCGTCGAGCGCGAGCGCGAGACCGTGTTCCTCGACCGCGCCACCGAGCTGCAGGCCGTCGGCCTCGGCGCCGTCCTGGGCTTCCTGCTCGGGCTGACGTCGGTCGGCTCCGGCGCGCTGATCGGCCTGGCGCTCATCCTCGTGTTCCGCCTCACGCCGCACCGCGTCGTGGGCACCGACGTCTTCCATGCCGCGATCGTGCTCTGGGCCGCCGGCCTGGCGCAGCTCGTCGCCGGCAACGTCGACTTCGGCCTGATGGCCAACATCCTGATCGGGTCGCTGCCGGGCGTCGTGATCGGCACCGCGCTGATCGACAGGATCCCGGCCGTCGTGCTGCGCCCGGCGCTCGGCTGCGTCCTGCTCGGCTCGGCGCTCGGCGTGCTGACCAAGGCCGGCGTCGACCTGCCGACGTGGACCATCGTCGGCGTCCCCTGCATCGTCGGCGCCGCCGCGGCGCTGATCCACCGGGCGCGGCCCAACCGCCCCGTCCTTCCGACGTCCTCGGACGTCGCCCCCACGGAGGTCGCTCCCGCATGAGCTCCCGCACCCTGACCCACCTGCAGGCCCTGGAGGCCGAGGCGATCCACGTGATGCGCGAGGTCGCCGCCGAGCGCGAGAAGCCCGTCCTGCTCTTCAGCGGCGGCAAGGACTCGATCGTCCTCGTCCGGCTGGCCGAGAAGGCGTTCCGGCCCGGGAAGTTCCCGTTCCCGCTGATGCACATCGACACGGGGCACAACTTCGACGAGGTCATCGAGTTCCGCGACACCTTGGTCGAGCGGCTGGGCGAGCGCCTGATCGTCGCCTCCGTGCAGGAGTCGATCGACCAGGGCCGCGTCGTCGAGGAGACGGGGCCGCGCGCCTCGCGCAACCGCCTCCAGACGACGACGCTGCTCGACGCGCTGGCCGAGCACGGCTTCGACGCGGCGTTCGGCGGCGCGCGCCGCGACGAGGAGCGCGCGCGGGCCAAGGAGCGCATCCTGAGCTTCCGCGACGACTTCGGCGGCTGGGACCCGAAGGGCCAGCGGCCGGAGCTGTGGAACCTGTACAACACGCGCGTCCGGCGGGGCGAGAACGTGCGCGCGTTCCCGCTGTCGAACTGGACCGAGCTCGACGTGTGGCAGTACATCCTGGAGGAGGAGATCGACGTGCCGCCGATCTACCTCGCGCACGAGCGGTCGGTCTTCCGCCGCGACGGGATGCTGTACGCCGACTCGCCGTTCATCGAGCGCGACGCCCGCGACGGCGACCCGTTCGTGACGAGCGTGCGCTACCGCACCGTCGGCGACATCTCCTGCACCGGCGCGGTGCAGTCGGCGGCGCAGACGCTGGACGAGGTCGTCGCCGAGATCGCGGCGACCAACGTGACCGAGCGCGGCGAGACCCGCGCCGACGACCGCGTGTCGGAGTCGGCGATGGAGGACCGCAAGGTCGCCGGCTACTTCTAGGACTTGGCTGTCTCTTCTTCTATGACCACCCTGCTTCGCCTCGCCACCGCGGGCTCCGTCGACGACGGCAAGTCCACGCTGATCGGGCGCCTCCTCCACGACTCCAAGGCGATCCTTGCCGACCAGTACGCCGACCTCAACGGTCGGGACGGCGAGATGGACCTGTCGCGCCTGACCGACGGCCTGCGCGCCGAGCGCGAGCAGGGCATCACGATCGACGTCGCCTACCGCTACTTCGCCACGCCGGCCAGGGACTTCATCCTGGCCGACACGCCCGGCCACGTGCAGTACACGCGCAACATGGTCACGGGCGCGTCGACCGCGGACGTCGCGATCGTGCTCGTCGACGCGCGCCACGGCGTGGTCGAGCAGACCAAGCGCCACGCGTTCATCGCGTCGCTGCTCGGCATCCCGCACATGGTCGTGGCCGTCAACAAGATGGACCTGGTCGAGTACTCGGAGGAGCGCTTCGACGAGATCGTCCGGGACTTCTGCGCCTTCCGGCGCGCGCTGTCGGTCCGCGACATCGCGTTCATCCCGATCAGCGCGCTCGTCGGCGACAACGTCGTCGACCGCTCCGAGCACATGGGCTGGTACGCGGGCAAGCCGCTGCTGGAGCAGCTGGAGGCGATCGAGCCGGGCGACGACCGCAACCTGGAGGACCTGCGCTTCCCGGTCCAGCTGGTCATCCGTAGCGAGGGCAACGACTACCGCGCCTACGCCGGTCAGGTCGCCTCGGGCGTGATCCGGGCCGGCGACCGGGTGACCGTGCTGCCGAGCGGCGTCGAGTCCACGGTCGCGGCGGTCGAGACCGCCGACGGCCCGCTGGAGGAGGCGTTCCCGCCGCAGTCGGTGACGGTCCGGCTGGCCGACGACGTCGACGCCTCGCGCGGCGACGTGCTCGTGGCGACCGAGGGCGCGCCGACGCCCGTGCGCGAGTTCGAGGCCGACGTCTGCTGGTTCGCCGACCGCCCGCTGCGCCCCGGCGCCCGCTACCTGCTGAAGCACCTGACGCACACCGCCGAGGCGGTCGTCGACGGCCTGCTCGACGTGGTCGACGTCCACACGCTGGATCGCGGCCCGGCGCCGAGCGAGCTCGGCCTGAACGACATCGGCCGGATCCGGATCAGGACGCGCCGCCCGCTGCTCGCCGACCCGTACGCGAAGAACCGCATCACGGGCGCGTTCATCCTCATCGACGAGACGAGCAACGACACGGTCGCGGGCGGCATGATCGCTTAGTCTCTTGGACCATGGCGACGGACCCGGTCCCGCGGCGCGACGTGCTGATGGGTCCGTATCGCCATCCGCTGCGCCACTGCGCCGCGGCGGTGTGGCGGAGCGTCCGGGAGCTGCGCAGCATGCTCGTCGTGGCGGGGCTGTGCGCCGCCGTCGGGGTCGCCGCCGGCGTCGCCGTCGGCGCGATCATCCTCGCCCTGATGGTCGCGGTCGGCGTGCTGATCGCGATCTACGTCCTGCTGGCCTGGGGCTGGCTGACCGTGCGTGAGACCTGGCGGCTGGTGCGCTCCTGGCGCCGGCGCAGCGAGCTGGCCGACGTCCTGGCCCGACGGCCACAGGCGGGGACCGAGGACCCGGAGCTGGCGCACGACCTGTTCGCGGTGACGGTCGAGGACGACGGCCGGCTTCTCACCTGGCGCTTCCGGCCGCTGACGATCGGCGCTGACCCCGGCGCGGACGAGATCGAGGTGCCCGGACGGCCGCGCCACGCGGCGCGGGGGATCGAGGACCGGGCGTTCGCGGCCGACGACGCCGCGCGGGCCGCTGAGCAGCTCATCGAGGCGCAGGAGCGCGCCGCGGAGCGGGAGGCGGCCGCCGCGGCGGAAGCCCACCGCGCGGTCGAGGCGTCGCGCCTGTCCGACGACCTGCTGCTCGAGACGCGGTCGACCGCGGCGGCACTGCAACACGCGACCGGCCAGCGCCGGCGGCGCGACTAGTCTCTCCGGACCATGGCGACGGACCCGGTCCCGCGGCGCGACGAGCTGATGGGGCCGTATCGGCGGCCCCTGCGCCACTCGCTGCCGGGCGCGTGGGCGCGTCACGACCAGCTGCAGGCGGCGACCAAGGGCGCCGGGCTGCTGATCGTGCTCGGCGGCGCCGGCCTGATCGCCGGCTACGGCCTGCTGGCGCTCACGCTCTGGTTCGGGGTCGTGGTCGCCGTGATCGTCGCGGCGCTGTGGGGGCTCAGCGCCGGCGTCGACAGCCTCAAGCTGCGACGGGCGTGGGCGCGACGGTCGGAGCTCGGACGCGTCCGGGCCCAGCGGCCGCAGGCGGGCACCGCGGATCCGGAGCTCGCGCACGACGAGTTCGCGGTCACGGTCGAGGACGACGGCCGCCTGATCACCTGGCGCTTCCGGCCGCTGGCGATCGACGCCGAGCCCGGTCGCGAGGAGATCGAGGTGCCCGGGCGGCCGCGCTACGCCGCGCAGGCGGTCGAGGACCGGACGTTCGACCCCGAGAACGCCGCGCGGGCGGCGGAGCAGCTCGTCGAGGCGCAGGCGCGCGCCGCCGAGCGCGAGGCGCGGGCGAGCGACACCGCTAGGCGAGCGGTGGAGGGTGCTTATCACTCGGAGCACCTGGCCGAGGAGACGCGCTCGACCGCGGCGGCGCTGCAGCGCACGACGGGCCAGCGCCGGCGGCGGGACTAGCGCGGGCGGGCGCGCAGCGCGGTCAGCGCCTCGTCGTACAGCGCCGGGAGATCGGCGAGCAGGCGCCGCGCCGCGGCGGGATCGTCGATCGGCTCGGTGCGCCAGCGCAGCGACGCGGCGGCCAGCGGCGCGTGGGGACGGCCCGCCGCGACATACCAGGCGACGGCCTCGTCGTTGCTGCCCGCCAGGCCCGCTTCGACGGTCGCCAGGAAGCGGACCGGGAAGAGCACCATCTTGGTCGTCGCGCGGCGGCCGGCGCGGAGGAGCGCGTCGGGGTCCGGGATCCCCTCGCGGGCCAGCCACTGCGCCGCGAACGCGGCGGTCTCGCGGACGAGGTCGTCCTGGGTCGGGCGCAGCAGGCCGGCGGGTGGCGCGGTGCCGTGCAGCGCGATGCCGGAGTCGAGCAGGTCGCGGCGGACGATCGGCGGCAGCCGCGCCTCGGGCCCCGGCGCGCCGAAGGTCGCCCAGTCGCCCCAGAACAGCGAGAGCCGCTCGGCGAGGGCACCGCCGCCTCGCGCCCGAACGTCCTCGACGACCGCCTCGACCGCCGCCGCGGCGCTCGCGTCGCAGCGCTCCACGATCACGACGCCGTCCACGTCGCTGACGTCGGGCGCGAAGCCGCCGTGCGTGAGGCTGCCGACCGCGTAGACGGCGACGAGCCGGTCGCCGAGTGCCGCGCGGAGACCAGCGACCGCGTCGTGCAGCACCGCCCAGCCCGCCGCGTCGCCCCCCTCCGTCCGCATACGCGACATCGTCGCGCATGCGGACGCGCCCCGGCGGCCTCAGCGCGCGCGCACCGAGACGGTGCGCGCCGTGGCGAGGGCCGTGCCGTCCTGCGTCGCGGTCAGGCGGACCGCGAGGCTCCGCTGGCCGCGCAGCAGGCGCCGGCCGGCGGCGCTCAGGCGCACGGTGACCGTCCGCTGACCGGTCACGGTCGTCGTCGCGGTGCCGACCGTCACGCTCCTGCGGCCCTTGCGGGCGGCGAGGCGCAGCGTCACGCGGCAGCCCTTGGCGCTCGCGCACCGCAGCGTCGCCTTCACGGCCGCCTTGGCCGCCGCGACGCGGACGAGCGTCGCCCGCGACCCGGCCCGCTTCGCCGGGGCCGGGGCCGCGGCTCCGCCCTGACCCTGCGCGCCGCCGCCGCCGCCGCCGCCGCCGCCCTGAGCCTGCGCGCCGGCGCCGCCGGCGGTGCCTCCGTGATCGCCCGTCTCCGGCTGGTCCCCGCCCGGAGCCTGCTCCTCGCCGCCCGGCGCCGGCGCGTCACCGATCGCCGCGTCCAGCGCCGGCGCCGCCGGCGTCGCGCTCCCGCCGGCGGCGACCGTCGCGCTCACGCGGTCGCGCGTCACGACCGCGCCGCCCTTCCACGCGTCCTCGTCCAGCGCGAACGTGCCGCCGTCCGGATCGGCGACGTGGACCGTGGTCCCGGGCTGCGGATCCGGGATCGCCAGCTCGCGCACGCGGCGCGTGACGCCGGTGTCGTCGTCCGGCCCGCCGTCACCCTCCGCGGCCTCGACGGCGTACCCGTCCGGGATCTCGTCGACCGCCACGCCGTCCACGAACCCCTCACGCCGGCCCTGCGCGTCCTGGACGTAGAACGTCGCGGGCGCGGTCTCGGCGTCGGCCGACAGCCCGAACACCGACACGCCGTCGCCGTCGGCCGTCGGCGCGCTCCGCGCCGCCCGCGGCGCCAGGCCCCCCAGCGGCGCCCGCGACCCCTCGGGCTTGCCCATGCTCACCATCCAGCGGCCGGCGGTGTACGCCTCGACCCAGTCCATCGGGTACGCGACGCCGAAGCCGCACGAGCCCTTCCCGTAGTGCCCCGTCGGCCAGGAGCCCGAGTCGCGCGTGCTGAACCAGTTGCCGGCCGGGTCGTCGACGACGTAGTCGTTGGGATGCTGGACGTCGAGGTTGCGCAGCAGGATCACGTGCCCGCCGCCCGTCTTGCCCCACTTGGCGCCGCCGAACGCGGTGCTGACGATCACGGGGTTCTTGGTCAGCGCCGCCATCATCTTGTTGTGGTTGTTGAGCAGGACGTCGGCCTGGCTGTCGCCCAACATGACGAGCTTGGCCTTCTTGTAGCCCAGGCTCTTGAGGAACTTGGCGATCTCGCCGCCGAGCGCGTAGTTGTCCTGCAGCGGCTTCTGGTCCGCGCGGGTGAGCGCCATGACCTGGTCGAACGTGTGCCCCAGCGAGCCGAGGGCGTCGACCTTGTCGAGGAACTGCTCCTGGTGCGCGGGCGTGTCCCCGGGGAAGTCGCGCCGGATGGACTCAAGCACGCCCATCATCGTCGACGACGGGCCGCACGCGTTGCCGCCCTTCTTGTTGTCCCTGGCGATCGGCAGATCCTCGCGCTGGCCCGTGTCGTACTGGTTGAAGTACGGAGTGAAGGGCCAGTTGGAGCGGTCCATCGACGCGCACTCCCCGTCATCGCCCAGGACGAAGAAGCGGCGCGACTCGACGTGGTTGCAGAAGCTCGCGAGGTACCAGTCGCCGTTGGGACCCTTGGACGCGGGCGGCCGGGCGTCGGCCGGCGCCGGCAGCTCCGGGTCGTTGTCGCCGCACGGCTCGGGCGGCGGCACCTGGGCGTTCTCCGAGTAGTCGTGCCAGACCCAGTGGACGGTCCCGCGGCGCTGGTAGTGCCAGTACACCCCCGGGTCGTCGATCGCCATGCCGTGGCCCTCGGTCCGGACGACCATCGGATTCTCGATGACGATCCGGCAGTCGCCGGCGTCCCCCGCCGGCACCTCGTCGCCGACCGGGACGACCGCCTGACCCGTCGCCGTGAACGGGAACTTCTCCGGCCGCTCCGGCAGCGGGTCTGGCAGCAGCGCGATGCTCTGCTTCGGCGCGTGCCGGTGGTCGGGCGTCGCGCGCAGGAGCGTCCACGTCTCGACCGTGCCGTCGACCTTCTCGTCGTTGCGCTGGCAGTCACCCGTGGCGACGGTGCCGTTGGGGTACTCGCCGTAGTCGCTCGGAACGACCGCGTGGGCGGTGGCGGGGGCGAGCGCGACGGCGCCCAGAAGCGCGGGGAGCGCTCGCATGGCGAAACGGAGGCGGGGCATGCGACCACGGTCGCCGAGCGCGCCGCGCGCCGCATCGGGGATGCGCCGCGAGCGCCTCGGGGTGCGGCTGCCCGCACCCAGGAGTGGGCGACGGGAGCGCTCTGACCTGCTCCCGCCGCCCTGGCCCAGGTGGTGTCCCTCAGGCCATCTCGCGCCTTTCGGCGCAAGTCGTGACCCGGAAAGGCGTCGCGGTCAGCCTTCCCTCTGGGGCTCTACAACACACGCGACGCGTCGGCGGATCGCCGGGCGCGGCGATCAAATAGCCTTCCGCGCCGCATGTTCTCCAAGGTCTTGGTCGCCAACCGGGGCGAGATCGCCATCCGCGTCATCCGCACGCTGGAAGAGATGGGGATCGCGTCCGTCGCCGTCTACTCGGAGCTCGATCGCGATGCGCTGCACGTCCAGCGCGCCGACGAGGCCTATCTGCTCGGGGGGCCGACGGCCGCCGAGTCGTACCTCAAGATCGAGAAGATCATCGAGGTCTGCAAGGAGTCGGGCGCGGAAGCCGTCCACCCGGGCTACGGCTTCCTCGCCGAGAACGCCGCGTTCGCGCGCGCCTGCGACGAGGCCGGCATCGTCTTCATCGGCCCGCCGGCCAGCGCCATCGACGCGATGGGGTCGAAGACCAAGGCCCGCGAGCTGATGCAGGCCGCCGGCGTCCCGATCGTCCCGGGCACGACCGAGCCGGTGGACACGCTCGAGGACGCGCTGCGCATCGCACGCGACGAGATCGGCTTCCCGGTCGCCGTCAAGGCGGCGTCCGGCGGCGGCGGCAAGGGCTTCCGCGTCGCGCTGACCGAGGACAAGCTCCAGGACGCGTTCGAGGGCGCCTCGCGCGAGGGCGAGAAGTTCTTCTCCGACGGCACCGTCTACCTCGAGCGCTACCTGCCCGACCCGCGCCACGTCGAGGTCCAGGTCCTGGCCGACCGCCACGGCAACGTCATCCACCTCGGCGAGCGCGACTGCTCGGTCCAGCGCCGCCACCAGAAGCTGATCGAGGAGTCGCCGGCGCCGGCGGTCGACGAGGCGATGCGCGAGCGGATCGGCAAGATCGGCACCGACGCGGCGCGCGCGGTCGACTACGTCGGCGCGGGCACGATCGAGGGCATGCTCCAGGACGGTGAGTACTTCTTCCTGGAGATGAACACGCGCGTGCAGGTCGAGCACTGCGTGACCGAGATGACGACCGGCGTCGACATCGTGCGCGAGGGCATCCTCGCCGCGGCGGGCGAGCCGCTGACCGTCAAGCAGGAGGACGTCGTCCTGCGCGGCCACGCGATCGAGTGCCGCATCAACGCCGAGGACGCGTCGAAGAACTTCGCGCCCGCGCCGGGCAAGATCGGCGCCTACAAGGAGCCGAGCGGGCCGGGCGTGCGCGTCGACTCGGGCGTCGGCCCGGGCGGCGAGGTCACGCCGATGTACGACCCGATGGTCGCCAAGCTCATCGTCTGGGACAAGGATCGCGAGCACGCCACCCGGCGCATGCTGCGCGCGCTGGGCGAGTACGAGATCGGCGAGCTCAAGACGCTGATCCCGTTCCACAAGGCTTTGCTGGCGACCCAGCAGTGGCACGACGCGGAGACGTGCCGCGACCTGGTCGAGGACCGGGCGTGGCTGAAGGAGCTCGCGTTCCCGCCGCCGAAGCGGCCCGGCGACGACGAGGACGAGACCGTCGAGCAGGGCTACGTGGTCGAGGTGAGCGGCCGGCGGTTCGACGTCAAGGTCATCGGGCCGCCGCCGGTCGGCGGTGTGGTGGTCGGCGCCAGCGCCAATGGCGCTTCGGCCGGACCCAAGAAGCGCGGCGAGCGCAAGTCCTCCAGCGGCGGCGGCGCGGACGAGCTGGTCTCCCCGCTGCAGGGCAACATGTGGAAGGTGCTCGTCAAGCAGGGCGACACGGTCGCCGAAGGCCAGCTGCTCTGCATCATCGAGGCGATGAAGATGGAGAACGAGATCACCGCCCACAAGGCCGGGGTCGTCGAGACGCTCTCCATCAAGGAGGGCGAGCCGATCCAGGCCGGGGCGCCGATCGCGGTCATCAAGTCGCCCGCGGCGGCCGAGTAGGACACCATGTTGGCCGCCGCGACCATCCTGGGGAGCGGCGGCTTCGTGCCGACGGGCCGGCGCGAGACGTCGTCGCTGCTCCTGCGCGACGACGCCGGCGAGGCGGCGGTGGTGGTCGACGCGGGCACCGGCCTGCGGCGCCTGATCACCGACCGCGCCGAGCTGCTCGGCGGGCGGCGGAAGTTGGAGGTGCTGCTCACGCACTTCCACATCGACCACGTGTGCGGGCTCGCGTACCTGACCGAGCTGGCCGACATGGAGGTGACGGTCCGCGGTCCCGGCGTCGAGTTGTATGACACGCCCACGGCGACCGTGCTGCAGCGCCTGTTCGCGCCGCCGATCATGCCGGTCGACCTGCGCCAGCTCGGCGTGGGCGTAGGAGATCTCCCGCTGGGCGAGGTCGGCGACGGGGTTGCGTCCACGTTCGGCGTGAGGACCCGCCGCCAGGACCGCCACACGAACCCGACGCTCGGGATCCGCGTCGGCGATGCGCTGACCTGGTGCACCGACACCGAGGACGACCCGCTGACCGTCGCCTTCGCCCGCGGCTCCCGCATCCTCGCCCACGACGCCTGGGGCCCACCGGTCGCGCCCGGCCACGCGGCACCCGCCGCCGCGGCCCAGGTCGCGGTCGACGCCGGCGCCGCGAAGCTCGTCCTGATCCACGTGCCGCCGAACGCGGACGAGGCGGCGCTGCACGCCGGTGCGGCGACCGTGCACGGCGACGTGACGGTCGCGACGGATGGGCTGGAGCTGCTCGACCTATAACAGCGGATCGGGTTGACCGGTGGAGCACGTTTAGCGTCACCACCTCGGGGTAGATTGCGCGCGCATGGCACGGACGCGCCGGGGATGGAGAGTCGTTGGAGCGACGCTGCTCGCGGCGCTGGCGCTGACGGCCGGGACCGGAGCGCCGCCGGCCCACGCGGCGGCGGGCGACGCGACGAACGAGCTCATCGACGCCCAACATTCGTCGAGCCAGCCGGTCGGCGGACCGAGCGGCACGCTCCGTCCAGCGTGGACCCTGGACGCCTCCGGCATGCTCTCCACCGTCCTGGTGGTCGACGGGCGTGTCTTCGCGACCGACGGCAACTCCGTCTTCGCCGTCGACGCCAGCACCGGCCGGCGGCTCTGGACGCGCCGGATGAACCGGATCGGAGGCATCGTCTTCTCGCACGGCCATGTCGTCATCGGCGCGTGCGGCTCCGACGCCCTCGTCGCCGTCGACCCGGCGAGCGGCGACACGGCGTGGCTCCGGACCACGGCCAGGTCCGACGTCTGCCACCAGCTCGTCGCCGACGACGACCACATCGCCGCCATGGGCGAGTTCAACAGGAGCTTGACGGTGTTCGACTCGGCGACGGGAGCGATGCGCTGGACCGACAACGACGTCAACGACTACCCCCTTCCGGCGATCGAGGGCGACGAGCTCATCGTCGCCCCTCGCGGCGGCTTCGCCCCGGTCCCGTCGGAGGCGGAGTCGACCGTCTACGCCTACGACCTCGACACGGGCGCACGGCGCGCGGTGGCCTCCGGCCAGACGAACAGCGCGCACCTGACGAGCATCCACGACGATCTGGTGTACATCAACAACCTGCTCGCCGTCACGCCGAGCGGCAGCGTGAAGGCCGGCGCCGCGTTCGATCCCGCGACGGGCGGGCGGGTCGGCGGCGACTACCACGCGACGACCTATCCCGCGGAGGACGCGCAGGGGCTCTACCTGCTCGACGGCACCACGCTGAGCGCCGTCGCCGGTCCCGGCCAGCCCGCCCGCTGGACGTTCACCCGCAACGGGCTCGCGGAGGCGCCGCTGGCCGCCGGCGGCCGCGTGTGGACCATCTCGGGCGGCGACGACAACCGGGTGTTCGGCCTCGACCCGGCGACCGGCGCCGTGGCGCAAAGCCTTCAGCTGCCGGCCGACGGCTTCCCCAGCGGGCCCCTCGCCGCCGGCGACGGGCTGCTGCTGGTGCCCTACGACACGCACCTCGTCGCGTTCGCCGGCGACGAACCGGTCCGCGGGTCGGCGACCGGGCCGGTCGGGCCCCTGCCGGCGCCCACGCTCCCGGCCGATCGCGGCGTCACGGGCGACCGCCAGGACGCCGGGCGCACCGGCCTCGCTCCCGGCGCTCCGGCACCGCCCTTGAGCCCCCGGTGGCGGACGCGGACCGGCCGGCCCATGGGAACGCCGCTGATCGTCGACGGTGTCGCGATCGTGGCCGACCGCCGGGTCGGCCCCGACGACGAGACCTCCAACGACGACGCCGGCCAGGCCATGCTGACCGCCTACGACCTGGGCGACGGCGCCGTGCGGTGGCGCCGGCCGCTGGACGGTGCAGGGTTCGACACGTGGGAGCTGGCCGCCGACGACGGGCACGTGTACGCCGACGACGGCACGCGCGTGCAGGCGTTCGCGATCGCGGACGGGCGCGCGCTGTGGCAGCGCGACGTCGCGGACAGCCGCGACCAGCTGTCGCACCCCGTCGCGATCGGCGGCCTCGTCTACCTCGGCGCGAGCGCCCTCGACGGCGCCACGGGCGACCGCGTCTGGTCCCGGCAGGTGCCGTACGCCACCGTCGCGTATCCCGCCGTCGACGAGGAGCGGCTCTACGTCGTCGAGGGCTACGACGCCGCGTGCAAGGTGACCGCCCTCGACCGCCGGACCGGCGCGACCGTGTGGACCACTCCGCGCGAGTGCGTGCGGTGGGACGGCGTCTCGGTGTCCGGCGGCCGCGTCGCCTTCGACGGCGCCGTGTTCGATGCCGCGACCGGCGCGGTGATCGACACCGCCCACGGCACCCTCGACGGCGCGCTCGCCCCCGACCTCTCGGTCGAGCGCGATCAGCACGACGAGTGCAACTGCTGGCGCTACGTGCCCGTCCTCTCAGCGCGCCGGCCCGACGGTCCGGACGCGTGGCAGGTCGAAGGGGCGACCTCGCCGCTCTTGACCGGGCCGTTCGTGTACGCCGCGATCGCGGAGCGTCTGACCGCGCTGCGGACCGCCGACGGCACCGTCGCGTGGCAGGCGCCGCCGATCCCGGGCGGCGGCTCGCCCTACGCGGACGACGCACCGACGCTCGCGGCCTCGTCCGGCGTCCTGCTCGAGGAGCGCGGCGACGAGCTCACGGCGTGGGAGCACGCCGACGACGGCGCGCCCGTGGTCGACGTGACGGCGCCGGTCAGCCCGACGCGCTCGGCCGAGAGCACGGTGTCGTTCGCCGCGCCGCCCGGCGCGACGACGACGTGTGCGGTGGACGACGCGGCGGCCACTGCCTGCGCCTCGCCGTGGACGACGCCGGACCTCGACGAGGGCCGCCACGCGCTCCACGTCCGCGCGACGCTCGACGGCGTGACCGGGCCGGTCGCGACCGCGCTCGTCGAGGTCGACACCACGCCGCCGCGCACGCGCGTCCTCACGCCGGTCCCGAGCTACGTCGACCGCCAGGTGCTCGGCATCGAGACGGACGAGTCCGCGTGGTTCGTGTGCTCGTTCGACGGTGCCGCGGAGCAGGTGTGCGCCAACGAGACGGACGACCTCGGCTCGTCCATGCCCTTCGACGAGGAGGGTCCGCACACGCTGGCGATCCACGCCGTCGACGCTGCCGGCAACGTCGAGGATCCCGGCACGACGCTGCACTGGACCACCGACCACACCCCGCCAGACGTCACGCTCACCCTCGCGACCGACCGCGTGCGCGACGACACCATCCGGCCGGAGGTCACGGTGAGCGAGCCGGGCTCGCCCTTGCAATGCCGCGTCGACGGCGGTGACTGGCTCACCTGCCCCGACCCGGTCTCGGCCACCGTGACGACCGACGGGTTCCACACGCTCGACGTCCGCGCGATCGACCGCACAGGCACGCTCGGCTATCCGGACAGCGTCACGTGGCAGCGCGACACGACGGGACCGCGGCCGGACATCCCGGCCCTCTGGGTGCAGCCCCACGGCCCCGACGTCTCCGTCTTCATCTGGGGCTACGACCGCGCGGATCGCTCGTGGGGTCCGATCCGCTGTCGCCTCGACGACGAGCCGTGGGAGCCCTGCACCGGTTCGGCCTGGGAGCGAGACGACGTCGCGCCGGGACACCACGTCTTCCAGTACGAGGCCTGGGACGATCTCGGCAACGACGGCGGGGTGATCCGCCGCGGTTTCGACGTGTACGCGACCTGGTGGCCGACGTGGATCTCCGGTGCTTACGAAGGCGCGCCGACGCTCCACCCGCCGGACGCGGACTGGCCCCGCAACGACTGCACCGTCGACGGCGTGACGCGCCCGTGCCCGCCGGGGGAGCGGATCGACGTCAGCGACGCGGCACCGGGGTGGCACTGGCTCGTGGCGACGAGCCGTGACGAGCAGCGTGGCGCGGTCGCGTGCAGCCGGACGTGGTGGTGGAAGGTCGCGCTGCCCGACGGGACGGTGCCGGGGCCGGCTCCGGCCGCGGCGGCGGGCGGCGGTTGGGCGACGGGTCCAGGTGATCCGGGGCCCGAGGACGAGCTGCATCCCGGCGAGCCTGGGACCGGGTCGGGCGCGCCGGCGTGCGGGTCCTACATGTCGGCCCCCGGGACGCCCCCATGGCCGGACCGGTCGGGGACGCTCGAAGGCGACGAGCCGGGAGCTGTGGCCGATCCGGTGGTCGAGCCCACAGCGCCCCTCGACGCGCCGCCCGCGACGCCGACGCTTGGAGCGGCAACGGGGACGCCGGCCGACGAGCCGGTCGTCGACACGACGCCGGCGGGCCCAGGCCCGGCGACGCCAACTCCTACAACTGCCGCGTCCGCGCCTCCGCCGGCCGCGCGCACGCCGCTCGCCGTCGCGCTCGACGCGGCGACGGTCCGGCGCGCCGGCGCGAGCGCCCTGCGGGTCACGCTGCGCGCGCCCGCGAACGGCCGGCTGCGGCTGAGGCTCTCGCACGGCGCCGCCCCCCTCGGCACCAGGACCGTCGCGATCCGCCGCGCCAGGACGGCGCAGGTGACGATCCGACTCGGCGCCACCGGCCGGCGGTTCCTCGCGCGGCGCGGCACCGCGACGGTCACGCTCGACGCGCGGATCGGCTCGACCGCCGCCCGGCGCGCCATCACGCTGCGGCGCTGAGCGCGTGGTGAGTTAGGCTCGTCCGCCATGGACGACCTCGAGCCCCTCCGGGCTGGCATGGAGCAGGCGGTGCCGTTCAACGAGCACGTCGGCCTGGAGATCGTCGAGGTCGCGGTCGGGCGCGGGGTCGCGCGCCTGCCGGACGACCCGGCGCTGCGCAACCACACGGGGTCGCAGCACGCCAGCGCGCTGTTCGCGTTGGGGCAGGCCGCGTCGGGCGCGGCGTTCGTGACGTCGTTCGTGCAGGAGCTGCCGCAGCTGGAGCTGCAGCCCGACGCGGCGACCATCAACTACAAGAAGATCCCGCGGGGCGTGCTGACCGCGACCGGCGTCCTCGGCGCCAACCCCGACGAGCTGCTCGGCGAGCTCGAGCGCGAGGGCGCGGTGCGGTTCTCCGTCGACGTCGACGTGGTCGACGGGGCCGGTGACGTCGTCGCCGACATGACCGTCAGCTGGAACGTCCGCAAGGAGTCGTAGTGCCCGCGAGAGCCTGGAAGGCCGGCCCGGACGAGGCCGAGACGGTCGCGCGCCTGATGGTCGCGTTCCGTGACCACCTCGGCCTCGACTGGCCGTCGGACAACGCGTTCCTGGCCGGCGTCGAGCGCCTGATGGACGACCGCGACACCGACTTCATCCTCGCCGCGGCCGACGACGACTCCCCACCCTCGGGCATCGCCCAGCTCCGCTACCGCATGGGCATCTGGCGCGCCGGCCGCGACTGCCTGATCGAGGACGTCTTCGTCCAGGACCCGGCCCGCGGCCGCGGCGTCGGCCGCGCCCTCCTGGACTTCGCGACCGAACGCGCCGTCGCCCGCGGCTGCCGCCGCATGGAGCTCGACGTCAACGAGTCCAACACCGCAGCGCTGGCGCTCTACGAGTCCTTCGGCTTCACCTCCGGCTCACCCCGCGACCTCTACATGCGCCGCCACCTCGACGCGGGCCCGGACGCGTAGCCGTCCCGGCCCTTCACGAACGTTGCCTTAGCGTTTACGCTAGAAAGACTTCAGCCCTGAAGTCTGCCTTAGGTCCGAGTCACCAGCGGGCCGGAGGGCTATGCCGCGTTCCTCCCGCGCCCGCTGCCTCCCGTTCCGCCGCTCGTCATCGACGGCGCGATGCAGCACCTCCTCGACCGCGCCAACCAGGCGCTCGGACGGCTCGACGGCATGACGCTGCTCCTGCCCGATCCCGACACGCTGCTCTACACGTACGTCCGCAAGGAGGCCGTGCTCTCGTCGCAGATCGAAGGCACGCAGTCGTCGCTTTCCGACCTCCTGTTGTTCGAGAACGATGCCGTGCCCGGCGTTCCGACGGAGGACGTCAAGGAGACGACGAACTACCTCGCCGCGATGGACCACGGCCTCGCCGCGATCGACCAGCAGCGGCTGCCGCTCTCCAGCCGCCTGCTCCGCGAGATCCACACCATCCTGCTGCACGACGCCCGTGGTGGCGACAAGGCGCGCGGCGACTTCCGCCGCGTCCAGAACTGGCTCGGCGGCACGCGGCCTCAGAACGCCCGGTTCGTCCCGCCTCCGCCGCACGTCGTCCCCGACGCGATGAGCGATCTGGAACGTTTCCTGCACGACGAGGAGGTCGCCCTCCCGCTGCTCGTCAAGGCGGCGCTCGCCCACGCGCAGTTCGAGACGATCCACCCGTTCCTCGACGGCAACGGCCGCGTCGGGCGCCTGCTGATCACGTTGATGCTCTGCGCCGAGCGAGTGCTGAGCCGTCCGCTGCTGTACCTGAGCCTGTACTTCAAGCAGCACCGCGACGTCTACTACGAGCGCCTGCAACGGATCCGCACGCACGGCGCGTGGGAGGAGTGGGTGCGCTTCTTCCTCGAGGGCGTCGCGGAGGTCGCGGCCGAGACGACGGCGACGACGCACGACATCGTGCACCTGGTCGAGGACGATCGGAGGCTCGTCGGCGGGCTCGGCCGCGCGGCGGGGACGGCGTCGCGCCTCTACGAGATCGCGGTGCGGCGCGTCGTGGTCACCCCGAGGCTCGCGATCGCGGAGACGGGGCTGTCGAGCCCGGCGGTCCACTCCGGCCTGCGCCGGCTGCAAGACGCCGGGATCCTGCGGGAGATCACCGGCCGCCAGCGCGGGACCGTGTACGTCTACACCAAGTACCTGGCGTTGCTCAACGCGGGGACCGAGCGCGACTAGGGCGCCGGCAGCGCCGGCGGTGGCGGCCAGGCCATCAGCTCGACGAGGTGGCCGCCCGGTGAATGGACGTAGGCGCGGGGTGCGCCCCAGTGGGGTGTGCGGGGATCGACGGTGTGGCCGGCCGCGGTGAGGGACGCCAGCGTCGCCTCGAAGGGCTCCGGCGCGACGACCGCCAGGTGGCCCGCCCGCGGCGCCGGGTCCGACGCGTACAACAAGTGGATCTGCGTCCCGCCCGGCGCCTCCAGCCACGTCGCGCGCGCGACCAGCGACGGATCCGGCGGCTCCACGACCGAGAACCCCAACAACGTCCAGAACGCGACCTCGGCCTCGACGTCCGCGACCAGCGTCGGCAGCCCCACGTGGTGCAGCATCACAGTCGCTCCAGGTTGTCGGCGTGGATCTGCTTCTGCACGCGGTCGCGGCGCGCCAGCGGCAGCGCAGCCCGCTCGGGCGCATCCGCATCCAGGGACTCGAGGTACTTGACGTCCTCGCGCAGGATCGCCAGCGCACGCACCCCGTCCAGGGGCGCGCCGTGGCCCGGGACGACCCAGTCGGCCTGCTCCACGTAGGGCGCCAGCCGCAGCAGCGTCGCCACGTACGCGTTCCGCGACCCGCCCGCGGAGATCATCGGAAGCTCGACCGGTGAGACGTAGTCACCGGCGATCAGCACCCGCGCGAACGGCGCCCACACCGCCATCCCGTCCGCCGTGTGCCCGTCGGCCGGGATCAGCTCCAGCTCGGCGTCCTCGCCCAGATCGAGCTTGCCCGGCACCGGCAGCGCCTGCACGCTCCCCAGCGAGAGCGGCCGCTCCCGAACGACATAATCATCTTCGTCGGCCTCGCGCAGCCGCCGCTGCGCCACGCCCGGCTCGGCGCGCAGCCGCGCCGCGGTCGTCTCGGCGACGCCCAGCGGCGCCTCCGGGAACGCCAGCCGCGCGAGCAGGTGATCCCAATCACCATGGGTCGCCAGCAGCCCGCTCAACCCCCAGCCGGCCTGCCCCAGCACGCCCGGCAGCGCGTCCAGCTCGTCCGGGAAGACGACGGAGTCGACGACGAACGTCTCGTCGCCCCGATGCAGCAGCGTGCACGTGGTCTGCCACTTGACGCTGCGGGCGACGATGACACCCGGATCCAACGCGACGACCTGCACGACGGCGCCGCGCCCTACAGCCCGAGGAGCTTCGCGGCCTCCAGCAGGTTCTTGACCTCGGCCGTCGGCTTCTTGCCGCCCGCCGGGACCTCCTCCTTGCGCCGGTTGATCCAGATCGTCGGCACCTTCAACTTGGTCGCCGGCTCGATGTCGGTGTACAACCCGGACCCGATGTGGACCCAGCCCTTCTTGCCGCCGATCCGCCGCGCGAACTCGTTGAAGTGCGCGGGATCAGGCTTGTAGGACCGGACCTGCTGCGCGGTGACGACCAGGTCGAAGTCGGCCGGGATGTGGCGCCGCGTCAGCCCGAGCAGCTTGTCGTCGATGTTCGAGATCAGGCCGGTGTCGTACGTCCCCAGGAACTTCTTGAGCTGCGGGTTGGTCTCCTTGAACGCGCCCCAGCGCGAGACCGAGTCGGGCAGGAACCCGGACCGCGACGGCTCCAGCGGCCACCCGATCTCCTTCGCGATCCGCACGGCGGCCTGGCGGAGGACCTCGGCGTACAGCTCGTACGATCCGCTCTGGATCTCCTTGGTCGCATCGAGGAACAGGTCGACCACCTGCTGACGGTCGATCGTGAAGCCGTCCTTCTTGGCCTCCCGCTCGAATGCATCGGCAACGCCCGACTCCCAGTCGATCAGGGTGCCGTAGACGTCGAAGGTGATCCACTGGATGTTCTTAGGGAGTGCCATGCGGCCCGGCATTGTGCCATCTCTGCCACTTGCCTGGACGTCAGGTCGTTCGGGCAGGAAGCATCAGCGCATGCCGTTCAATAGCGTCAGGCCCTCCTATGGACCTGCTCGAATACCAGGGCAAGCAGCTTTTTGCCCGACATGGAATCCCCGTCCCTGACGGACGCCCGGCGCGAACGGTCGACGAGGCCGTCTCCGCCGCCAAGGAGGTCGGCTTCCCCTGTGCCATCAAGGCCCAGGTGAAGATCGGCGGCCGCGGCAAGGCCGGCGGCATCAAGATCGCCCAGAACCAGGACGAGGCGCGCGAGTACGCGAACGCGATCCTCGGCATGGACATCAAGGGCTTCACCGTCCACGAGCTGTGGATCGAGGGCGCCTCGCAGATCGAGAGCGAGTACTACGCCTCGATCGTCTTCGACCGCGGCGCCAAGGCGCCGCTGATCATGCTGTCGACGCAGGGCGGCATGGACATCGAGGAGGTCGCCGACACCAACTCGGACGCGATCGCCACGCTGCACGTCGACCCGCTGCTCGGCTTCCAGGACTTCCACGGCCGCAAGCTCGCGTTCAAGGCCGGCGTCGACGCCGACCTGGTCCGCCCCATCGGCGCGTTCCTGCACCAGCTGTACGGGACGTTCGTCGCCGAGGAGGCGATGCTCGTCGAGGTCAACCCGCTGATCGTGACGCCCGAGCGCACGGTCGCCGCCCTCGACGCGAAGGTCACGCTCGACGACAACGCGCTGTTCCGCCACGTCGACAACGCGGAGCTGCGCGACCCGTCCGACGAGGACCCGCAGGAGCAGATGGCCAAGGAGCGCGGCCTGACGTTCGTCAAGCTCGACGGCGACATCGGCATCCTCGGCAACGGCGCCGGCCTGGTCATGTCGACGCTCGACGTCGTCGCCCAGTTCGGCGGCGCGCCAGCCAACTTCCTGGACGCCGGCGGCGGATCCAAGGCCGAGGCGATCACCAGCGCGGTCGAGGTCATCCTCTCCAACGCGAGCGTCAAGGCCGTGCTGTTCAACATCTTCGGCGGCATCACGCGCTGCGACGAGGTCGCCCGCGGCCTGATCGAGGCGTTCAAGCAGCTGAACCCGACGGTCCCGTTCGTCGTCCGCCTGGACGGCACCAACGACGTCGAGGGTCGCCAGATCCTCGCCGAAGCGCAGCTTCCGAACGTGCACACCGCGGCCACGATGGACGAGGCCGCCCAGAAGGTCGTGGCTCTGGCCAAGGGGGAGAACGCCTGATGGCCGTTCTGATCGACAACGACACCAAGCTGGTCGTCTCCGGCATCACCGGCCGCGAGGGCACGTTCCACGCGACCAACAACAAGAACTACGGCACCAACGTGGTCGCCGGCGTCACGCCGGGCAAGGCCGGGCAGGACGTCGAGGGCATCCCGGTGTTCAACACGTTCCAGGACAGCGTGGAGCAGACCGGCGCCAACGTCGCGATGGTCTTCGTGCCGCCGCGCTTCGCCGCGGACTCGATCCTCGAGGCCGCCGACGCCGGCATCCCGCTGGTCATCTGCATCACCGAGGGCATCCCGGCCCACGACGAGCTGCGCGTGTACACGCACCTGCAGCGCACCGGGACGCGCCTGGTCGGCCCGAACTGCCCGGGCATCCTGTCCCCCGGCAAGGCGAACGTCGGCATCATCCCGGCGTCGTTCTTCAAGGAGGGCAACGTCGGCGTCGTGTCGCGCTCGGGCACGCTGACCTACCAGATCGGCAACACCCTGGCCCAGGCCGGCTTCGGAAACTCGTCCATCGTCGGCATCGGCGGCGACCCGGTCCCGGGCACGTCGTTCATCGACGTGATCGAGCTGTTCGAGGCCGACGACCAGACCGAGCTGATCGTGCTCAGCGGCGAGATCGGCGGCGACGCCGAGGAGCGCGCCGCGGACTACATCGCCGAGAACGTCTCGAAGCCCGTCGTCGCCTACATCGCCGGGTTCACGGCGCCTCCGGGCAAGACGATGGGCCACGCCGGCGCGATCGTCTCCGGCTCGAAGGGCACCGCCGCCGCGAAGGCCGAGGCGCTCGAGGCCAAGGGCGTCCGCGTGGGCCGCACGCCGACGCAGGTCGCCGAGATCGCCGTGGACATCCTCGGCGGCGTGCCCGCCACCCGCGGGTAGCCCGTTGCGCGGTTTGGCGTCGCTCTCCGCTCCCGAGTACGCTCGCGGGCAGTGGAGAGCGACGTCAACGCAACCCTGAGCGAGCTGGAGCGCAAGCTCAAGGAGCTCGAGCGCGAGCTGGAGACCGTCGGCCGCACCGGCGAGCTGGACAGCGACCCGGCGCAGGCCGGCTGGACGCCTCCGCCCGAGGAGCCGCCGCCCGGCGCCACGCCGTTCACCGCGGCCTGGCACGGGACCGGCGGGGGCGCCGCGACGCCCGGCCCGCCGCCCGCCTCGCCGTTCAACGGCGCGCCGCCGATCCCGGTCACGCCGCCGCCGGCGCCGTGGCCCGCGCACGGCGCCCAGGCCGCGCCGGCGCCGCCTCCGCCTGCGCCGCAGCCCACCGGCCTGCACCGCCAGCTCGACGAGCTGCTCGCCTTCCGCGACCGCCTCGTCGCGACGACCGACGACCTCGTCGCCGAGCTCTCGCGCGTCCTGACCGAGCTGGGCGTCGAGGCGCCCCCGCCCCACGATCCCGCCGACACGGTCCTGACGGGCGCCGTCGTGGTCGACGCCGCGCCGTTCGGCGACCTCGCGACGCTCGCCGCGTTCGAGCAGGCGCTGATGCGCGTGCCGGGCGTCAACGGCGTCCACGTGAGGTCGCTGGACAACGGACGCGCCGCGATCGACGTCTCGCTCGCCGGGCCGGTCGCGCTCGGCGCCGCGCTGCGCGCGACCGCGCCGGTCACGTTCGCGGTCATCCACGCCGGCGACGGCCACCTCGCGCTGACGATCGGCGCCTGAGCCGCGGGCGCCGTGGACGACGACGCGCCGCCAGACCCCTCCGCCGACGAGCTCGCCGCGTCGCTGACCAGCCGCGTCCGCGACCTGCTCGCGGACGCCGAGCGGTCGGCCTCCCACATCCGGATGGACGCCGACGCCGAGGCGCAGGAGCGCTCGCTGGAGATCCGCTACGCCGCCGAGCGCGACGCCGAGCGCCTGCTGCGCCGCGCCGAGCGCGAGGCCGCCGACTACCTGGAGGAGGCCCGCCGCCGCATCGACGCGTTCGCCGCCGGCCGCGCGCGCCGGATCAGCGCCGCCGCCGACCGCCTGCTCGCGCACGCCGAGGCGCTCGCCGACCGCGCGCAGCGCGCCGGGCGCCTGCACCGCGGGATCGAGGAGGTCGTCGACGCGCTCGCCGCCGCGGCCGAGGCGGTCGCCGCCGAGGCCAGCCGCGATCCGATCCGGCTGCCGCCCGCCGGCGAGCGGAGCGCGCACGTGACGCGCCTGACGACCAGGCCGCACGCCGCACCCGACCCGGAGCCGTTGAGGCCCGTGCCCGACCCGCCGTCCGACGAGGACGAGGCGCTCGTCCACGTCCGCGAGAGCGCCAACATGCTGCCGCGCCGGCCGGGCGCACCCAGGCCGACACCGCCGGTCGTCGTCCCGCCGCCCGAGCCTCCGGACGTCGTGGCGTAGACGCCGCCGCACCGGCCGCCGTCCGCGAGGGACGGCGACCGGCGGGCAGAAGCACTACAACTTGATGGTGCCCTTCTGAGCCGTCGCGGGGACGTTCGGCTGGGCGATGGACAGGCTCAGCGAGTACTTGCCCCGCTTGAGCTTCTTCTTGGTCGTCATCTTGAACGTGGCGTTGCGGCCCTTGGGCTTCAACGTCGCGGCCTTGGTGGCGACCGTCTTCCCGCTCACCAGCAGCCGCGCGCGCAGCGCGGTCTTCACGGTGGCGGCGTGCGCCGTCTTGCAGCTCACGGTGACCGTGTTGTGGCTCCCGAGCTTGCCGGTGCACGAGATCTTGCCGACGGTGCCGGCGGGACCACGCGGACCCGTCGCGCCCTTGGCGCCGGTCGGACCGGCCGGGCCGACGGGGCCACTCGGACCCGCGGGGCCGGCGGGACCGGACGGGCCGGCCGGACCGGTCGCGCCGTCCTTGCCGTCGTTCCCGTTCTGACCGGCGGGACCCTGGGGACCGGCCGGACCGGCCGGCAGCGTCTCGCCGCTGGTGATCTGGCCCGTCGTGTCGTCGAGCTGGACCGCCGGCGACCGGACCGCGTTGCCCGAGAAGTCGAACATGTTGGTCATCGTGCCCGCTGCCGCGTCGGCCGACTGGCCGCCGAGGCGCCCGAGGTTCCAGTTGTCCTCGATGAACTGCGTGACCGACGCCTGCTCGGTGAGCGAGCTGTCGACGTAGTTGCGCTTGGCGTACGGGGAAATCACGAGCATCGGGATGCGCGTGCCCAGGCCGCAGCGGTCGTTCTGGAAGTCAGACGGGAGCGAGGCCGGCGTGTTGCCGCACTTGCCCGTGCCGCTGATGGCGTCCAGCCCGGCGTCGGCCGATGCCCGGACGATCGGCGGCATGACGTGGTCGTACCAGCCGTCGGAGTCGTCGTACGCGATGACGATCGCGGTGCTCGACCAGTCGGGCGAGGCCGAGACCTTGTTGATCTCGTCGACCAGGAAGCGCTGCTCGTCCAGCGGATCCGAGTAGCCCGGGTGGCCGTCCTCGTACTGAGGGGCCTTCAGGAACGACACGGCCGGCAGGTTCCCGGCGGCGAGCGCGTCGTCGAAGTCCGACAGGTCGTAGTTGTGGTTGGCCTGGTCGGCGTTGGTGCCGATGTCGGCGACCGACGTCGGCGGCAGGTGGTGCGGGTTCGACGTCGAGCGGTAGTACTGGAACGGGCTGTGGTGCGGGCTGTAGTCCGTCGCGGTCGCCCCACCGATGTTCTGGTGGCTCGACCCGCAGGTGGCCTTTCCGCTGCCGTCGACGGAGGTCGGCTTGAAGCCGCCCTGGAACCAGCCCCACGTCACGCCGCGGGCGCTCATCAGGTCGCCGATGTTCTTGTTGCTGGCCTGCATGCCGACCGTGTTCGAGCCCGAGCAGTCGTCGAACGCCGGGTCCGGGTCGCCGATGACCGTTCCGTTGCCGACGCTGCCGGCCACGGTGGTCAGCGGCACGTCCTGCGATCCGTCGGCGGCGGCGCCCGGCGTGATCGTGCCGTGCGTCTGGCCGGAGACCAGGCTCAGCGCGCCCGGCGTGGACGGGCCGAACTGCGACGTCCACGAGTTGTCGCTCATCGCGAAGTGCTGGGCGTAGTTCCACAGCGCCGTGACGGTGTTGCCGTCGAAGTAGTTCATGACGGTGGACTTGTCGGCGGCGCAGCCGGCGGCGGAGCTGCCGGTCTTCTGCACGAACTGGTCCATCAGGCCGAGGTCGGCCGCCTGCTGCTCGGGCCCGTAGGCGTGGTTCTCGCTGCAGGTCAGCGCCTGCGTGCGATCCAGCCGCGCGGGGTTGAAGGCGTTGGGGTTGGCGGTCAGCAACGTCTTGTTGAGACCGTTCGGCGACGGGGTGCCGGGCAGGGCCGTGAAGGCCGGCTCGCCAGCGGGGTTGGCGGCCTGCGGGTAGGTCCCGAAGTAGTGGTCGAACGACTCGTTCTCGTCGAAGAGGACCACCACGTGCTTGATCGGGGTCGTCGTCGGGACAGCCGACGGCGAGTCTGCCGATGCGAAGCTCAACGCGGCGGCCGCGGCGGCGGCGGCGGTGACACCCACACCGAGCCCCCAGACGCTTTTGCGATTGCGCAACGATTACTCCTAATGAGGGGAGGAAGCGCCGCCCGGACAGGCGGCCTGTGCATCCTGCGATCGGCAGGCCGCCTGAGCAGTTGCCAACCGGTGACCGGAATGTGTCGATCTGGTGAACAACACAGGGGGTTCACACGGCGTTGACATGCGGCCCCGTGAGGCCTCCCTAACTTGGCGGCGGTGCGCCTCCGTCGCAGCTCACAGGCCGTCCGTGGCGGCGTGCTCGTCGCCGGTCTAGCGGCGGTCTCGGCCGTCGTCGTCTTCGTCGTGTTGACCGCCGCCGGCGTCGGCGGCGACAGCGGCGACCAGGCCTCCAAGACCACGCCGCACAAGCCCGCGGCCGCGCGCCACCTCACCGCGGCGCAGCGCTACCAGGAGGCGGTCTCCGTCCACGAGAACGGGACCGGCGTCAGCGGCGCGCCGCCGCCGCCCGACTCGTTCCCGATCCCGGCGTCGAGCTTCAAGGCGCCGATCGCCACCTACAAGCGCTACGCCGGGCGGCAGCTCGGGCTCGTCGCCACCGACGTGACCCGGCTGCGCGCCGCGCTGAAGGCCGGAAGCCGGTCGCGGGCCAAGGCGCAGTGGCGGACGGCGTGGGGGCACTACCTCCGCCTCGGCGCGGTGTACGGCGCGTTCGGCGCGCTGGACACCGCGATCGACGGGCTGCCCGGCGGCCTGCCTCACGGCGTCAAGGACCAGCACTTCACCGGGCTGCACCGGATCGAGTACGGGTTGTACACCGGCCAGCCGCTGCGCTCGCTGCTCCCGGTCGTCGACCGGCTGGCGACCGACGTCCGCCGCCTGCGCACGCGCGTGCCCGGCACGAAGATCGACCCGCTGGACTACGTGACCCGGTCGCACGAGATCCTCGAGGACGCCCAGCGCGACTTCCTCTCCGGCGCCGACGTGAAGTGGAGCGACGAGGGCGTGCTGGCGACCGCTCAGGCGGCGAGCGCCACCTCGGTCGTCTTCGGCACGATCGAGCCGCTCTTCAACAACCAGGACGCCGCGCCGCACGTCTCCAACGCGCTGCACGGCCTGCACGAGACGCTGGACGCGATCCACCGCGCCCACCACGGGACGTGGCCGACGAACGCGCAGCTCACGCACGCCGAGCACGTCCGCCTCGACGGCGCGCTGGGCGCCGCGCTGGAGAACCTCTCCGAGGTCCCGGGCGCCGCCGAGACCTCGGCGCCGCCGACGATCCCCCACCTGCCCAAGAAGACGTCATGAGCCCGATCGACCGCCGCACCTTCGTCCGCCGCACGCTCGGCCTCGCCGGCGCCGCCGGTGCGGGCGCGCTGGGCGCCGAACGGCTCGACCGCCCGGCGGCCGCCCACGCCGCCGACCCGCCCGCCCAGGGCGTCGCGCCCGGCGTCCTGGACGCCGTCGGGTTCGACGGCCCGCACCAGGCCGGCATCCTGACGCCGCCCCAGCAGGAGGGGACCGTCGCCGCGCTCGACGCCGTCGCGACCAACCGCAACGACCTGATGTTCGCCCTGCAGGCGCTGACGACGCGGGCGCGCATCCTGGCCGTCGGCGGCGTCTCGCCGCTGCTCGAGGTCGACTCGCCGCCCTATGACTCCGGCATCCTCGGCCCCGCCGTCGCGCCCGGCGGGCTGACGATCACGATCGGCTTCGGCGCGTCGCTGTTCGGCGACCGCTACGGGTTGGCGGACAAGAAGCCCGACAAGCTGGTGCGGATGCCGCCGTTCGCGGGCGAGAACCTCGATCCCGAGCAGACGCACGGCGACCTGCTCCTGCAGATCTGCGCCAACCAGCGCGACACGGTGGTCCATGCGCTGCGCGAGCTGATGCGCACCACGCGCGGCGCGTTCGAGCTGCGCTGGGCGGTCGACGGCTTCCAGGGCACGAAGCGCGGCCCGTCGCCCAAGAGCTCGCCGCGCAACCTGTTCGCCTTCCGCGACGGCACCGCGAACCCGGACGTGACCGACCGGACCAAGATGCAGCAGTTGGTCTGGACGCCGGACGGCGGGAGCTACCAGGTCGTCCGCATCATCCGGATGCACGTCGAGTTCTGGGACCGCGTCGGCCTGCGCGAGCAGGAGGGCATGATCGGCCGCGGCCGCGACAGCGGGGCGCCGCTCGGCGGCGACGACGAGTACCAGGACCCGCGCTACGACCTCGACCCCAAGGGGAAGCGGATCCCGCTCGACGCGCACATCCGCCTCGCCAACCCGCGCACGAAGGAGACCGCGGACCAGGTCCTGCTGCGCCGCGGCTACAACTACCACCGCGGCTTCGACGCGGCCGGCGCGCTGGACCAGGGCCTGCTCTTCGTGGCCTACAACCAGGACCCGGAGCGGCAGTTCGCGACGGTCCAGAGCCGCCTCGCCGGCGAGCCGATGGTCGACTACTTCACGCACGTCGGCGGCGGGTACTTCTACGTGCCGCGCGGGACCGGCGGCAAGACCGGCTGGATCGGCCAGGACTTCTTCGCCTAGCTAGGCGACCGTGATCCGCCCGCGCCCGTCCGCCTTGGCCGCGTAGAGCGCGGCGTCGGCGCGGGCGATCACCGCGTCGGCCGGCTCGCCTGGCGCCCAGCGCACGAGGCCGGCCGAGCAGCCCACGCCGTCCTCGCCGCCGGGCGTCAGGGCCTGGAGGCGGGCGACGATGCTCGCGGCGCGCTCGACGTCGCAGTCGGGCAGCAGCAGCGCGAACTCGTCGCCGCCCAACCGCGACAGCAGGTCCGAGCCGCGCAGGACGCCGCGCCACGCCTTGGTCGTCCGGCGCAGCAGCTCGTCGCCGGCCTGGTGGCCGTGGGTGTCGTTGTAGGGCTTGAAGCGGTCGAGGTCGATCGCGGCCACGCACAGCGGCCGCTCGTAGCGCGCCGCGCGGGCGAGCTCGAGCGTCAGGCGCTCGTCCCACAGGCGCCGGTTGGCGAGCCCCGTGAGCGGATCGGTGCGGGCGAGGTCGCGCAGCCGGTCCAGGAGCCGGCGGCGCTCGAGCGCGGCGCCCAGCTCGGCGGCGAGCAGCTCGACGACCAGCAGCCGCCCTTCACCGACCACACCAACATGGTCGGGCCACGTCACGCGGAGGACGCCGAGCGCCGCGTCCTCGCGCAGCACCGGCCTGTCGACGGTCACGCCGGTGTCGCCGGCCGGCCGCGCGGCCACCTCGCCCTCCAACAGCCTGACGTCGCTCGCGCCCAGCACGTCGCACGCGCCGTCCAGCAGGACGTCGACCGGCTCCTCGGCCACCGACGCCGCGCGCGCGAGCGCCGCCAAGGCAAGGACATCGCCTTGGACGCGGGCGAGCGCCTCGCGCGCCTCGCGCGCCGGCGTGACGTCGACCAGCGTCCCGAGCCAGCCCGCCGGCCCGCCCCACGGATCGCGCAGCAGCACGCCGGTCACGTGGGCCCAGCGCACGTCGCCGCTTGGCGCGACGAAGCGCACCTCCAGCGCGAACTCGCCGTCGGCGCCGTCGGTCAGCGCGGCCCGCCACGCGGCGGTGAACGCCGGGACGTCGTCGGCGTGCATCGTCGCGCGCCAGCCCTCGCCGACGAGCGCGCCGACGTCGCGCCCCGTCAGCTCGGCGACCCAGTCGTTGGCGAAGACGCAGCGCCCGGCCTCGTCGATCTCGACGATCCCGACCGGCGCCAGGTGCGTCAGCGTCCGCCAGCGGTCCTCCTTGGCGCGCAGCAGGTCCTCGTTGCGCTCCTGCGCGCGGCGCCGCTCGATCGCGAACCGGATCGCGCGCACGAACCGCGCCGGCGGCCGCTCCTGGCCCTTGACGAGGAAGTCCTGCGCGCCGGCCCGGATCGCGTCGACGGCCAGCTCCTCGTCCTCCTGGCCGGAGAGCACGACGATCGGGACGCCGGGCGCCGCGTCCGACACCATGCTCAACGCCTCCAGCCCGCGCGCGTCGGGCAGCCCGAGGTCCAGCAGGACGCAGTCGGCGTGGTGCGCCCGCAGGTCCGCGACCGCGGCGCCGACGGTGTCGAAGTGATGGGTCTCGACCCCGCCGGGCACGCCGTCGGCGAGGATCATCTCGATCAACCGGGCGTACGGGACCGAGTCCTCCACCAACACGACCGTCGCGGCAGGCACAGCGCTCACCTCCCCAGGATCACGGCCGTCCCGGACGATCCGGGCGCGCGGCGTCGCTCGGTAGCATCCGGAGACGATGCCTGACGTGATCTCGTTTGCCCGCGGCGCCCCCTCGCTGGACATCGTCGACGTGGAGGGCCTGAAGGCCGCGGCGACGCGGGCCTTCGAGCGCGACCCGGCCGGCACGACGGCCTACGGCACCGCCGTCGGCTACGGCCCGCTGCGCGAGTGGATCGCCAACAAGCACGGCGTCGACACGTCGCAGGTCATCGTCACCAACGGCTCGATGCAGGCCGACGCGTTCCTGTTCGAGACGCTCGTCAAGCCCGGCGACGCGGTGGTCGTCGAGCGGCCGACCTACGACCGCACGCTGCTGAACCTGCGCGGCCGCGGCGCCGACGTCCGGCCCGTCTCGCTGGAGACCGACGGCATCGCCGTCGACGAGCTCGAGACGCTGCTGCGCGACGAGGGCGTCCGCCCCACGCTCGCGCACATCATCCCCAACTTCCAGAACCCGGCCGGCTACACGATCAGCCAGCCCAAGCGCGAGGCGCTGCTGCGGCTGGCGGGCGAGTACGGCTTCGTGATCTTCGAGGACGACCCGTACGTGGACATCCGGTTCTCGGGCGAGCCGCTGCCGACGATGCTGTCGCAGGACACGACCGGCTCGGTCGTCTACGCGTCGTCGTTCTCCAAGACGGTCTGCCCGGGCATCCGCGTCGGCTACCTCGTCGGCCCGGCCGAGCGGATCTCCGAGATCCAGCGGCTGGCGACCAACACCTACATCTCGCCCAACATGGTGGCCCAGTCGCTGGTCCACCAGT
This sequence comes from Baekduia sp., assembly GCA_036518975.1. Taxonomy (GTDB): domain Bacteria; phylum Actinomycetota; class Thermoleophilia; order Solirubrobacterales; family Solirubrobacteraceae; genus Baekduia. Next base: position 46,468 of record DATDMD010000171.1, read on the forward strand.
TCTGCGCGAGCGGGGACATCGACAAGTCGATCGCCACGGTGAAGGCCGCGCTCGCGGCGCGCGTCAAGCGGCTCACCGAGGCGCTGGCCCGCGACCTGCCCGAGGCGAAGTTCCAGGCGCCCGAGGGCGGCTACTTCATGTGGGTGGAGCTGCCGGAGGGCACCGAGGTCGACCGCGTCTTCGAGGAGGCCAACGCCCGCGGCGTCGCGATCGTCAAGGGCACCGACTTCCTCCTGGAGGGCGGCGAGAACACGCTGCGCCTCGCCTACTCGGGCGTCACCGAGGACCAGATCGACGAGGGCGTCTCCCGCCTCGCCGAGGCGGTCAAGGCGGCGCGCGGCGCCGCCGCCACGGCCTAGACACCGGACGCCACGACCTGGCGCGCCGCCCCGAGGGCTCGCGCCAGGTCGGTCGCCAGGATCCCGTGGCCGCGGGCGTTGAGGTGGAGGCCGTCGGTGCTGAAGCGGTCGACATCGCGGGCCGCCGGACCCTCGCGCAGGCGCGCGTGGAGGCCGCCGACCTCGGCGCTCACCGCGCGGATCACCTCGGTCGTCGCCGTGAGGTTCGGCCCCCAGACCGGCGCGAACCGCGCCGGCATGTAGGGGTTGACGTCCCACTCGTACATGTCGGTCGTCAGCACGTCGGCGCCCGCGTCGCGGAGCGGGGTCAGCAGCGCGCGCAGGTCGTCGGCGAGGCGGTCCGGGTCGAAGCGCCGGCGCAGCGCGTCGTTGCCGCCGGCCGTGACGATCGCCAGGCCGGGCCGCAGGGACAGCGCGCGCTCGAGCTGGCGCTCGCGGACCTCGGCGGCCAGCAGGTCGCGGCGGCCGAGGTTGAACAGGACGGCGCCGGGCCGCGCGAACGTCAGCGCGGCGCTCACGCGGTCCGCCCACGACAGGTCGCGGTAGCCGGGCACGGGCTCGCGCAGGCCCTCGGCGATCGAGTCGCCGAGCACGACGGCGCGCTCCCACGGCACCGGCGGGTCCATCATCCGCGCGAGCTCGTGGTCGGCGCCGACGTGCGGATCGGCCCACTCGCGCGCCAGGACGTCGACGTCCTTGATCATCGCGCCACCTCCTTGCCCTTCAGGCCCAGCGCGGCGACGGTCGCGCCGAGCAGCAGGATCGCCACCAGCAGGAAGACGCCGCGGTACGACGCGGCGGCGGTCGGGTCCGTGCCGTCCAACACGGTGGCCATCGCGGCGACGCCGAGCGCGCCGCCGACGGCGCGCGCCGCCTGGTTGAGGCCGACGCCAGCTGCGAACTGCGCGGGGCCGACGGCCAGCGCGGCGGCGGCCGACATGCCGGTCGCGATCGCGCCCATGCCGATGCCGAGCGGAAGGCTCAACGGGAGCCAGAGCGTGAGGAACGCGGGTTCGTCGTCGATCGCGCCGCGGATCCACAGCGCGGTCGCGGCGGTGATCAGCAGCCCGCCGACCACCACCGGGCGCGGGCCGATGCGGGCCACGACCGGGCCGGCGCGCAGCGCCACGACCGCGGCGACGATCGCGCCGGGCGACACCGCCAGCCCGGCCTGCAGCGGCGAGTAGGCCCAGACCTGCGTCAGGAACAGCACGCCGCACAGCAGCCAGCCGAACAGCGCGGCGCCGTAGATCAAGGACGACAGGTTGGCCAGCGCGAACGTCCGCGAGCGCCACAGCGCGACCTCGACGGCCGGGGCGGGATGGCGGCGCGAGCGCGCCAGCACGGCGAGGACGGTCAGCAGCCCGCCGCCGATCGCGGCGAGCGTGCGCGCGTCGCCCCAGCCCCAGGCCGACGCGCGGCTGACGCCGAGCGCGAGCGCGCCGACGCCGGCGGCCAGCAGCGCGATCCCGAGGACGTCGGGCGCCGCGGCGGGCCGCGGGCGCACGCCGCTCATCGGCAGCACCTGCGTCCCGGCCAGGATCGCCAGGCCCGCGGGGATCGTGAGGAGGAAGACCGAGCGCCAGCCGGCGAGGTCGACGAGCACGCCGCCGAGCGCCGGGCCGGCCGCGGCCGCCAGCGCGCTCGCGGCGCTCCAGACGCC
>DATDMD010000172.1:0-25053 GCA_036518975.1 Baekduia sp.
GAGGCGCTCGACGCGCCCGTCGAGCTGGAAGGTCGCCGCATCCACGTCGAGGCCTCGATCGGGATCGCGACCGCCGGCGCCGCGGTCGCGCCCGCCGACGTCGTCCGCAACGCCGACCTCGCGATGTACGCCGCCAAGGACCAGGGCGGCGGCGAGCTCGTCGTCTTCCGCCCCGAGATGCTGCACGCCGCGAGGGAGCGCCTCGACCTGCGGGAGGACCTCCGCCACGCGCTGGAGCGCGGCGAGCTGGCGCTGCACTACCAGCCGGTCGTCGGCCTCGGCGACCGCGGCGTCACCGCCGTCGAGGCGCTGCTGCGCTGGACCCATCCCGTCCACGGCGACATCTCGCCCGCGCGCTTCATCCCGGTGGCCGAGGAGTCGGGGCAGATCGTCGCGATCGGCGCGTGGGTGCTCGAGCGCGCCTGCCTCGACCTGCCGGCGCTCCGGGCGCTCGTCCCCGACGTGCGCGTCGCCGTCAACGTCTCGGCGGTCCAGCTCAAGGAGCCGGGCTTCCCCGAAGCCGTCGCGCTGATTCTCGAGGAGACCGGCACCGACCCCAAGAGCCTCGTCATCGAGCTGACCGAGTCGGTGTTCGCCGACGACGAGGGCGTGTCCGACGCGCTGCGCCGCCTGCGCGCGCTCGGCCCCGCGCTGAGCGTCGACGACTTCGGCACCGGCTACTCCTCGCTCTCCTACCTGCGCCGGCTCGACGTCGACTCGGTGAAGATCGACCGCTCGTTCGTCGCCGGACTGGGCGACGAGCCGCGCGACGCCGCGCTCGTGCGCTCGATCATCGAGCTGGGCCACGCGCTGGGCCTGACGATGGTCGCCGAGGGCGTCGAGCAGGCCGACCAGGAGCGCTTCCTGCGCGACGCCGGGTGCGACCTCGGGCAGGGCTGGCTGTTCGGCCGCCCGGCGCCATTGCCCGTCGTCGGACACCCTTCACAGATCTAGTACAGGAACTTCTCCAAATGGGGAATAGGTTGCGCGCCGATGCCCCACGCCCGCCTTCTCACCATCCTGCCGCTGACGCTCGTCGCGGCCGCGCTGGCCACCTCCGGCCCAGCCGCCGCCGCCTCGCCGTCCGGCGTCGTCATCTCGAAGCTCCGCACGCGCACCGCCGCGTCGCAGTACGACGAGTACGTCCAGCTGACCAACACCTCGTCGCAGTCCGTCGACCTGTCCAACTGGCAGCTGTACGACTGCTACACCTCCGGCGGGACCTCCCGCATCGGCACCGACGGCGACAAGCTGGGGGCCGGAACCAAGCTCCCGGCGGGCCAGACGTTCGTCCTCGGCAAGAACGCCGGCGACTACACCGGCACCGCCGACGCGCTCTACAACTTCCAGGTCGCCGAGACCGGCGGCTTCCAGATCCGCGACGCCGCCGGGACCGTCCAGGACGGCGTCGGCGCGCCCGGCACGGCCTGCGCCGAGCCGACCGGCCTGACCTTCCCGACCACGGGCAGCGACTTCACGTTCACCCGCGCGGGCGGGGCGAACACCGACACCGACGACAACACCGCGGACTTCGGCGCGCCGAGCGGCGAGGCCGACGGCACCGCCTGCGGCGCCCCGTGCGCCGCGCCGCCCGCCGTCGCCGCGATCGACCAGATCCAGGGCACCGGCGTGACGTCCCCGATGGTCGGCCAGAAGGTCTCGATCACCGGCGTCGTCGTCGGCGTCGACAACCAGCAGGGCGTCAGCAACTACGTCAACCTGGACCCGCGCCAGGCGGGCATCTACGTCGAGACGCCGACGATCGCGCAGGACACCGACACGCGCACGTCCGAGGGCATCTTCGTCGGCGGCCTGCTGCCGGCCGACCGCGCCGCCTCGCACATCGGCCAGACCGTGACGATCAGCGGCACGGTGACCGAGTTGTTCAACCTGACGACGCTCGACGCGTCCGGCCAGGCCGCGCTGTTCACCGGCACCGCCTCGGCGTCCAACCTGCCCGCGCCGGTCACGATCGACACGGCGTCGGCCAACGCCCAGACCGTGTCCTCCAACGGCACGCGGCCCTACTACGAGACGCTCGAGGGCATGCGCGTCGCGCTGCCGTCCGCCACCGCCAACTCCGGCGGCACCGACAAGTTCGGCGAGCTGTTCGTGCAGCCGGCCGCGGCGCGCAAGCGCGTCATGCGCGACGCGGCGACGCCCGTCGGCCCGGGCAACCTGCTGAACATCGGCCAGGACGCCGGCTCGGCCGACGTCGACCCGACCAACCCGTCCGCGACGCCCGCCTCGACGACGCGCGTCAAGGCCGACCTGTTCGACAAGGTCTCCAACACGGTCGGCCCGCTGGGCTTCGCGTTCTCGGAATACCAGATCCAGCCGCAGCCGGTCCCCTACGGCGGGGCGCCGCGCCCGACCGTGGTCAAGGGCCCGATCGCCTACCCGCCGGCGGCGCCTGACGCGGCGCCGGGCACGATCCGGATCGCGAACTTCAACACGGAGAACATGTTCGGCGCCGGCATGACCGACGACGGCCACACGTTCACCCAGGCCGAGGTCGACGCCAAGACCACGCGCATCGCCGCGGCGATCAAGCTCATGCACCGCCCGGACATCATCGCAGTGGAGGAGGTCGCCAGCGAGGACGCCCTCAAGGAGGTCGTGTCCAAGCTCGGCGGCTACACCGAGGTCTGGCGGCCGTCGACCGACGCGCGCCACATCGCGGTCGGCTTCCTGCTCAAGAGCGGCGTCCAGCTGACCGACGTGCAGCAGCTCGGCGTCGACGCCACGACGACGGAGTCCGGCTGCCAGGACTCCGGCAGCGGCGACAAGCTGTTCGAGCGCCCGCCGCTGCAGGTCAGCGTCAAGGTCAGGGGCGCGCGCTTCTCCCTGATCGGCAACCACTGGGGCTCGCAGGGGCACCCGGAGCCGTGCCGTCAGGGGCAGGCCGCGTTCGTCAACGGCGCCGTCAAGTCCATCGAGAACTCCGGCGGCTCGGCCGTCGTGCTCGGCGACCTCAACGACTTCGAGGACTCGCCGGCGCTCACGGACGACCTGACGCCCGGGACGACGCTGAAGAACCTGTGGGTCAAGGCCCCGGGCTCGAACCGCTACTCCTACACCTACAACGGCATGTTCCAGACCCTGGACCACATCTTCATGACCAAGAAGCTGTACGCCCAGGTGCTCGGCCTCCAGTACGTCCACTTCGACAACGACTACTACGAGCGCAACGAGACCACGTCGCCGACGAAGGTCTCCGACCACGACCCGCCGGTGGCGACGCTGTCGCTGCGGGGGCCGCTGGGCTAGGGCACGACGTCAACGGGGGCCGCGCAACCGCGCGGCCCCCGTGTTCGCTTCCCTGTGTGTGGGTGGGGAGTTGTGCTACTTCTTGGCCTTCGACACGTGGCACTTGCTCGTGACCTCGACGGTCTTCGTGAGCCGCGCGCCGTTCTGGCCCACGAACGCCACGCTTGCCGCCGCGCCGCACGCCGGCCACTTCAGCGTCTCGAGGATCTGCCGCTTGTTGTGCGGCAGGTCGAGGTCGAACGTCGTGATCGGCACGTCGGGGATCGTCGCGAACGTCGTGCTCAGCCGGCCGGTCTTGGACACCGCGGTCGAGCCCTCCAGCGGGATCGACAGGCCGCCGCCGCGGAGGAAGGCCACCAACTTGGGCAGCTTCGCGCCGTTCTGCACGAGGTACACGCCGCCCTTCAGCGGCACGTCGAGCAGCGGGGTGCGGGCGCTCGCGCCGCCGACCTGCGACGCCGCCGGACACGCCTGCGCCGCCTCCTGCGCCGCGGTGCACGTGGTGCCCAACGCCTTCAACTTGACGGCGAGCTGCTTGGGCAGCGACACCGCGACCGACTTCAGGTTCGCCTGTCCGGCGCCCTGGGTCAGCGCGACGTGCAGGCCCGCGCCCGCCGCCTTCGTGCTCGGCGAGGCCGTGATCTTCATCTTCGGCGCGAACGCCAGCTTCTTGCAGCCGGTCAGCCCGAAGCGGCTCGACGCCGCCTGGACCGTGCCGGCGGCGCCGGTGAGCGTCGCCGCGACGACGCCGTCGGCGCAGCTGGTCGGGTTGACCATGAACCCGGGCCGGTCGAGCGTGAGCCCGACGCTGCGCAGCCGCAGCGGAATGCCGTCGAGGATCTGCGGGAGCGGATCGGTCTGGACCGACACGCGCGCGTCCGGCCCGACCGAGATCGCCGAGCGGATCACCACGGTCCCGAGGTCATACGGCCCGGCGACCGCCGGGACGACGAGGCTGAGCCCGTACGGCGCGCCGTTGTAGCCCTCGGTCAGGTAGGCGGTCCCGCTCAGCCGCAACGGGCTGGAGCCCGGACCGGCGACGACGTCCACGCGACCCACGCGCGACTCCGCGCCGCAGGTCCCGGCCGCCGCACGCGCGCCGTCGCAGAGCGGCACGGAGCCGACCTTGGCGCTCAGGCCGGCCGGCAGCGTGACGTTGCTGATCGCTCCGAGACCCTGCGTGCGGTCGTCCCGCCCGACGGTCAGCGCGAACGTCGTGCTCGCCGCTCCCGCCGTCGCGTTGGTCACGCCCGCGGTCAGCGACGGCGCGAACGGCAGCCCGTTCCCGCAGTCGCCGCCGCCCAGCGTCACCGGCGTGGTGAGCGTGGTCGTGCCGCCCTTCCACGGGTCGATCGCCGCGGACGCGTCGGCCGTCCCGCACGACGCCGGCGACGCCAGCACCGCGCGCGGCCCGCCATCGAAGTGCAGCGTGAGGCTGCTGAACGGCTGCTGCGGCGTGTTGTCGAACGTGGTCGTCAGGCGACCCGTCTGCGCGTCGGCGACGATGTCGCCGGGCAGCTTGAGCCGCACGCCGGAGCCCTCGACCACCACGTAGACGCGGTAGTGGCCCGGCGCCGTCGACGGCCCGAGGTAGATCGGCCCGGTCAGCGGCTGGTCGATGATCGGCGAGACGATCGTCGCGCTGCCGACCTTCGACGCGTCCGGGCACGACGCCGGCCCGGCGGCGCCGATCCCGACGCCCGCGTCGTCACACGCCTGCAGCCCGTCGGCCGCCGACGGCGAGATCGAGTAGCCCTCGGGCAGCGTCACGACGGTCTTGCGGACGTCGGAGGCGCTGAGCCCGTCGGGGTCCCGGTTCTGCGCGACGCCGACCGTGACGTCGAGCCCGGTCGGCGCGTCGGCCGTCCCGGTGTCCGGCGCGACGCTGACCGACGGGTCGAACGGGACGGCGTCGCAGCCCGTGGGGGCCGGGCTGGTCGTCGTCGTCGTGACGAACTGGCCCGGGTGGATCCAGGAGTCGACCGAGAGCGTCGTCGTCATCGGCTCACACGACGTGGGGTTGCGCAGCAGCGGGATCCGGTCGAGCGTGGGCAGCGGAGCGCAGCCCGTGGTCGGGCCGCCGCCGTATATGTCGAGGCAGCGCAGCCCGTCGTGCGACGGGTCGCCCGGCACGCCCCAGAGCGTCAGCGTCTGGCCCGCGATCCGGCCGCCCTCGTTGACGCCGTCGATGACGGTGTCCAGGCCGCCGTCGGTCGCGGTGCGCGCCTGGAAGCCGATCTCGACGTTCGGGAACATGACGCCGAAGCCGAACGCCGCCGGCTGGCCGCCGCCGGCAGCCAGGTTGTAGACGGGGAACAGCATCGGCGCGTAGGTACCGATGCCGGCGAGGTCGGCGTCGACGGTGACGACGCCGACCTGCGTCGTCGGATCGCAGTGGCCGCCGCCGAACGGGCCCGCGCCGAACGTCACCGGCGAGCACTGCGGGATGTGCGCCGCGTCGCCGACCAGGCCGGCCGGCAGCGAGAGCCGGATGGACTTGACCGGCTCCACCGGCGCGTTGCCGATGCCCGGGCCGAGGTCGGTCATGTTGAACGAGAACGAGGTCGTGACGTCCGGGTGGGCGCCCGCCTGGTTGGTGGAGGACGAGACCTGGAGGTCAGAGGGGCCGAACGCGTCGGCGGCCAGCGCCGGCGCGGAGCCGGCGACCGCCGCCAGCGCGACGGCGAGGGTGCTCGCCGCCGCCGCGCGGGACGCGAGGCGGCGGAGGCGGCGCAGGGTGCTCATCGTGGTCGTGGGGTCCTCGGGACGGAACGGGGTGGACGGGCTCATCGACGTGCCGCCTTGGTGCGGAGGACGACGGTGGCGTGCTTGGTGACCTTGCTGTCGGTGCAGGTCACGGCGAGCCGGACGGTCAGCTTGTGCGAGCGCTTCAGGGCGCTGCGTGCTTTGGCCGACAGCGCGAGCGTCAGCTTCACGGTGCCGGCGCCCGCGCGGGAGCCGGTCGCCGACACGACGGTCGACGTCTTCTTGCTGAGCGTCGCGGTGCCCTTGACGGTCACCTCGGCGTCCTCGCTGACCTTGACGCTGAGCGTCGCCTTCCCGGTGCTGGCCCACCGCGCGCGGGACGCGGCCGAGATCGACGCGACGGTGAACGTGGTCTTCGCCGGGACGGCGGTGGCCGCGACGCTCGTGTCGAACACGGTCAGCGACTCGGGCGCGGCCGCCGGTGTCGGAGCGGGCGCCTGCGGACCGCGACACGCCTCGCCGGCGCACGGCGGGGTCGCGGTCGACGGGAAGCCGCCGCCGATGCGCAGGACGTAGATGTCGGCGTAGCCGCCGTCGTCGTCGTCCGGCGCGAGCGTGGCGTGCGTGCGGACGAACACGTCGCGCCCGTCGGCCGAGTTGCCGGCGTAGTAGACGTCCTCATCCGTCCCCGTCGAGACGAGATGGCGATCCGCGCCGTCGTAGGCGTACACGTCGTAGGCGCTGTCGGTGTCGTCCGGCGTCAGCGCGTCCGGCGTCTGGAAGAACAGCGTCCCGTCGTCGGCGAACGTGAGCGGCTGGATCAGCTGGAGGCCCAGCGTGTCGCGCAGCGCCGCGTCGCCGGTCGGCGCGGCGCCGCCCGGCAGGCAGGAGGCGCACGTCAGCGCGTCGTCGTCAAGGTCGTACTCGTAGATCTTCTCGAAGCTGCTGGTCGGGCCGCCGGTCAGCGCGGCGACGGACGGGAACGCCAGCCGGCGGCCGTCGCGCGACAGCGCGGTCTGGTTGGCGAACTCGCCGCCCTGCCAGACGAAGGACGCGTCGGCCGGGCTCAGCTGCGCGATGAACCGCAGGCCGACGTCGCCGGCGACGTAGAGGTTCGGGTGGCCGGCGACCGCGGCGCCGCCGAGGGCGGCGGTGGACACGAAGTACGTGCGGGCGCCGTCGCTCGTGGTGTGGACCGTGCCGAGGACGGACCGGCCGGCCGACGTGTCGACCGCGGCCAGCAGCCGGAGCTGGTCGCTGTCCTCGTCGTAGGAGTACAGCCCGCCCGTCGTCGCGCCGGTGGTCAGCGGCACGTTGGCCGTGAACACCACCGTGTGGCCGTCGTCGGAGGCGCCCATGAACTTCGCGTTGGCGCCGGTCACGGGTCCGCGCGGCTGGCCGTTGACGTGCGAGGCCGAGATCAGGTTGGTGGTCTCGCCGTCGATCCGGACGTACAGCTGGCCGTCCATGACGAAGTAGATCCGCGAGCCGTCGGTGGAGATCGCGCGGGCGTCGCCGGGGACGGCGGAGCCCGACACGATGGCGGCGCTGCCGAAGGTGGCCGCCTGGCTGGCGGGGTTGGTCCCCGACGACGGTGGGACGCTGGCGAGCCGCAGGATGCCGTCGACGTCGTCGTACACGCGCCGCACGCCGCCGGGCACGCTTGGGATCAGCTGCTTGGAGGACTGGATGACGACGTGGCGGCCGTCGGCCGAGCGGCCGGCGTACAGCGAGTCGGAGGCCTCCGTGTCGGGCAGCGTCAGGGCCGGCGTCAGCCAGGTCGACACGCTGTCGTGGACGCTCGTCACGTCGGCCGCGCCGTTCTCGTCCAGCGCGCTCGCGCTGGTCCAGCCCGGCTGTGCGTAGTACGCGGTGCTCAGGTCGTCGGCCAGGTCGGCCGGGAACGGCGCGTCGTTGATGTTCGGGGCCGGCGACGGGTTGACGGCCGTCAGCGACGCGTCGGTCGTCCACCCGGTCGCGGTGCGCCGGCTGCGGTAGACGCTCTGGAGCACGTTGCCGGGCGTGCCGGCCAAGGAGCCGAGCGACTGGAACGCGATGGCGCTGCCGTCGTCGGTGTTGCGCAGGACGGTCATCACGTCGTTGCCGCCCTTCTGGGACGGCGAGACGAGCTCGTAGGTCCGCGCGGCGGTCGCGGAGTCGGCGGCGCCGGCGGCGGGGGCCGCGAAGGCGGCCGCCGCGAGCACGGCGGAAAGGGCGAGCGCGGACGGGCGCACGCCGAGGACGGACCGCCGCACAAGCGGCCCGTGGGCAACTGCTAGCACTACTCTCCTCCTGCTGGGATGGCGCGTCCGGTGGTTGCGTGGGGCCCTTCCGAACGCAGTTCGGCCAACATAAACTTTCGCGTTCCCGTTGGCAAGTGGAACACCTATGTACCGTTAAAGCGGTGCGCTGTCGACGGGCGGAGAACGCGTCAGCGCAGCCCGAGCGCGTCGACGAGCCGGAGGAGGTAGGGCCCGAGCGTCGTGCTGAACGTCGCGGTGAAGTGCAGGATGTCCTTGTAGACCAGCGCGCCGCCGATGACCGGGAAGCACGAGCGGCGGTCGCAGAGCAGGCGCGTGAGGTCGAACGTCCGGACGCCGCGGCGCCCGACGTGGGCGGCGGCGACCGCGGCCGGGTCGCGCTCGAGCGCCCGTGAGCGCGGCTGGGCGCAGGCCCGCCCGGGGTCCAGGTGGCGGGCGAGCGCGTCCTGGACGCAGCCGAGCGTCGTCGAGCGCATCTTGGGGGTGTCGCGCAGGACGAGCACGTGCGCGATCTGCGCCGGGAGCGCGCGCCACGCCTTCTCATAGCCCTCGACCTGGGCGCCCCACTGCGTCGAGCCGCGGGGCGCGATGACCGTCCCGCCGGAGTGCTGGCCGAAGAACACCGTGTCGATCTCCGGATGGCGCGCCAGCCAGGCGCGGACGTCGCGCTTCCACTCCACGCACACGCCGCGGCCGGGCTGCGGGATCATGGCGGTCGCTGCGGAGAACGGGCAGCTGGAGTGGGTAACCGACAGGCCGCGCCAGCCCTTGCGCCGGACCACCACGTCGAGCGCGGCGCGCCAGTGCGAGGCGTGCGAGTCGCCGATCAGCGCGACGGTCCGGACGCCCGGCGCGGCCGCGGCGCCGAAGGCGCAGACGCGCACGCGGCCGAGCCGCTCCACGACCTGGCACGGCGCGTTGACCAGCTGGCGCGCCCGCGCCGGGGTGGGGACGACCGCGGTGGTCGACTTGGGGTTCTCGCACGTGCGCTGGGGGTCGCGCGCCGCGGCCCCGAAGCACGGCGCCTCGCCGGCGAGCGTGGGCGCGGTCGGCGCGGCGCCGGCCAGGACCGCGAGGACCCCGAGCGCCGCCGCGACCGCGACCGCCACCGCGGACGTTCGAGCGCGGAGGGAGCGATCGCGATGGGCGTGCGGTGCCACAGTTGCGCAGCCTAAGAGACGGTAGGTTCGAGGTCGTGCCGAAGTACCCGTCGTTCGTCAACGCCCTGCCGATCACCCAGGACGCGCTCGCGTTCGCCGCCAGCCGGCACGCGGGTCAGAGGCGCGACGTCGACAACGCGCCGTTCATCCTGCACCCGCTCGAGGTCGCTCACCTGCTGCAGGGCCGCGACTACCCCGACCACGTCATCGCCGCCGGGGTGCTGCACGACCTGCTGGAGGACACCGACGTCAGCCGCGCGGAGCTCGCGGAGCGCTTCGGCCCCGAGGTCGCGGACCTCGTCGCCACGGTCTCGGACCCCGACGAGGACGGCAGCTACGCGGAGCGCAAGGCGCGGCTGCGCGCGGTGGTGGCGGCGGCCGGCAGCGACGCCGCGGCGGTCTTCGCGGCCGACAAGGTCGCCAAGGCGCGGGAGTTCCGGCTCGGGCTCGTCGGGCACGGCGGGTCGGTCGAGGCGATCGACCGCGAGAAGCTGGACCACTACTGGGCGTGCCTGGCGCTGCTGGAGCGCAAGCTCGGGCCGCAGCCCCTCGTGCGGCAGCTGCGCTTCGAGCTCGAGGCTCTCGCGCTGCTGCCGCCGCGGGCCACGGGCTAGCGGACCACGCGGTCCTGGTACTCGCTGGGCCTGATCTCCAGATGCTCGATGAAGAGCGGCGGGACCGGCATTGAACCGTTGATTGGACCTCCGACCACGAGGCGACAACCGTGATACCGATCGGTAGCGTCGCGCAGCACGATGCGCGCACTCACCTACACCGGTCCCCGGCAGCTCGAATGGCGCGAGGCCGCCGATCCGCGCCTGAGCGGTGACGGCGAGGCCATCGTCGCCCCGCTGGCGGTCGCCACCTGCGACCTCGACGGGCTGATCGTCTCCGGCGTGGGCCCGTTCCCGCCGCCGTTCACCCTCGGCCACGAGGCGGTCGCCGAAGTGGTCGAGATCGGCGACGCGGTCACGACGGTTCGACCCGGCGATCGCGTCGTCGTCCCGTTCCAGATCAGCTGCGGCACCTGCGACCCGTGCCGCCAGGGCCGGACCGGCAACTGCGACACGGTCCCGTTCTCCAGCACCTACGGCTTCGGCTTCGGCCCCGACAACACGCGCTGGGGCGGCTTCCTCGCCGACCGCGTCCACGTCCCGTACGCCGACGCGATGCTCGTCCCGGTCCCGGACGGGCTGGCGCCCGAGCTGGCCGCCGGCGCGTCGGACAACATCACCGACGCCTACCGCGCGGTCGCGCCGTACCTCGCCGCCCGCCCGGGCGCCGCGGTGCTGGTCTGCGGCGGCGCGAGCACGGGCTCGATCGGCCTGTACGCCGTCGCCCACGCCGCCGCGCTCGGCGCCGGCGAGATCCTCTACGTCGACCCGGACCCCGCCCGCCGCGCGATCGCGGAGCGCGCCTACGGCGCCCGGACGCTCGACGCCGTCCCCGAGGGCGTCGACGCGCGCTACCCGATCACCGTCGAGGCCGCCGCCACGCCGGAGGCGCTCGCGCTCGCCGTCGGCAGCCTCGACCGCGACGGCGTCTGCACCTCGACGGCGATCCACTTCGACCAGGCGCGCGTCCCGCCGTTCCCGCTGCTGCAGATGTACGTGATGAACGCGACGTTCACGACCGGCCGCACGCACGCCCGCCGCGACGCGCCCAAGGTGCTGGACCTGCTCGCGGCCGGGACGCTGGACGTCGCGCCGGTGACCACGCGGACCGTCGCCTTCGACGACGCGGTCGACGCGCTGCTCGACGACTACACCAAGTTGGTCTTCACGCCGTGAGCGCGGCGCGCGAGCGCGTGCTGGAGGCGGCCGGCCGCCTGTTCTGGCGCTAGGGGATCCGCGCGGTCAGCGTCGACCGGATCGCGGCCGAGGCGGAGGTGGGCAAGATGACGCTCTACCGCCACTTCACCAGCAAGGACGAGCTCGTCGTCGCCGCGCTGGAGGGCGCCGACGCACCGGCGCGCGCCGCGCTGGCGGCGGCGATCGAGCGCGCGGGCCAGGACCCGTGGGCGCGGCTGCTGGCGCCGTTCGCGATGCTCGAGCCGTGGTTCACCGGCCCGTCGTTCCACGGCTGCCCGTTCATGAGCGCGAGCCTGGAGCTGCACGACCCGGGCCACCCGGCGGTCGCGGTCGCCGCGCGCCACAAGGCCGCCACGCGCGACGTCTTCGCGACGGGCGCGCGCGCCGCCGGCCTGGCGACGGACGACGCCGAGGAGCTGGCCGACGAGCTCGCGCTGATCTTCGACGGCGCGATCGCCCAGGCGCAGATCCGCGACCCGCGCGCGGTCGCCCGGGCCGCGCTGGCCGCGGCGCGGACGCTAGTGGTCGCGCTCCGGCAGGCGCCAGCCAACCGGGTCGGCGAGGCGTAGCGCCGCGTCCGGGCCCCACGAGCCCTTCTTGTAGGACAACGGGGCGGGCGGGGACGCCAGCAGCGGCGCGGCGCACTCCCACAGCCGCTCGACCTCGTCGGCGCGGGTGAACAGCAGGTGGTCGCCGATCATGACGTCGTGAAGCAGCCGCTCGTAGGCCTCGAGGCCGTGCTCGTTGAGCGCGCGCTCGACGTCGAGCGTCAGCGCGGCGCTCTTGACCGCCTCGCGCGGGCCCGGCTCCTTGACCCGGACGTCGACCGTCAGCTCCGGGTCGTCGTTGAGCTCGAAGACCACCTCGTTGGGCCGGTGGTCACCGTCGAAGATGTCGGTGCCCGGCCCGCGGCACGTCAGCGCGACCACGCTGCGGCGCTCGGCCAGCGCCTTGCCGGTGCGCAGCAGGAACGGGACGTCGCGCCAGCGGTCGTTGTCGACGAACGCGCGCAGCGCCACGAACGTCTCCGTCGTCGAGGACGGGTCGACGCCGTGCTCGTCGCGGTAGCCGTCGAACTGGCCGTAGACGACCTCGTGGGGCTCCAGCGGCCGCACGTCGTCGAACGCCGCCGCCTTGGCGTCGCGCAGGTGCTGGGCGTCCAGCGACACCGGCGGCTCCATCGCGACGAACCCCAGGATCTGGGAGAGGTGCGTGACCACCATGTCGCGGAACGCGCCCGTCTCCTCGTAGAACGACGCGCGGCCCTCCAGCCCGAGCGCCTCGGGGATGTCGATCTGCACCGCCGCGACGTGCTCGCGGTTCCAGATCGGCTCGAACAGCCCGTTGGCGAAGCGCAGCGCGAGGATGTCCTGCGCCGCCTCCTTGCCGAGGAAGTGGTCGATGCGGAAGATCTGGTCCTCGGCGAAGTGCTCGTGCAGCGCGGCGTTGAGGTCCTTGGCGGTCTGCAGGTCGCGGCCGAACGGCTTCTCCATCACGATCCGCGCGCGCTCGTCGGACAGGCCGGCCGCGCCGAGCATCCCGACCATCGGCTTCATCGCCGACGGCGGGACCGACATGTAGAACAAGGTCCGGGAGGCGTCGCCGAGCGCTTTCCGGGCGTCGCGCACCGCGCCGGCCAGCGCCGCGCCGTCCTCGGCGGTGGCGGCGACGAACGACGTGCGGTCGGCGAGCTCGTCCGGCCAGACCGGCGCGTCGGGAGCTCTGCGTCCCGACGCGATGACGCGGAAGTCGTCGGGCAGCAGCCCCGCCTGGCGCAGGTGCACCAGCCCCGGCCAGAGCTTGCGCCCGGCGAGGTCGCCGGTGGCGCCGAACAAAACGATCACGTGCGGGTCCACGGCACGCTGACTACCCGATCGGGGCGCACCACACGCCGCGGGTGAGGCGCGGTCACCCGATCGGCCGCGAACGTGGCGGCCATGGACGCGAGCGTCGCCGTGCAGAGCAGGGCACGACGACGCCTCGTCCCGTCGTGGATCGCGGACTACCCGCGCGCGTTCCTGCGGCCCGACGTCGTCGCCGGCCTGGTGATCTGGTCGGTCCGGTCAAGCAGCTCGTCGACCTCTGGTACGTGGAGGCCGGCAAGTACGACGTGCTGCCGCTCGACGACCGCACCACCGCCGAGCTGGTCGCGGTCATGCCGGCGGCGCTGATCCCGCCGGGCGGCGTGTACAAGTACTACCCCGGCACGATCGAGGTCCCGGAGTTCGCTGCGGCGAACACCCGCGGGCGGTCCTACAAGATCCTCGCGCAGGTCGAGGTGGCCGACGGCGAGGCCCAGGGCGTGATCTTCGCCCAGGGTGCGCGCTTCGGCGGGCACGCGCTGTTCCTCAAGGACGGCAACCTCTGGTACACCTACAACTTCATCGGCATCCCGCCCGAGCAGCAGCTCGTCTCCGACCGCGCGGTCGGCCCGGGCCGGCACGTGCTCGGCGTCGAGTTCGTCAAGGAGAAGCTGGGCGACCGCCACGAGACGCTCGGCACCGCCAAGCTCTACATCGACGACCAGGTCGTCGGCGAGTCGGCGTGGAAGACGCAACCCGGCCACTTCGCCCTGTGCGGCGAGGGCCTGTCGATCGGCCGCGACTCCAGCGACCCCGTGAGCCGGGAGTACGCGGGCGGCTACGACTTCCGCGGCGGCGAGATCCTGGAGGTGGAGGTCAACGTCGCCAACGACGTGTACCTCGACCTCGAACGCCAGTTCGCCGCCGCGATGGCGCGCGACTGAGCCAAACCGCGGACCGCCCCGTCCGCGCCTCGACCGCGGCCCGCGCCTTGCGTGGCCGCGGTCGTGCGGTATGTATTGAAGCCTCCATGATGAACGGCTCAGTGCGCGTGCTCGAGGCCGACCCCGACCTCGGCCAGGGGTTGGACCCCGTGGCGTTCGAGCTCGCCGAGCGCGAGCTCGTCGTCGCGACCCTCTCGATCCCGCGCGGGCGCTGGGACGCGCAGGCGACGTGGGCGGCGGTCCCGGCCGAGCTGGGCATGCTGCTGCTCGAGGGCGTGCTGGCCCGCGACGTCAGGATCGGCAAGCGCGCGAGCCTGGAGATCCTCGGCCCGGGCGACCTGACCAGGCCGTGGCCGACCGATCGCCACGCCGCCGCGCTGTCGCCGGACCTGCGCTTCGAGGCGCTCGCGCCGGTGCGCCTCGCGATCCTCGACGGCGCCTTCGCGGCCCGGGCCGCGCGCTGGCCGTCGATCCTCGGGCAGGTCACCGGGCGCGTGATGGGCCGGGCGACGAGCGCGTCGCTGCGCCTCCTGATCAACCAGGTCGTCCGGATCGACGACCGCGTCCTGCTCTCGCTCTGGGGCCTCGCTGAGCGCTTCGGCCGCGTGACGCCCGACGGCGTCCTGGTCCCGATCCCGATCAACCACACCATGATGGCGCGGTTCGTCGGCGCCCAGCGGCCCACGGTCAGCCAGGCGGTCGGCGAGCTCGTGCGCCGCGGCGACGTGGAGCGCCTGGAGGACGGCGGATGGCTGCTGAAGGGCTCGTTCCCGACGCGCCTGCTCGACGGCGCCGGCGGCCGCTAGCGCGCGATCTCGTCGGGCGCCCAGTTCACGCTCAGCTGGTAGATGATCACCACGTCGAGGGCGATGACCAGCAGCGCCCAGAGCGGGAAGGCGGAGATCGTCCCGAACTGGACGAGGACGTTCAGCATGCAGAAGACGATCGCGAAGAACCGCGCCCAGCCCTTCATCATGAACAGGGCGACGCTCGTGCCGGCCATCAGCACGCCCACGACCATGTGGATCCAGCCCCAGCCCGTGAAGTCCCAGACCGTCACGCCCGTGCCGCCGCCCGCGGTGACGACCTGGTCGTTGAGCACCGCGGCGAGGCCGTAGAGGAACCCGAAGGTGCCGTTGAGGAACAGGATGATCCCGGCGAACGCCTGCCAGCCGTTGAGGCCGGCGTCGTCGTAGCCCCCGGCGCGCGGTGAGGAGGTAGCCATGCGCGGATCGTGGACCGCGGCAGGGTGAGGCGGGATCATCCTCGGTGGGTGAGGCCGCCCGGCGACGCGCCCAGGTACCGTCTGCCCAGACGCCGGACACCCGGGCTCGCCGAATTCATACCTCAGCCACGGCGAGCCCGGGTGGGCGTTCCTCCTCCTCCTGCGACCTACAGGCCCGACGCCGACTCGAACAGGGACGCCAGCGCGGCGTAGCCCTTGTCGGACGGGTGGATGTCACCCGTGGCCGGGTTGTACGTGCCGCCCGGGCACATGAGCGTGAGCGCGCACACGGTCGGGACGTCGCCCGTCTCCGACCCGCCGGCGGCGCCCGCGGGGTTGAAGATCGGCAGCGGGTTGACGAAGTGGGCTCCGTGCTCCTCCGCCACCGCCTTGATCTTCGCGTTGAGGCCGGCGATCACCGCGTCCCCGCTGGATCCCGCCACGTTGAGCAGCGTCGGGTAGGGGTTGTAGAGCCCCATCACGACGTAGTTGCTCGCCGACGCCGGCGTCACGGCCTGCAGCTGGTCCAGGATCGTCCGCGTGTTGCCGACGATCGTGTTCTGGACGCCGTTCATGCCGCTGGCGACGCACGACGCGCTGTAGCCGGCGGTGCCGAACCCGCAGCCCGACAGGAACACGAGCAGGTCGTTCGCGCCGATGTTCAGCGTGATCGGGCTGGTCGTCGTGCTGTGGGTCGACAGGTAGGACACCGCGTTCTGGAGCTGGCTCTGGCCGGCGGCGTAGGGGTGGTGCAGCCACGGGTAGGGGAACCCGGAGCCGCGGCCGCACAGCCCGCCCGCCGGGTTGAACCCGCTGACGAGCGAGCCGGTGGTCTCGCCGGGGCAGCCGTCGTTGACGACGACCAGGCCCGGGTTGGCCTGCTGCATGTGCTGGGCGAACACGTCCACGTACCCCGTGTTGAACGAGGCCGGGTTGGGCGTCGGCAGCTGGCTGTTGAACTTGGCCGCCTGGTAGCCGTAGGCCATCGAGTCGCCCAGCGCCAGGTAGCTGGCGGCGGACGGGTGCGACGGCGCCGGCGCGTCCTTGTCGCCGATCAGGATGTCGGCGGAGACCTGCGTGACGTTCAGCTCGCCCGCGACCGAGACGCGCTTGCCGTCGACGGTCGTGGTGTAGCCGTCGGCGGCCTGCGCCGCGGCGATGTCGAGGGTCGGCGCGTCCTGGACGAGCTTGGTCGGCGTGCTGCCGCAGTCGACGCTCGTCGGCGCGGCGCGGGCGACGAACTCGTTGGTCGGCAGCCTCCCGCCCGCCGCCCAGCTGTTCACCGTCTGCCCGACCGTGTCCGAGCTGTTGCTCTCGGCCGTGTACAGCGAGTACGGGTACAGGCACGCGGCGAGCGCGATCTGCGCCGGCTGCTGGGTGGCGAGCGTCGCCTTGGCGATGCGCAGCGCGCCGTCGGACGTGATGCCCGGCGAGATCTTCAGGTTGCCCTGCAGGCGCACGCCGGGGATGTAGTTCTGCACGGCGCCGGTGTAGGCCTGACGGCACGCCGACCACGTCGTCGGCCACGGCTTGTCGCCGATCAGCGGCACGTAGTCCGGGTCGACCGCGCGCAGGATCGAGGTGAGGCGCGTCGCGAGCGACAGCGTGACGTCGATCCCATAGGCCTTGCCCGGGATGTTCCCGAACAGGTTGGCCTGGCCGCCGGACTTGCCGATCACGATGTTCTGCGAGCCCTGGACGCCGTTGTTGGAGGCGTCGGTCTGCTGGACCTCGGTGCCCGGCGTCGCGATCTTCAGCGACAGCGGCGCGGTGCGCAGGACCGAGTCGCCGACGCTCGGCGGCTGCGTGAAGGCGCCCGGCGTGGACTGCGAGCTGTAGGGGAACGGGGTGGACGACGGCCCGAGGTTCTCGGAGCTGCCCACGGCGGCGGAGGCGACGAGGCGCGCCGGGTCGTCGATGCCGGGCGTGTCGGGCACGTAGCCCGACGGCGCGCCGGCCGCGTCGAAGACGCTCTGCGTCGACCAGTACGGGACGGTCTGCTGGCCCGCGACCGTGACCGGGCTGTTGCCGGCGAAGTTGCCGCAGCCGCCGACGCCGGCGGCCAGGTTGAAGGTCGGCGCGATCGACGTGGTGGGGTTGGTCACGTCCGTGTTCCACAGCAGGGGGATCGACGTCGTGGTCAGGGCCTTCGGGCCGGGCGTGAGCGTCAGGTCCACGTTGCCCAGGGCGCCGCCGTCGTAGCTGTCGTGGAACACGAGCTCGCCGGACAGGTCGCCGCCGAGGCCGAGCGTGCGCTGGCCGAGCGACGCGCCGAGGTCGATGTTGGCGCGGTTGGGGTTCGTCGAGGTGGTGGACCCGCGCAGGCGCACGGTGATCGGCAGCCGGAAGTTCACCAGCGACGCGCGCTTGACGAACGAGCGCCGGTTGATGACCTTCGGGTCCTTCTTGACGGCGCGCAGCAGCTTGGCGCGCTCGGCCTTCCGGGCCTTCGCGCTGTGTGGCCGATGCGTCGATGCGCTCGACACCGAGATGGGGCCAGCGAGGGCCGCGCACAGCGCGACCACCAGCCCGACGAGGGACTTCCGACCCATTGCCGCTCCTCCAGTTTCCGTACTGCTGACCGGGTGACGCTAGAGCGCCGGACGGCTCGCGCGCATCCACCCAAGGGCTGATCTGTCGTCATCCCTTTGGGCGGTCTGGCGTGACCTCCGGGGCGTGCGGGCAGTTCAGTGTCCATGCCGTCCCATGCTCGCTCCGCCCTCCTGATCGCCCTCGCGGCGCTGCTGTGCGCCGCCGCCCCGGCCGCGGCCGACACGCCGGTCGGCGCCAGCGCCAAGGGCACGCCGGTCGTCGCCGACAGCGGCTACGCCGCGTGGCGCGGCGACGACGGGCGCCTGGTCGTGCGCGCGGGCGGCGGCGGCGCGCGGACGACGTCGCTGCGCCCGCCGGCCTCGGCCGTCTTCGACGTCGGCGCCCGGCGCGGCGGGGGCGGCGCGCAGGTCGCGTGGACCGAGAGCTGCTCCACGCGGTCGCACGCGTGCGCCGTCCGCTCCGCGCTCCTGCGCGGGTCCGGCACGCTGACCGCGTCCGTCGTCGCGCACATCCCCTACCACGGCGGCGGGTCACCGGCGCTGGCGGTCGAGGGCTCGCGGTTGGCCTACACCCTGCGTGACGGGTCGTGCGACGTGCCGTACGTGCGCACGTCGCCCGGCGGCTCGTCGCGCCGGCTGGACCGCGGCCACTGCGCGCGCATCTCCCAGCTGGACCTGACCTCGACCTGGGTCGGCGTGCTCGCCCACCCGCCCGTGACGTACGGCAGCGGTGCGACCGAGGCGCGCGTGGTGCCGGTCGGCGGCGGCGCGTCGCGGACGCTGCAGCGCGAGGCCCAGGGCGAGGAGAGCAACTTCATCGGGTCGATCGCGTTCGACGGGTCCTACCTCTACACGTCGCGGGCGGGGATCCGGCAGGCCAACGTGTTCACGCGCTGGAACCCGTCGACGCGCTCGCGGTCCGACGCGCGGGCGTTCGTCGACCTGCAGGGCGCGTTCTCGCGCGACCGGGGCCGGATGTACTACGCGCAGGCCGAGGGCCAGGAGGGCACCGGGAGCTGCCCGTGCGTCGTCGTCGGCGGCGACGACCCGTGGGCCGTGGCGACCCGCCTGCTGATCCCGGCGCTCGCGCTCGACGTCACGCCGCAGCCGGTGTTCGTCGACAGCGACCCGTCGGCCGTGGTCGCGCTGACGCGCCAGGCGGTGACGCGGACCGCCCTGTCCGGCGCGCCGGCGCCGGTGCCCGGCGTGCCGGTCGAGCTGCTGGCGGCGACCGCCGGCGGGACGAGCGACCCGGTGCCGACGCCGGCGCCCACCGGCGCGGTGGCAACGACGGGCGCGGACGGCACGGCGACGATCCCGATCCCGGGCTCGCCGGTCCCGCGCCGGTTCCTGGCCGCGACGACGCAGGCCGCGTCGACCGGCGCCGCCATCCCGACCGCGGACGCCACCTACGTGCAGACCTACGTGCACGTGACCGCGAGCGCGACGCGGCAGGCCGACGGCCGGCTGCAGGTCACGGGCACGATCGCGCCGGCCCAGCCCGGCCGCAAGGTGCGGCTGGACCGCGACCTCGGCCGCATCTGCGACGGCGGCGCGAGCACGACCGGGGCGCTGACGCCGCCCAACCAGATCGGCGTGCCCGTCGGCTGCTTCGACCGCTACACGCAGGATCCGGTGACGACCGCCGCCGTCAGCGCGGACGGCACGTCCTACACCTTGGTCGCGCCCGCCTCGGCCCCTGCGGGGACCTACAGCGTGTCGCTGGACTCGCCGCGCGGCGCGCCGGTCTACGCCGGCCAGACGGCGGGGTTCGCGGCGCCCTAGCGGCGTGAGGAGAGGCGTCCGCGCAACGCCAGCGCGATATGTTGCGGCCAGGGTGTCGGCGTCCTCCGCCATGGAGATCGAGCTGCACGGCCATCCCGTCACCTACCATCGGGCGGGGGCGGGCGAGCCCGTGCTGCTGGTCCACGGGATCACGTCCAGCTCGCGGACGTGGCGGACCGTCATGCCCGCGCTCGCCGAGCACTACGACGTCATCGCCCCGGACCTGCTCGGCCACGGGCGGTCGGCCAAGCCGCGCGGCGACTACTCGCTGGGCGCCTACGCGTCCGGGCTGCGGGACCTGGTGGTCGCGCTCGACCTCCCGAGGGTGACCATCGTCGGCCACTCGCTGGGCGGCGGCGTCGCGATGCAGTTCGCCTACCAGTTCCCGGAGCGGCTGTCGCGGCTGGTGCTGGTGGACTCGGGCGGGCTCGGGAGCGAGGTCCACCTCGTCCTGCGCGCGGCGACCCTGCCCGGCTCGGAGTACGTCCTGCCGCTGCTGTTCTCCTCGCCGCTGCGCTACGCCGGCGCCACGGCGGGCTCGGTCCTCGGCCGGCTCGGCGTGCGCGCCAACGCCGACGTGCGGGGCGTGGTCGAGGGCTTCGAGTCGCTCGGCGACGCGAGCGCCCGGCGGGCGTTCGTCCAGACCGCGCGCTCGGTCATCGACCCGGCCGGGCAGTTCGTCGACGCCAGCGACCGCCTCTACCTCGCGGCGCACATCCCGTCGCTGATCGTGTGGGGCGAGCGCGACCGGATGATCCCCGTCGCGCACGGCCGCGCGGCGCACGAGGCGATGCCCGGGAGCCGCTTCGAGGTCTTCCCCGGCGCCGGGCACTTCCCGTTCAACGACGACCCGGACCGGTTCGTCGCGGTCCTGCACGACTTCCTCTCGACCACCACGCCGGCGTCGACCGACGACGAGCAGGTCCGCCGGCTCATGCGCGACAGGACATGACGGAGATCAGCGATTACCCGCACCTGATGACGATCCCGACGCGCTGGTACGACAACGACGTCTACGGCCACGTCAACAACGTCCAGTACTACGCGTTCTTCGACACCATCATCAACGAGTACCTCATCAACTCGGGTGGGTTGGACATCATCGACGGGCCGGCGATCGGGCTGTGCGCCGAGTCGCACTGCGCGTTCACCGCGGCGATCGTGTTCCCGGAGCCGGTGCACGCGGGGCTGCGCGTCGGCCACCTGGGCAAGTCCTCCGTCAAGTACGAGATCGGCCTGTTCGGCGGCGGCGCGGAGCCGACCGTGCCCGCCGCGACCGGCTGGTTCGTGCACGTGTTCGTGGACCGCGAGACGCGCCGCCCGGTCCCGATCCCCGACCCGATCCGCGGCGCGCTGGAGGCGATCGCCGTATGACTCGCGCAGAGCGCTCGCTACGGTTCGCGACCTGAAGGTCCGGGGCGCGGTGCTGCGCGAGATGGGGCTGCCCAAGCCGTACGCCGAGTCGGCGCCGCTGGAGATCGTGGACTTGGAGCTGGCGGGTCCGGGCCCCGGCGAGCTGTTGGTGAAGGTCGGCGCCGCCGGGCTCTGCCACTCCGACCTGTCGGTCATCGACGGCTCGCGTCCCCGCGTGATGCCGATGGTGCTCGGCCACGAGGCGGCGGGGGAGGTCGTGGCGTCCGGCGGCGACACGCCGGGCTTCGCCGCCGGCGACCACGTCGTCCTGTCGTTCGTGCCGACGTGCGGCGACTGCGGGCCGTGCCGCGCCGGCCGCGCCGCGCTGTGCGAGCCGGGCGCCGCGGCCAACGCGGCGGGCGTGCTGCTGTCGGGCGAGCGCCGCTGGGAGGCGCCGCTGCACCACCACCTCGGGGTGTCGGCGTTCGCGGAGGTTGTCGTGGTGTCGGCGGCCTCCGCCGTCAAGGTCGACGCCGAGCTGCCGTACGAGATCGCGGCGCTGTTCGGCTGCGCGGTCCTGACCGGCGTGGGCGCGGCCGTCAACGCGGCGCAGGTCCGGCCCGAGGACCGGGTCGTGGTCTTCGGCCTGGGTGGCGTCGGCCTGGCCGCGCTGCTCGGCGCGCGGATGGCGGGCGCCGCGGAGGTCGTCGCGGTCGACGTCGTCCAGGACAAGCTCGACCACGCGGCGCGCCTGGGCGCCACGCCGATCCACGCCGGCGAGGACGCGGTCGCCGCGATCCGCGAGGTGACGGGCGGCGGGGGCGACAAGGTCATCGAGACGGTCGGCAGCGCCCGCGTGCTCGGCCAGGCCTACGAGGCGACCCGGCGCGGCGGCGTGACCGTCACGGTCGGCCTCCCGCACCCCGAGCAGCGCCTCGACATCCAGGCCGTCAGCCTCGTCACCGAGGAGCGCACGTTGAAGGGCTCCTACCTCGGCTCCTGCGTCCCGAAGCGCGACATCCCGCACTTCGTCGAGGCCTACAAGAACGGCGACCTGCCGGTCCAGGAGCTCCTGACCCACCGCATCGCGCTCGACGACCTCAACGAGGGCTTCGACCGCCTCGCCGCCGGCGCCGCCGTGCGCCAGGCGGTGATCATGTAGGGGTCGGTCTTTGCCGCCGGCGCCGCTCAGCGCCGGTCGATCTCGAACCAGACGTGCGTCGAGCCCTCGCGCACGCCCCAGCGGTCGGTGAGCGCCTCGACCATGTGCAGGCCCCAGCCGCCGGGCTCGGTCTTCGGGCGGTCGCGCGCGACGGGGACGAAGCCGACGCCCTGGTCGACGACCTCGACGTAGACGTGTCCCGGGCGGTCGGTCCGCAGGATCAGCGTGACCTGGCCGTCGCGCCCGTACTTGACGCTGTTGGAGATCAGCTCGGAGACGAGGAGCTTGACGTCGGGGACGACCGTCTCGTCGAGCGCGCCGCGCTCGCCGAAGCGCTCGACGGCTCGGCGCGCGGAGGCCGGGGCGGTGCGGTGGCGATCGATGTCGACGGTGAGCTGGTCGGGCACGAAACGGGGGCGGGGGAGTCGGGGGCTGGCTGTGTGTTGTTCCTCATCGCGCGCGGATCAAACGTCCGGCGTCGGTGCAAAAGGCGCTGCAAACCCGCGACGGCCCTCGGGGTGCCATCTGGTCCGCTCCGTAGTCTGCCCGCGGTGACGGTCTGCCTCGATCTCCCCGGTCCCTCCCGGCGCATCCGCGTCGAGCCCCTGCGCCTGCCCGGCCCCGCCCAGGCGCCGGCCGCGCCGGAGCGCGAGGCCGAGCCGGTGGAGCGCGAGCCCGTCGAGGCTCCGGAGCGCGGCGAGCCGGTCCCGGCGTGACGTTCGCTCGCACGGCGGTGGAGGGACATGCCTGAAGGCGCGCCGGACTTCGTCGAGGCCGTCGTCGGCTACCGCGCGTGGCACATCGAGGACGACGGGCTGCTGCGGCCGTGGACGTTCACGGCGCTGCCGTGGGAGCCGGGGACCAACTCCGCGGTCTGCGCGCGCGACGTGCGCCATCAGCCGCCGGTCGCCGACTGCATGTGCGGGTTGTACGCCTTGACCGATCCGGGCGACCGGCGGCTGGACTTCCGCGCCGACCAGGCGGTCGGGGCCATCGCGGCGTGGGGCGACCTGGAGGTCCACCGCTCGGGCTTCCGGGCCGCGCACGCGTGCGTGACCGCGCTGGCGCTGCCGGACCGTGCGGCCTACGAGCAGCGCGAGGCGCTCGCGCGCGCCGCCGAGCGCTACGGCGTCCCGCTGGTGGCGGCCGACCGGCTGAGCGACGAGGCGGCGCGCCACGGCGCGCCGCTGCCCGACGACCTCTGGACGCCGGCGCCGTCCTGGCCGACCCGG
The DNA here is from genome assembly GCA_036518975.1 of Baekduia sp. GTDB lineage: Bacteria > Actinomycetota > Thermoleophilia > Solirubrobacterales > Solirubrobacteraceae > Baekduia. Next base: position 23,264 of record DATDMD010000172.1, read on the forward strand.
CGGGCGCCGGGGGCCGTGGGCGCGCCGATCGCGCGGCGGGTCCCGACGGTCGACCCGGCCGCGTTCGGCGGCGCGTCGCGCGGGATCGCGCTCGACGCCCACCTGTGGGTCGAGACCGCCCTGGGCGCCGTCGTCGTGGGCATCACGCGGGCGCTGGCCGGCGACCTCGGCGGCGAGCCCCAGCTCACGCTGCCGGCGCCGGGCGCATGCCTGGAGGCCGGCGACCTCGTGGCCACCGTCCGCGTCGCCGCCGGGACGTTCGGCGTCTGGGCGCCGGTCGGCGGCTCGGTCCTGGCCGTCAACCCCAAGCTGGTGGACGACCCGGGGCTGCTCGCGCGCGACCCGGAGGGCGCCGGCTGGCTGCTGCGGATCGCGCCGCGCGACTGGGAGGGCGAGGCGGCGACGGTCACCTGGGGCCCGGCGGCCGACACGCACTACGCCGCGCTGGTGGAGCGCGACGCCGCGCGCGGGGACGCGTTCGCCGACGTCCGCCTGGAGCGCCTGCGCGCGCTGCCGCCGGTGCGCAACGCGGCCGACGTCCTGGCGCACCTGCGCGCCGAGCGCGACGCGCCGCGGTTCGCCGACGCCGAGGCGGTCTGGGTCGAGCTCGGCGGCCGGGTGCGGGATGCGCTCGCGGGCGACCCGGCGCTGCGCGCCCGCCTGGCGCTGGTCGACGGCGTGGTGCGCTTCGCCGTCCACGACCCGGCGGCCGCGCTCGTGCTCGACCTGCGCGGGGGACGGGCGCAGCTGGTGCGCACGGCGCCGCCCGCGGCCGGGGTCGACCTGGAGCTGCGCTGCAGCGCCGAGGACGCCTACCGCTGGTTCATCGGCAAGCTCGACCCGGCCAGCGCCCTGCGCTGCGGCGACCTCGTCGCGTCCGCGCCGCTGGCCTCCACGCTCCGAACACTCGCGACGCTCAAGCACCTGCGCATCGACGCGTGGGACGTGCTGCCGAGCTGGGCGCGCTGACGCGGCCGGCACGTCACGCGGCCGGCACGTCACGCGGCGCGGGCCAGCGCCGGCGCCGCGGCCCGCGCGCACCAGGCCGGCAGGAGCTCCTCGAGCGCGGCGAAGGCCTCGGGGTCCAGCGTCGTCCCCGCGTCCCGGCGCATGATCGCGAGCACCTCGTCGGCCGGCAGCGGCCCGCGGTACGGGCGGTCGGCCGTCAGCGCCTCGGCGATGTCCGCGACCGCCAGGATCCGCGCCGGCCGCGTCAGGTCCGGCGCCGCCAGGCCGCGCCCGTAGCCCGAGCCGTCGAGCTTCTCGTGGTGGTTGGCGGCCACCTCGGCGAGGTCCGCGAACGCCGGGATGCGCCGCAGGATCTCGAGCGTCCAGGTCGGGTGGCGGCGCATCGTCGCCCACTCGCCGGCGTCGAGCTTGCCGGGCTTGTCCAGGATCCGGTTGGAGACGCCGAGCTTGCCGATGTCGTGCAGCAGCCCGGCGCGGCGCAGCTCGCGCAGCGCGTCGGCGTCGAAGCCGAGCCGCGCGGCGACCCTCACCGCGATCTCGGCGACGCCCTCCGAATGGCGCGCGGTGTACGGCGTCTTGGCGTCGACGATCCCGGCGAACGCGGCGGCGATCCGGTCCAGCCCGGCCGCGTCGGTGTGCAGGACGCGGTCGCCCGGCTCGAGCGTCGCCACGCGCGGCCGCTCCAGCGAGGCCCAGAACGCGTGGTCGCCCTCGGTGGCGCAGAGCGCGTCGACGAGCAGCGGGTCGAACCAGGTGCCGCGGCGGTCGCGGGCGACCGCGCAGGCGCCGGCCGCGCCGCCGCCTTCCTGCCAGTAGACCTC